>NZ_JBEOYD010000039.1:0-95783 GCF_040296885.1 Streptomyces sp. NPDC001980 | reverse complement strand
GCGCACCCAGCCACCCACCGATCCACCCTCACCACCCACCCTGGAGAGACATGTCCCGCCGTCTGTTCACCTCGGAGTCCGTGACCCCTGCTCCGCGCCCCCTCAGCGCTCCGCGCCCTGCGTCTCCTGCAGCCGGGCGTCGATCGTCCCGGCGCCCTGAAGGGCGTCTAGGGGCTCCGGGGTGCTCTGCGGCCGGTCGGCGAGCTTGAGCCACACCACGCCCACGATGATGACGCCCAGCCACAGGGCCTGGACGAGGGTGAGCGACTCGTCGAAGAAGACGGGGCTCAGCAGCGCCGCACCGGCCGACCCGATTCCGGCCCAGACGGCATAGCCGATACCGACGTCGATGGTGCGCAGCGCGACGCTCAGCGCCCAGAGCGTCAGGAGGAAGAACACGACGGCGACCAGCGACCACGTCAGGCGGGTGAAGCCGTGGCTTCCGCCGACCGAGAGCGCGTAGCCGACCTCGAACCCTCCGGCGAGGAGAAGTACGAGCCAGGCGTTGGCCGAGGAACGGCCGGTGTTGGACATGGGAGTGCGTCCTTTCGTAAGAGTGTGGGTCCGGCGACGGCGGGGGTTCCTCAGGCGGCACCGCTGAGCTGCAGGCCGACGACCCCGGTGATGATCACGGCGATACCGAGGGCCTTGCGCCAGTCCAGGCGCTGTCCGAAGACCGCCGCTCCGAGCAGGGTGATGCCGACGCCGGCGACGGACGTCCAGATGGCGTAGCCGACACCGACGTTGAAGGTCAGCAGGGCCTTGCTGAGGAAGTAGGTCCCGATCGCGCCGCTGAGCAGGGTCACGACGGTCCACTTGCGGTTCTTGAAGCCTTCGGCCTTGCCGGCCGCGATGGCCACGGTGATCTCGAAGATGTCCGCGATGGCGAGGTAGAGCCACTGCATGGGCTTTCCTTTCGTTCGATGGGCGCGACCGAGCGGTGGTCCGCCGGGACGTGAGGTGGTGGTGCGGCCGGGTGCCGAGAACCCGCTGCCGTGTCAGCAGCCGTCAGCAGCCGTCGATGCCGCACGCGGCACCGCGGGCGACGGCCTGTTCGGCCTGGGCGTCGAGCACGGCCTTGCGGATCTGGGCCGCGGTGGGGACACCCTCGATGCGGTGGCTCTCGCCGATGACGAGCGTGGGAACGACGGAGACGCGGTACGCCGCGGCGGTCCCGAGCGCCTCCTGGTGGGCCTCGGCGTAGGTCCCGTCCGTCAGCGCCGCGGTGAAAGCGGTTTCGTCCAGGCCCAGTTCGGAGGCGATGGCGGCGAGGACGTCCGGTCGGCCGATGTCCTGGTTCTCCTGGAAGAAGGCCCGCAGCACCCGCGGGGTGTATTCCGCACCCTTGCCGTGCTCGGCCGCGAACCGGTAGCCCTCGAACGCCAGCCGGGTGTAGGGCTGCGGTGAGACGGTGGGCAGGGTGATGTCCACGTTCATCCGGCGGGCCATCGGATAGACCGAACGCGCCCAGATCGCGGGCAGGTACTCGTCCTCCGGCCGCAGCGTCGGGGTGGGGTGGGGTCGCAGTTCGAACGGCATCCACTCGATCTCGACGTCGAGGTCGTGGGTGGCCTCGTGCAGCGGGCCCTCGGCCAGCATGCAGAACGGACAGACATAGTCCGACCAGACCTTGATGCCGACCCTGCTGGTTTCCGTGCCGGTCACAGCCGCCTCCGGTTGCGGGCGAGGAATTCTTCGAACGGCTGCGTCCCTTCCGGGAGTTGCAGCGAGCTGACCTTGATCTGCCAGGCCGTCGGGTCCTCGGCGAAGATCGAGTACGACCCCGAGTAGTCGAAGCCGTACCGGGCGGCCGTCCTGCGGTCGGCCACGTGGACGATGTGGCCGACCCTGAAGTACAGCGACGCCATGTAGCACAGGGCGCAGGGCTCACCCGAGGCGATCAGCGTGGCCCCGGCGGTGGCGTGCAGCCCGTGTTTCGCGGCGGCCTCGCGCAGCGCGACCACCTCCGCATGCGCGGTGGGGTCGTTGTCCTCGTGCACCCGGTTGAAGCCGGTGCCGAGGACCTGGCCGTCGTTGACCACCACACCGGAGAACGGGATGCCGCCCTCGGCGACGTGCTCGCGACTGATCCGCACCGCCTCACGGGCGTACTCGGTCAGCTCGCTCTCCGGGATCTCGGTGGGTGACATCGTCGCTCCTCGACTCGGACCGTGGACATGCGGAGCCGGAGCACAACGGGCGGGCTGAGCCCTTGGACGCGTTGGTGCCGGGCATAAGACCCTCGATACTTGTTTGTACGTGCATGTTCTTTGGATGTGCAAGATCCGCTGGAAGAATCGAGCGGACGACCAAAGCTTGCATGAACATGTATCTTGTTGTCAACGCGCCGCCTGAGAGGGAGCTGTCCATGACGACCACGATCACCTATGCGTCGGCCGCCTCGTCCGATCAGGCCATGTGGGGGAGGGTCCTCGCCCTGCACGCGCACGTGGAGCGCCAGCTCACCCAGGCCCTGCAGCGCCGGCACGGCATAGGCCTCTCCGAATTCCGGGCCCTGGAGTGTCTCGTGCAGGCCAAGGACGGCGAGTTGCGCATGCAGGAACTCGCCGACAAGGTCGGGCTCGGGCAGAGCTCGGTGACGCGCCTGGTGGGCCGCCTCTTCGCGGCCGGCTTCGCCCTGCGGGACCTGTGTCCCGACGACAAGCGCGGCGTCTACGCCGTCATCACCGACGACGGCAGGCAGCGCTACACCGACGCGCGCGGTACCTACTCCGAGGTCCTCAGCTCGGCGCTGAACACCGCCGGCGGCACCGCTGAGCTGGCCGGTACCGTCCAGGCGCTGCGCAGCGCCCTCTGAGCGCCGCCGCGCCTTCCGGTTCCGCCCGGTCGGAACCCGCCTGCCGAAAGTCGTCCTCCGGGACGGCTTTCGGCGTTTTCCGTTCTCGGCGTCGTGTCTCCGGGTGAACGCCCGGCTCCTCGCGGCGCACCCTTCCTTAAGGGGTGCGACACCTTGGTGAAAGCCGTTTCGGCAACCCGAAACACATAGTTCATCAAGCAAACTTGACGCCCTCATATGCCTGGTGGCCGGTGATGTGCATCACTGATGACCGGCACATTTACATGCTTGACTCTGCATGCATCGCATGTACGGTTAGTCGCGGATCGATCACGGGGGAGTGATGCGGAGCCGGCCGAGCTGATGGCTGCCGGGCTCCGCGGGTTCTATGGCGCGGCTCTGGCGCCGTCACCCCCCTTGGCATGTCGCTTTCACATGGACAGGTGCACGAATTGGGGGAAACTGTGCCATCATCACGCCTTTTTGACGCGCTCGCCACCCACGCCCGCCGCCGGCCCGACCAGGTGGCCCTGATCCGGGGCGGGCGGCAGGTTACCTACCGGGAGCTGGTCGGCCTCGCCGAGGAGCTGGCCGGCGCCCTGGACGGACTCGGGCTCGACCGGCGGCAGCCGCTGTGCGTGCCCGCGCACAAGACGCCCGGGACGATCGCGCTGTTCGTCGCCGCCTTCCGGGCCGGCTACGCGGTCCTGGCGCCCTCACCCGAGCTGGGCTCGGCCGCCCGTGCGACGCTCGCCGCGCAGGCCCGGTGTTCCCGGACGCTGACCGTCGACGCCCAGGGGGTGCTCGACACCGCCCCGGTCACGCCGGACGAACAGGCCGCCCGGGACTTCGACTTCGCGGACCCCGCCGCCGCGCCCCTGCTGCTCACCACCTCCGGCTCCACCGGTACACCGAAGATCGTGCCGATCCCCGGCGACGGCTTCGACCGGTTCGCCGACTGGGCGACCGGCCGGTTCGGCCTCACCGCGCAGGACACGCTGCTCAGTTACGCACCGCTGAACTTCGACCTCTCCCTGCTCGACGTGTGGACCGCGCTGCGGCTGGGCGCCCGGTCCGTCCTCGTCGAGCAGGAGTCCAGTGCCGACGCGCGTCACCTGCAGGACCTGATCGCCCGGCACGAGGTCACCTTCGTCCAGGGCGTGCCGATGCTGCACCGGCTGCTCGCCCAGGACGGTGCCGTGCACCCGACGGTCCGCACGGTCGTCTTCACCGGCGACGCGCTGCCGGAGGCACTGCTGCGGCAGCTCGGCACGGCCTTCCCCGGCGCCGCCTGCCACAACGTCTTCGGCTGCACCGAGACCAACGACAGTTTCAGCTACGAGGCCGACCCCGCGGCCGCCGGTGCGCAGACCCCCATCGGCCGGCCGCTGCCCGGGGTGCGGGCCCTGCTATTGGACGGCGAGGGCCGGGTCATCGACGGGCCCGGCACCGGTGAACTCCTCGTGACCACGCCGTTCCAGACCGCCGGGTACCTGCAACGCTCCCGCAACAAAGGGGTGTTCGTGCCCGCCCCCGACGGCGGCGACGAGGTCTTCTACCGCACCGGCGACCTCGTCACCCGGGACGCCGACGGCCTGCACCGGCTGCAGGGACGCACCGACTTCCAGGTCAAGGTCCGCGGGGTGCGGACCAACGTGCAGGAGGTCGAGAACGTCCTGGCGGCCCACCCCGAGGTCGCCGAGGCCGCCGTCGTGGCGATCCCCGACCCGGAGGCCGGTTACCGGCTGCACGCCCAGGTGACCCGGCGGCCCGGCACCTCGCTCACCTCACTGAGGCTGCGCTCGCACAGCGCCGAGCGCCTGCCCCGCCACGCCATCCCGTCCTCCGTGCACGTGGGCGACACCCCGCTGCCGCGCACGTCCACCGGAAAACCCGACCGCAACCTCATCAAGGCAGCACGACAGAAGGGAAATCCCGCATGACCTCCCTGGCGGACGAAATTCGCGGCTATGTGGTCGCCGAGTTCCTCGACGGAGAGGACACGGCCGATCTGACCGCCGAGTTCGACCTCATCGACAACGGAGTGGTCGACAGCCTCGGCGTGGTCCGGATCGTCTCGCACCTCTCCCGGACCTATTCGATCCCGATCGACGACATTCCGCTGACCCCGGACAACTTCCGCAGCATCGGCGCCATTTCGGCATTCGTCGAGACCACGACGAAGACGGCCGCTTGAGCCGTTTTCCGGATTGCCGGATGTCCGGATGCCCGGATGTCCACAGAGAACCCGGAACGAACTCCGGAGCGCTTCCAAAAAATCCTCCGGACGAACCCCTCACACACCAGGAGACATGAATGATCGTCCGCAGCACCAGCGAGCTCGCCGCCGTCGAGTGGGGCAACGGCACCAGCCACCGCCTGCTCACCGAGGCCGACGGCATGGGCTTCACCGTGTGCGAGACGCTGGTCCGCAAGGGCACCACGAGCGCCCTGCAGTACCGCCGCCACCTCGAGGCCTGCTACTGCACGGGCGGTTCCGGCGAGGTCGTCACCGCGTCCGGCGAACGCTACAAGATCACCGAGGGCACCATCTACGCCCTCGACGAGAACGACGCGCACTACCTCGTGGCCTCCGACTACGAGGACCTGAGACTCATATCCGTGTTCAGTCCGGCTCTGCGCGGCGACGAGAAGCACACGCTGTCTCCCGACGGCTTCTCCCAGTACTGAGTTCCGCGACCCGGGGCCCGCCCCGCCGGCGGCGGCGCGGGCCCCGGCCCCGACCAGCGACGTACCGGAAGGCAGCACACGCATGACACCCGCACCGTCCGCACCGCGGACCACCGGAACCGGAACCGACACGGGCACCGGACCGGACCCGTACACCCTCGTCGCCCCCTGGGCGGACGAACTCAACCACGCCGTCGAGGAGTGGGACGCCCGGGCGGAGTTCCCCTGGGAGAAGTGGAAGACGATCCAGCGCTCCGGACTGCTCACCGTACCGTTCGAGACGCGGTACGGCGGCCGTGGCGGCACCCTGACCGACACCATGCGCGCCCTCGAAGGGCTCGGGCACACCTGCCGCGACGCCGGCCTCGGCTTCTCCGCCTCCACGCAGATCGTCAGCGTCGGCGTCCCGTTGCAGGCGTTCGGCTCCGAGGAGCTCAAGGACCGTTTCCTGCCCCGGATCGTCACGGGCGACCTGATCACCGCGCACGCCATCACCGAGCCGGGCAACGGCTCCGACGCGCTGAACATCTCCACCACCGCGACGAGGGACGGCGACGACTACGTCATCGACGGCGGCAAGACGTTCATCACCAACGCCCCGATCGCCGACCTCTTCCTGCTGTACGTGCGCACCGGAAAGCCCGGCCCGTTCGGCCTGAGCGTCTTCCTGGTCGAGCGGAACACCCCCGGTCTGCGGGTCGGCGAGCCGCTCGGCAAGATGGGGCTGCGCACCTCCCCGCTGAGCGAGGTGACCTTCGAGCGGCTGCGGGTGCCCGCCGCCCGGCGCATCGGCCAGGAGGGCGCCGGCTTCCTGGTCCTCGACCACGTGATGAAGCGGGAGATCCTCTTCTCGTTCTCCCTCACGCTCGGCGAGATGGAACACCGGCTGGAGCGCGTCCTCAAGTACGCCAGGTCCCGCCGTCAGTTCGGCGAGCCGATCGGCGCCTTCCAGGGCGTCTCGCACAAGATCGCGGACATGAAGATCGCGGTGGAGACCGCCCGCAAGTGGCTCACCGACACCGGCGCCAAGGTGGCGGCCGGCCAGGACGCCGCGATCGACGTCGCCGCCACCAAGACCGTGGTCAGCGAGGCCAACAAGCGCACCGCGCTCGACGCCGTCCAGATCTTCGGCGGCCAGGGCTACCTCACCGCCACCGGCATCGAGCGGGACGTGCGCAACGCGGTCGGCGGAACCATCTACTCCGGCACCAGCGAGATCCAGCGCAACCGCATCGCCTCCCTCCTGGGCCTGTGAGCCGGGAGCTGACGAAAGGGTCACCATGAACGCACTCACCCCGGACGACCTGCGCCGGCTCACCGCGCCCACCGACTTCCTCGACTACGAGACCGAATCCGTCCAGACCTTCGTCGACGAGGCGGTCACCGACCGCGGCGCGGACAAGCGCCGGCTGGCCGTCGAGCTCTACCACGCCGTCCGCGACGACGTCTTCTACGAGGTGTACGGCGCCGACCTGTCCGAGCGGGGGCTGCGGGCCAGCCACACCGCGGCCACCCGCAAGGGCTTCTGCCTGCACAAGTCCGCGCTGTACGCGGCGGCCTGCCGGGCCGTGGGCATTCCCGCCCGCGTCCACTACGGCGACGTGCGCAACCACCTCGCCTCCGACCGGCTGCGCGCCCACATCGGCGGGGACGTCTTCTTCCACGGCCTCAACTCGGTCCACCTGGACGGCAGGTGGGTCAAGGCCACCCCGGTCTTCAACAAGATCCTGTGCCGGCTGTACGGGATGAAGCCGCTGGAGTTCGACGGCACCGCCGACAGCCTGCACCACCCCTTCGACGACCAGGGCCGCCAGAGCATGGAGTTCCTGACCGACCACGGCGGCTTCGACGACGTTCCCTACGAGTTCGTGATGGCGAACATGCGCCGCAAGCACCCCGGCTTCCTGAACGCCACCGGCACCGGCACGGTCCGCGGCGGCTCGCTGGCCGCCGAGGCGTCCGCCTGATGCGCCCCGACGGCCCCGACGACGACGAGGAGACACGGAGATGAGCACCATCCGAGCCCAGAAGGACGGCTGGGAGGCGCGGGCGCGCATCGGCGTGGTCGTACCGCACGCGGACGTCGGCCCGGAGTCGGAGTTCCAGGCGATCGCGCCCGAGGACGTGTTCGTGCACGGGTCGCGCGTCCACTTCGGCGCGATGCGGGCCGGCGGCGAGATGGACCCGAAGATCCCGCACGACCCGGTGCGGGCCTTCGTGGAACCGCCGCACATCGACGACGCGGTGGAACTGCTGGCCGCCGCCCCGCTCGACGCGATCGCGCTCGGCTTCACCAGCTCCGCCTACGTTCTCGGCGCGGCCGGCGAGAAGGACCTGTTCGCCCGGCTCGCCCGGGTCACCCGCGGACTGCCGCTCACCGGCACCACCACGGCGGCCGTGGCCGGCTTCACCGCGCTCGGCACCGGCCGGATCGCCCTCGTGAACCCGCCGTGGTTCGACGACCGGCTGTCCGGGCTCGGCGCCGACTACTTCACCGAACAGGGCTTCGAGGTCGTCCACCACGGCCCGTGCGGGCTGCCCAGCAACCAGAGGCTGATCACCCCCGGGGCGCTGTCCGAGTGGATCCGCACCACGGTCGCCGGGCACCGGCCCGACGCCGTCCTCGTGGCCGGCAACGGCATCCGCGCGGTGGGCGTCATCGACGCCCTGGAACAGGAGCTGGGCTTCGCGGTCCTGACCGCCAACCAGGTCCTGTTCTGGCACGCCCTGCACCTGGCCGGAGCGGCCGGGGCGGCCCACGGGATCACCGGGTACGGCCGGCTGTTCTCCGCCGAGCCGCCGGGCGGCACGGCATGAGCCTGCTGGCGGCCGGCGGGCACGTGGCCCTGTTCGTCACCGACGAGGGGGACGCCCGCCGGGTCCCCCTCGTCTGCTGGCGCGACGACGGCACCTCCGTCCACGGCATGGTCCTGTACCGGGGCGCCCTGCGCCGGGCCGAGCACGTCCCCGGCTTCCGCCGCTACGCCCACCCCCTGGAGGACGACACGCCCGTGCCCCGTACCGGAGCGCCCGAACCGGCACCCATGTGACCGCGTCCCGCGCCCGTCTGTGATCATTCTGACGTCGTGGAGCGGGAACCTCCGAGCCCGGATTTCCCTCTCACGAGTCGAAACAGAGCGTTCACAGCGTGTGCATGGTCCTGGACGGATGGCCGCGACCACCATCTGTTCAGGACCACGCGTCACCGTCACTCCGGGGGATCCGTATGCCCAGCCGCCGTCGTTTCCTCACCGGGGCCGCCGCCGCGCCCGTCGCGCTCGCGGCGGTCGCGGGGTGCGAGGACGGGGACGCGGCACAGCCGGCCGCCGAGCAACCCCGGCACACCGTCAAGCCCGCCGTGGCGGCCCCGGCCGCGCAGCACCCGTCCGACCGGCTCAACTTCGTCGTGGTCCTCGCCGACGACCTCGGCTACGGCGAGCTCGGCTCCTACGGCCAGCAGCTGATGCACACCCCGCGCCTGGACACCCTCGCCGCCGAGGGCCTGCGCTTCACCCAGGCCTACGCGGCCGCCCCGGTGTGCGCGCCCTCGCGCTGCTCGCTGCTCACCGGCCTGCACGGCGGGCACGCGACCGTGCGCACCAACCCCTGGGGACCCGGCGGCCAGGGCGCCCTCACCGACCGGGACTTCACGTTCGCGGAGGCGCTCAGGGCGCTCGGCTACCGCACCGGCCTGATCGGCAAGTGGGGCTTCGGACCCAACGGCCCGGACCAGCCGAGCCACCCCAACGCCCGTGGTTTCGAGGAGTTCTACGGCTACCTCACCCACCACCACGCCCACGACTACTTCCCCGAGTACCTGTGGCACAACGGCACCCGCGAGGAGATCCCGGCCAACAAGGGCGGCGCCCAGAAGGTCTACGCCCCCGACCTCATCTCCGAACGCGCCCTGGGCTTCCTCCAGACCCACCGTGACGAGCCGTTCCTGCTCTACCTCGCCCCGACCGTGCCGCACGCCCCCAGCAAGGACCCGCACGTCGGCGCGTACGCCGACCGCCCCTGGACCGGGCCGAACAAGCGGCACGCGGCGCAGGTCACCACCTTCGACACCCTGGTCGGCGACGTCACCGACGAGCTCACCGCGCTCGGCCTCGCCGACAACACGGTGGTCCTGATCACCAGCGACAACGGCCCGCACGAGGAGGCGGGCACCGACCCCGACCTCTTCGACGGCAACGGCCCGCTGCGCGGCTACAAGCGGAACCTGTACGAGGGCGGCATCCGCGTCCCGTTCATCGCCTGGTCCCCGGGACACGTCGAGGCCGGCACGACCGACCGGCCCACCCCGCTCACCGACCTGCTGCCCACCCTCGCCGAGCTCGCGGGCGCGCCCGCCCCCGCGGACGTCGACGGCCTCTCCATCGCCCCGCTCCTGCGCGGCTCCGCCGACACCGCCCGCCACGACAGCCTCTACTTCTACCGCAACCACGACGGCGTCACCGTCCGCCAGAACGCCGCGGACCACGGCCGCGGCGACCGGCTCGCCGAAGCCCTGCGGCAGGGCGACCTCAAGGCGGTCCGGTTCGCGCCCGGCCAGAACCGCCGCGCCCCGGACGAGCAGTGGGACGTGGAGCTGTACGACCTCGCCCGGGACCCCGGCGAGGAGCACGACCTGGCCGCCGCCCGGCCGGCCCGGGCGGACGCGCTGGTGAAGCTGATGCACGCGTCGTGGGCGCCGGTGTACCCGCGCAGGCCCTTCGGCGTGACCCTCGAAGTCAGCGGCGGGGGAACGGAGTTCACGGTCAGCGCCACGCTCGCCAACGGCTCCGCGCGCCCCTGGAACGCCGCCCGGCTCGCCCTCGACATCCCGAGCGGCTGGACCGCCCACGCCCGGGACGAGGCCACCGCGCCCCGCCTGGACCCCGGCGAACGCCTCACGGTCCACTGGCGCGTCAGCCGCCCCCAGGTCTCCACCGCCACGACGCTCACCTGCCGGGGCACGGCCCACCACGGGGAGGACGAGGTGACCTACACGGCGACGGCGGCGGTCAGCTGACCAGGGCCGGCCACTCGCCGCGCACCCGCGCCGGCACCGCCCACCACTGGTCCGGGCGGTCCACGACCGGGGCGTCCGGACCGGTGTCGAGGTAGCGGGCGAGGCGCAGCAGGTAGGCCGCGATGCCGGCCGCGCCCTGCATCCA
This sequence comes from Streptomyces sp. NPDC001980, assembly GCF_040296885.1. NCBI lineage: Bacteria > Bacillati > Actinomycetota > Actinomycetes > Kitasatosporales > Streptomycetaceae > Streptomyces > Streptomyces sp. NPDC001980. The sequence continues at coordinate 85,136 of NZ_JBEOYD010000039.1, read as the reverse complement.
CGACGTGCCCGGCGGCAGCAGCGGGGTGGCGATGCGGTACTCCACGAAGCGCCAGCGGGCCCCGTCCCCGTCCCGGACCGCCCGCTCCACCAGCGCGTCACCCATCCGCAGCGCGGCGCTCACCAGCGTGTCCGCCCTCGGTGTCCCCGCGCAGTCCTGCGCCGCGTCGAGGAGGACGTCCCCGACGCCCGCCGTCCCGCAGCAGCGGCCGTCGTTGTCCCAGAACCCGGGGCGCAGCCGCTCCGGCAGCCCCGAGGTGAGGATCGAGGTCAGGCAGCGCTGCCGCAACTCCCCGACGGCGTGCCCCGCCACCTCGGTGACGCCCGCGTGGGCGAGCGCCGTGAACAGGTGCGAGGTGCCCGCCGGGCCGTGGCACCAGGTGTACGTCACCGGTTCCACCTCCCGCTTCGACGGCGGGATCGTGTGCGGGACGACGAAGCCGCCGTCCGCGAGCGAGCCCATGGACAGGACATGGCGGGCCGCGTCCACGGCGGCCGCGACGAAGTCCTCGCGGTGTGCCGTCGCGCCTGCCATCGCCAGGGCGGCGCCCACCCCGGCGGCGCCGTGCGAGTAGTTCGGGGACCGCGACTCGCTGCTCGGCGAGATCCCCCAGTCCAGGCCCGCCTCCGTGCGGTCCGCCATCCGCAGCAGGGCCTCGCCGCCGGTCGTCGCGATCGGTTCCGCGTACTCGCCGCCCGCCCAGACCGCCGTCATGACCACGCCCGCGACGCCCATGATGATGTCGCTCAGCGGCGCGTCGGAATCCGGCACGAACGTGGTCGTGGTCCGCCAGCCCTCGGGGGTCGCGAGCTCGGCGAGCCGCCGCAGCACGATCGCCTCGCTGCCCGGCGCGAGGAGCCGCAGCGCCGTGGCGTGGCCCGCCAGGCCGAGGTAGAGCGAGGGTTCGGTCACGACGGGTGCCTGCGCCGACAGGCGGTTCACGATCCCGGCAGCCAGGGCCTGTTCCGGCCCGCTCAGCGGCCGGTACCGCGCGATCTCCGCCAGCACCGGGGCGAGTCCGGCGATTCCCGCGTACAGCGAGTCCCGGTCCTCGCCGGGCGCCGGGTCCCCGGTGTGCTCCTCCGACACCGTCTCCGGCAGCCAGGGACCCTCGTCCTGTCGCACCTGCCCGAGCACCCACCCCCAGGCGGCCTCGCCCAGCTCCCGGTACACCTCGCTCGTCGTCACCCGGACACGCTACACGGGCTGCCCCGTCGTCCGGTCCGGCTGCCAGCCCAGGGCCCGGGAGATCCCGCGGGCCGCCAGCCGCACCGCCGGGACCAGCACCGGTACCTGGGCGTCGGCCTCGGGCACCACCACCGAGACGGCCGCCACCACCTGTCCCGTCGCCCCGCGCACCGGAGCCGCCACGGACAGCGCGTCGTCGGTGACCTGACGGGCGCTCACCGCGGCGCCGGTGCGCCGCACTTCGGCCAGCGAGCGGCGCAACCGGGCCGGATCCGTGACGGTGTACGGCGTGAAGGACGTCAACGGGCCCGCGCAGTAGTCCTGCTGGAAGCCGGGCGTCTCGTGCGCGAGCAGGGCGAGCCCCACCCCGGTCGCGTGCAGCGGCCAGCGGGCGCCCACCCGGATGTGCACGCCCACCGCCGAACGCCCCGACAGCCACTCGATGTAGACGACGTCCGACCCGTCCCGCACCGCCAGCTGCACGTTCTCGTGCGTCGCCTCGTACAGGTCCTCCAGGTAGGGCAGCGCGATCTGCCGCAGCGCGAGACCGCGCGGCGCCAGCGCGGCCAGCTCCCAGAGCCGCAGTCCCACGTGGTAGTAGCCGTCCGCGTCGCGTTCCAGCGCGCCCCACGCGGTGAGCGCGCCGACCAGGCGGTGCGCGGTGGTGAGGGTGAGCCCGGCCCGGCGGCCGATGTCCGTCAGGCTCAGCGCCGGATGCCCGTGGTCGAACGCGGCCAGGACCGCGAGCAGCCGGTCGGGCGCGGAGCGGGCGGCGGCGGTCATGGCCGGTCGGCGACGCGCAGCAGCAGGGCGTGCAGCGTGGCCCGCTCGGCGGGGTCGAGCGGGCCCAGCAGCTCGTTCGTCACGCGCTGGCCGGCCTCGTCGGTGTCCCGCAGGAACGCCCGGCCGGCCTCGGTGAGCACCACGATCCGGCTGCGGCGGTCGTCGGGGGAGGGGCGCCGCTCGGCGAAGCCCAGCTTCTCCAGGTCGTCGACCAGACCGACGATCGCGCTCGGGTCGTAGCCGAGCCGGGCGCTCAGCTCCCGCTGGAGCGACCCCTCCGAGCCGGCGAGGAACCGCAGCACCGCGTAGTGGCGCAGCCGTAGCCCCGACTCCTGGAGGAACGTGTTGAAGAGCTGCCCCGAGCGCAGCCCCAGGCGGTACAGCAGGTAGCCCGTGTCCGCGTGCAGCCCCCGCATCCACGGCTCGTCCGCGTCGATCGAGGTCGGGTTCTCGGTGTGCTGGCGGGTGATGGCGGTCTCCCTGGTCCGGGCCCCGGCGGCGGGGCGGTCTGTGGCACAGATTCCAGCATGAGGCACCCGTGGGCCGACAACAACTATTGACGACAACAATTATTGCTCTTAGCTTCGATCTCGAAAGCCGCAGGTGGCCTCCGGGGCCGCCACCGTCGTCTGTGAAAGGACCGACCGTGCCCACCATCGATCTCACCGGCAAGGCCGCCGTCGTCACCGGCAGTGGCCGGGGCCTCGGCCTCGCCTATGCCCACGCCCTCGCCGCCCACGGCGCCTCGGTGGTCGTCAACGACGTGGACGAGACCGTCGCCGAGCAGGCCGTGAAGTCCATCGCCGAGGCCGGCGGCACCGCCGTCGCCGAAGTGGTCCCGGTCGGCACCGCCGAGGCCGCGGACCGGCTCGTGAACAGGGCGGTCCAGGAGTTCGGCCGCCTCGACGTCCTGGTCACCAACGCGGGCATCCTGCGCGACAAGGTGCTGTGGAAGATGACTGACGACGACTTCGACGCGGTCCTCACCACCCACCTCAAGGGCACCTTCACCTGCGCCCGGGCCGCCGCCGTCCGGATGCGCGAGCAGGGCGAGGGCGGCACCCTGATCCTGGTCGGCTCCCCGGCCGGGCAGCGCGGCAACTTCGGCCAGACCAACTACGCCGCCGCCAAGGCCGGCATCGCCGCCATGGCCCGCACCTGGTCGATGGAGCTGGGCCGGGCGGGCATCACCGTCAACGCGATCGTCCCGGTGGCCGCCACCGCCATGACCGAGACCATCCCCGCCTTCGCGCCGTACATCGAGGCCATGCGGAACGGCGAGCCGCTCCCGGGCTTCCTGCGCAAGGGCGAGGGCTTCGGCACCCCCGAGGACTGCGCGGCCCTCGTGCCCTTCCTGGCCTCCGAGGCCGCCCGCTCGATCACCGGCCAGGCCATCGGCATCGGCGGCGACAAAGTGGCACTCTGGTCGCATCCGCAGGAGATCAGGGCGGCCTACGCCGACGGCGGCTGGACCCCGGAAACCCTGGCCGACGCCTTCCCCACCTCGGTCGGCGCCGAACTCCAGACGGTCGGCATCCCGGCGCCCAAGCTCCCGGAGGCGTGATGGACATCGAGGCTCTCACCGCGATCGACGTCCACACGCACGCCGAGATCTCCTCCCGGGGGCACTCCTCCCTCGACGACGACCTGCACGACGCCTCCGCCGCCTACTTCAAGACCGAGGGGAAGCGGAAACCGACGATCGAGGAGACCGCCGCCTACTACCGGGAACGGAACATGGCCGCCGTGATCTTCACGGTGGACGCCGAGTCCGCCACCGGCACCGCGCCCGTCCCCAACGAGGAGGTCGCCGAGGCCGCGGCCGCCAACCCCGACGTCCTGATCCCCTTCGCCTCCGTCGACCCCTTCCGCGGCCGGGCGGGCATCAGGCAGGCCCGCCGCCTGGTCGAGGAGTACGGGGTCAAGGGCTTCAAGTTCCACCCCAGCATCCAGGGCTTCTTCCCGAACGACCGCGCGGTGGCCTACGGCCTCTACGAGGTGATCGAGGAGACCGGCACCATCGCCCTCTTCCACACCGGCCAGACCGGCATCGGCGCCGGTGTCCCGGGCGGCGGCGGGATCCGGCTGAAGTACAGCAACCCGCTGCACGTGGACGACGTGGCGGCCGACTTCCCGCACCTGAAGATCATCCTGGCGCACCCGTCCTTCCCCTGGCAGGACGAGGCCCTGGCCGTCGCCACCCACAAGCCGGGCGTGCACATCGACCTGTCCGGCTGGTCGCCGAAGTACTTCCCGCCGCAGCTGGTGCAGTACGCCAACACGCTGCTCAGGGACAAGGTGCTGTTCGGCTCCGACTTCCCCGTCCTCACCCCCGACCGGTGGCTCGCCGACTTCGCGAAGCTGCCCATCAAGGACGAGGTCCGGCCGAAGATCCTCAAGGAGAACGCCGCCCGCCTGCTCGGGCTGACCACGTCGTAAGGGGCCGCAGATGCGCAACGAGGGACTGGGGTCGTGGCCCGCACGCCGGGCCCGCAAGACCCCGCACCGCACGGCACTGGTGTTCGGCGGGCAGCCGACCGACTACCGCACCCTGCACACACGCACCACCCGCCTGGCCCACGCCCTGCGCGCCCGGGGCATCCGCCGCGGCGACCGCATCGCGTACCTCGGCCCCAACCACCCCGCCTACCTGGAGACCCTGTTCGCGGCCGGCGTGCTCGGCGCGGTCTTCGTCCCTCTCAACACCCGCCTGGTCGGCCCCGAGATCGCCTACCAGCTCGGCGACTCCGGCGCCAAGGCCCTCCTCTACGGCCCCTCGCACGCCGGTCTCGTCGCCGGCCTGCCCGGCACCACCGACGTCCGGACGTACGTCGAGGTCGGCCCGGAGTACGAGGAGCTGCTGGCAGCCGCGGCCGACGACCCGATCGACGAACCGGTCGCCCCCGACGACACCTGCATCATCATGTACACCTCGGGGACGACCGGCCGCCCCAAGGGCGCGATGCTCACGCACTCCAACCTGACCTGGAACGCGTTCAACGTCCTGGTCGACACCGACCTGACCGCCGACGAACGCGCCCTGGTCTCCGCCCCGTTGTTCCACACCGGGGGACTCAACATGCTGGCCCTGCCGGTCCTCCTCAAGGGCGGCACCTGTGTCCTGGTGGAGTCCTTCGACCCGGACGTCACCTTCGACCTGATCGAACAGCACCGGATCACCTTCATGTTCGGGGTCCCGACCATGTTCGACCAGGTGGCCCGCCATCCCCGCTGGCCGGACGCCGACCTCTCCTCCCTGCGCATCCTCACCTGCGGCGGCTCCCCGGTCCCGACCCCGATGATCGCCGTCTACCAGGAACGGGGGCTGACCTTCCTGCAGGGCTACGGCATGACCGAGGCCGCACCCGGCGTCCTCTTCCTCGACGCCGAGCACGCGATCAGCAAGGCGGGCTCGGCCGGCGTGCCGCACTTCTTCAGCGACGTACGGGTCGTGCGGCCCGACCTGACCCCGGTCGACGTCGGCGAGCCCGGCGAGATCATGGTCCGCGGACCCCATGTCATGCCCGGCTACTGGGGCCTGCCGGAGGAGACCGCGGCCTCCTTCGCGGACGGCTGGTTCCGCAGCGGGGACGCGGCCACGGTCGACGAGGACGGCTATGTCTTCGTCGTCGACCGCCTCAAGGACATGATCATCTCCGGGGGCGAGAACGTCTACCCCGCCGAGATCGAGGACCTGCTCCTCGCCCACCCCGGCATCGCCGAGTGCGCGGTGATCGGCGTACCGGACGACAAGTGGGGCGAGGTGCCGCGCGCGGTGGTCGTGCCCCGCGAGGGCACCGTCCTCGACCCCGACGAGGTGCTCGCCTCGCTGGCCGGGCGGCTCGCCAAGTACAAGCTCCCCAAATCGGTGGTGCTCGCCGACGAACTCCCGCGCACCGCCTCCGGAAAGCTCCTCAAGGCCCGCGTGCGCAAGCGCTACGGCTCTCCCGACTCCCAGCCAAGGAACGCCACATGACCGTCACCGTCAACGGCCTCGCCGAACTGAAGAAGCTCGCGGGCAGCGACCTGGGCACCAGTGCCTGGATCGAGGTCACCCAGGACCGCATCGACACCTTCGCCGACGCCACCGGCGACCACCAGTGGATCCACGTCGACCCGGAGCGTGCGGCCGCGGGCCCCTTCGGCGCCCCGATCGCCCACGGCTACCTCACCCTGTCGTTGTTCATCCCCCTGTTCACCGAGCTGCTGGACGTCCAGGGCGTCACCACGAAGGTCAACTACGGCCTGAACAAGGTGCGTTTCCCGTCCCCGGTGAAGGTCGGCTCCCGCATCCGGCTGGCCGGCCGCCTGACGGAGGTCGAGGACGTGCCGGGCGGCGTGCAGATCGTCGTCGACGGGACGATCGAGATCGACGGTGGGACCAAGCCCGCCGCGGTGCTGCAGAGCCTGTCGCGGTTCTACGCGTAGGGCTTCGCCCGGAACCGATTCCCCGGGCTGCTGCCGCGGGGAACTGCGGGCCGGTGGGGGCTGGGCGCGCAGTTCCCCGCGCCCCTTTGGGGCGCTCAGCCCAGCTCAGCCCACCACGTCCACGAAGATCGGGTTCGAGTAGAACCACGTGTCCGCCCACGGGTCGCCGTTGCCCGGCTCGTGCGGGATCGGGCCGTGCGGGTCGATCGCCGCGCCCAGGTAGCCGGTGCCGTTGCGCTTGCCGTCGCTGCCGCGCAGCCGGACGTAGAACGACTCGTCGCCCGCGGTGACCGGGATGCGCAGCGTGTACGTGCCCCTGCGGCCGGACACGTCCTTGGACTGCACGACCTTGGTGTCCGGCGCCTGCCAGGTGTCGCGGTCGGCGACCGGGCCGCGCACCGCGCCCCGGATGACGTCGACGTGCGCCAACTGGGGCAGGATCCCCTGGGCGTTGGCCCGGGACGCGGTCGTCACCGTCACGTTCAGGGTGATCCGCTCGCCCTTGCGGACGCGCAGCCGGCCACCCAGCGTGACACCGGCGCCGTGGTCGCAGTCCCGCGTCAGGCGGACGTCCAGGCCGTCGAGCAGGTGACCGTGGTCCAGCCAGACCCGGCCCGCGCGCAGGCCCGCCATCACCGCACGGTAGCCGTAACGGGTCACGCCGACATGGGTGCGGCTGAACTCGCCGGGCCAGAAGTCGCTGCCGGGCTGCGGGGTGTCGGTGTCGACCGGGTCGGGCAGCTTGCCGGTGTTGTCGAAGTTCTGCCCCGGCAGCCAGTCGCCGTTCTTCCAGGTGTCGAAGACCGTGCGGTGGTTGTCGGAGTTGGTGGTGATGGTGAACAGGCGGCCCTCGGAGAGCATCGCGTCCCAGAGGCCGCCGACCGTCGCCGTCGCCCAGTCGAAGCCGCCGTACGTCAGGTAGGCGTCCGCCGGGTAGCCCGCCCAGGACTGGGCGGAGGGCTTGTTCTCGTACTCGCCGCGGATCGAGGTGGCCCCGCGCCAGCCGGGGATCGCGGCACCCTGGGCACCGGGCGCGCCCTCCATGCCGATCATGATCTCGGCGGCCTCCTCGTTCCCGCCACCCCACCCTGCGTCCCGCCAGTTGCGCATCTCGTGCGGGGAGTCGATGCCGAGCCGCAGCGGGTGGTTGGCGAGGACCAGGACGTCGTCGACGTAGCCGGTGCGGCGCTGCTCGGCCAGCCACTGGATGGCCTTGACGGCGTGCGCCTCGTTGCGGGCGGTGTCCGCCGCACCCGCCGAGCCCTCGGTGTAGCCCAGGAGCTTGCCGTCGTAGGCCAGCTCGAACTGCGTGAGCAGGTCGGTCTCGTGCGGGCCGGGCGCGGCGAACACCGTGCAGTGCTCGGCGGCCGGGATGTACCACTCCAGGCCCTGGAAGATCAGCTGGCGCGGGTTCTCGGCACGGGCCTTGAGGATCTCCGCGTGCTCCAGCTTCGCGCCGTAGTAGGCGTGCCCGAAGTTGGAGTGCTCGTTGAACACCATCCAGTCCAGGCCGTACTTGGCGGCGGCCCGGGCCTGCTGGGAGAACGTGTACTTGGCGTCGTGGCTGTACACGGAGTGGACGTGGTGGTCGCCGACCAGGTAGGCGAGGCGCGGGTCCTCGCCGCCCAGGCCGCGGCCGGACGCGGCGGACGCGGGGGTCGCCGCCGACCCGAGCGCGAACGCGGCGCCGAACAGGCCCGCGCGGCGCAGGAGTCCGCGCCTCGACATGCCCTGGGCGTCGAGGTCGGCGGGGGAGACGGCGGGATCGGCCCAGGTGGGCAGCTGCTGCTCGGTCATTGTCATCCTTGTGGCGAAGCTTGGGGGCGGTGGGCGACTGCTCGTGCTCGGGGCATGTTCTGGTGCGTAGGCGTGAGCTTCCTGGTCAGGGTGCGGCAGGCGTGTTCGCCCACAGTGGCCCGCCCGACTGGATGGGAACGAAAGCTCTTGCCTCGAATCTGTGACCTTCTCCGGCGGTGGTCGTTGGTCGTGGTGGCAGATTTGTGCGGCATCGGACCGGGGGTACAAGGGTGGGCGGACTGCGGGAGGTTGCGGCGCCGTTCGTGGTGCCCGGCCCCTTGGGGACGTCCGTCCGCGACCGGCTCAAGGGCCTGAGTACCGGAGACGAGAAGGTCCTGCGCCTGGTTGGGGACCATCTCGGGGCGCTGGCCTCCCGCGATCTGAAAGCGCGGTGCACCGCCGGGCTGGACCATGACTTCGACGCCTGGGCGGGCCGCAAGCGTGCGCTGACCGGGGAGTCCTCCTCTCGCTGGGCCGGGGCGATCACCAAGGGCAGCCATGACCAGTGGGCGCTGGCCCGGCGTGGGCAGCTCGGCCACATCAACGGATTGGAAGCCGGGGTCAGGACAATCAGGCACCGACTGTCCCTGCCAGTGGGAGAGACGGGTTCCAAACACAGGCCTGGCGGCTACCGCAGCCGGGCGGAATGGTTCACGAAATCCCGCCGTCTGCAAGTTCTTGAGGACCGGCTCCGGGCTGCGCGAGTCGACTGGCAAGCGGGAGTCGTGCACGTGGTGCGCGGCGGCAGACGACTGTTCAACACCCGTCACCAGCTGGGCGCCGCCGGGGTAACTGAGGAGCGGTGGCGCATGGAGTGGCAGGCCAGGCGGCGCTTTCTTCAGGCGGATGGAGAGTCGGGGAAGCGGCACGGCAACGAAACCATCCGTGTTTCCCCCGATGGCGAGGTATCGGTCAAGCTCCCCGCACCGTTGACGCATTTGGCCAACGCCCCACACGGCCGATACGTGCTCAGCGCGCGCGTGTGCTTCGCTCACCGGGGCGAGCAGTGGGCCGACCGCACCGAAGCGAACCGGGCGGTGGCTTACCGCATCCACGAAGACATCGAGCGGGGCCGCTGGTATCTGACTGCGTCTTGGACCCTGCCGCCCGTGCGGACCATCTCCCTTGAAGCGGCCCGTGCCAGGGGCCTGGCCGGGGTGGACACCAACGCCGATCACCTCGCCGCCTGGCGTCTCGACGAACACGGCAACCCCGTCGGCCAACCACTGCGCTTCGACTACGACCTCACCGGCAGCACCCAGCGCCGCGACGCGCAAGTGAGGCACGCCCTGATCCAACTGCTGCATTGGGCCAAGCGTCACGGCCTCGTGATCGCCGTCGAAGACCTTGACTTCACCTCCGAGAAGACCCGGGAGAAGCACGGACGCCGGAAGCAATTCCGCAAGTTGATCTCTGGCCTGCCTGTAGCCAGGCTGCGGGCCCGGTTGGTCAGCATGGCGGCCGAACTCGGCATCCCTGTCATCGCTGTCGACCCGGCCTACACATCCAAATGGGGAGCCCAGCACTGGCAGAAGCCCCTCACGACCAAGAACAGGAAGCCCACTCGCCACCACGCGGCAGCGGTGGCGATCGGAAGGCGCGCCCTGGGGCACCCGATCCGACGACGGAAGGCACCGCCCCCTGCTCACCGGAGTGATGAGCAGGGGTATCGGACCGTCCAGGTCGCACTGGTGGCCCCAGGGCGTGAGGAAACCCGCCCCCCTATGCCTGGACCACGGACACGATCCGTGCGTGCCGGATGCGGAGCGAAAGCGGGGGACCAGTGTGCCCAACACCGTTCGGAGCACACGGCTGAGCACGAGTGCTGGCAACAGGACTCACTTCCGCTCAGTCTCTAGGGCCGGTCAGTGGGTCATGAAGGAGGAGACGGGCAGGGCCCGGGAGACGATCCGGACGTCGCCGAGGCGGCCGTACAGGATCTGGTCGATCTTGTCGGCGTACTCGTAGCCGCCGAGCAGCCACGGCTTCCCGGACGAGGCGATGCCGACCGCGGCGGCGTGCGGGTTGCGGGCCACCGGGCAGCCCTGCACGTACATCGTGGTGTGCTTGCCGTCGTTGACGACGGCGAGGTGCCACCAGATCTCCGGGTCGGTCTCGTCGCCCCAGTTGGTGGCCAGCTGCTGCTGGTTGAGCGGGTGGACGGCCCACTGCGGGCCCGGGCCGTCGGAGAGGGAGAGCGTGGCGAGCGGCTCGTCCGGGTCGTCGGTGACGGCGCCGACGGAGCCGTTGCGGCCGGTGCGGCTGACCAGTCCGGCCCAGGCGTTGTGCGAGGAGTTCCAGTCGGCGGGCAGCCGGTAGAACGCCTCGATGGTGTAACCGTCCTTGAAGGTCGCCGAGTTGAGCGGAGCGCCGTCGACGGTCCGCAGGTAGGCGCCCTTCAGCGGCGACTTGTAGCCGGTGAACTCCAGGCTGCCGTGGCCCGGCTGGTCCGGGTGGTGGTCGGCCGACCAGCCGAGGGTGCCGCCGCCCACCGAGACCACGGTGAGGTCGTTGCCGTTGCCGGACAGGTCACGGACCGTGCCGGAGACCGCCGAGTCGAACCGCCAGTAGGCGGCGGTGCCCCGGACCAGCAGCTGCGAGGCCGGCCGCGCCGGGCGGACCGGCACCGGGGCGAAGCCTTCGAAGCGGTCCGCGAAGTCGATGTCGACGGAGAAGCGGTCCCCGTCGCCGCTCAGCTCCATCTCCTGCCGCTCCAGCTCGTTCAGGCCCTTCTTGGCCCGGCCGAGGATCCACGGCGAGACCGTCTCCACGTCGATGACGTCGCGGTCCAGGTCGAAGTGGTAGAGGCGGATCATCGCCGCGCCGCCGAAGTACCGGTTCTGGTAGTTCGTCAGGTGCAGGTGCACGTCGTTGCCGGCCGCGTTCTTGCGGGTCGCGCGGCGGGCCGGCCAGAAGTGGCCGTTGAGCGTGAGGAAGATCTGGTCGTGCTCGTTGATCAGCTGGTCCCACAGCTGCTGCCCGTACGACGACAACTCGTCGTCGTCCACGACCAGTTCGTGCGTGGTGAGGATGACCGGCGCCTTCGGGTGCGCGGCGATGACGTCCTTCGCCCAGGCGTACCCCTTGGCCGACAGTCGCCAGTCCAGCGCCAGCACGAGCCACTCGCGCCCGGCCGCCCTGAACAGGTGGTATGTGTTGTAGCCGTCCGCGGAGGCCCCGCCGAACGTAGGCTTGTCCTCGAAGCGCTGCGGACCGAAGGCGTCCAGGTACGGTGAGGCACCGCGCTGGTCGTCCGTGGACGACCTGATGTCGTGGTTGCCCGCCAGCACGCTGTAGCCGACCCCGCGCCGGTCGAGGATCTCGAACGCCTTGCTGATCGCGGCGAACTCCTCCGTCGCCCCGTTCTGGGTGAGGTCGCCGAGGTGGGACAGGAAGACGATGTTGTCGTCCGATTCGCCGCCGTGCTCCAGCAGGTAGCGCAGCGAGGCCTCGATGGGCGCCGGGTTGATGCTCGGCCCGTCGAAGAGGTACTGGGTGTCGGGCATCACCGCGAGGGTGAAGCGCCGGCTCTCCGGGTCGGGCCGCCGGCCGGAACCGGAGGACGACGCCTCGGCGACGGTGGGCAGCGCAACCCCGGCGGTGGCGGCGGCGCCGAGCAGCGCGGTCGCCCGGAGGAAGCTGCGGCGTCCGGCTCCGGCCTGCGCGGCCTCGCCCTGAGGGTGGTCATGCGAAGTACACACGTGTGCTCCGTGAGTAAGCGGAAGTGACGGCGAAGGGCGTGGGGGGATCTCGGCAGACGGATCTCGGCAGACGGTTCTCAGAGGACGCGCAGGGTCCAGCTCCAGCGGTGGACGCCCGGTGCGACGAGGTAGGAGGGGAAGGTGTCGGGGCCGCACGACGCCGTACCGAGGCCCCGGTGCGCGGCGTCGATGTGGACCACACAGCCGGCCCGCGGCACGAGTTCGTCGTGGTGCGCGACGGCGGTGAGGTCCTCGGCGCGGTAGCGGCTGACGGAGACCTGGCGGGGCTCGTCCAGCTCGACCGCGAGTCCGGTGGCGTCCGGCGCCGACAGCGTGAACCGCCGTACGCCGTGCCGGCCGCCGCTCTCCTGGGGCCGCAGATACGGGGTGAACAACTCGTCCACCGGGAGGGAGTGATGGCCGACCGGGGCTCCGGCGGCACGGTCGGGGTACGACTCCCAGGGACCCTGACCGAACCACTCCAGCAGGTCGAGCCCGGCCACCGTCTCGAAGACCGAGCCGACCCTGGCCACGTCCGCGAACTCCTCGGGCAGCTCGGCCGACTCGTCGACCCGGACCCCGCCCTCGACCGGCGTGAACTCCTGCCGGTGCCGTACGACGCCGACCGTGCCGGCGTACTCCGCGAGCACGATCACCCGGGCGCCGCTGCGGCGTACCGAGACCACCTTGCGCACCAGCTGGTCCAGGCCCCAGGCGCGCCAGCGCAGCGCCATCCCGCCCAGCTCGTCGTTGTCGGTGGGCGCCCGCCACAGCGACAGCGCCGGCGCGGCGGTCAGCAGCGGGTGCAGCAGCAGCCCCTCGCCGTCCACCTCGACGGCCGGGCCCGCTGGCACCGGCGGGCCGAGCGGGTCCGCCGCCCGGAGCCGGATCTGCGGCGCGCAGACCTCCGTACCGGCCGGCGCCCACGCCTGGTCCTCGGCGACCGTCACCCGCAGCGTCAGCCACGCCTCACCGCCGTCCGCCGGCACCTCGAACGGCAGCGGTACGGCCGCCGTCTCACCGGGGCACAGCTCGGGCAGCTCGGCCGGACCGGTCAGGGTACGGCCGTCGGCCAGCGCCAGCTCCCAGGTGCCCGCCAGCCAGTCGAAGCCCCGGAAGTGCTGGTGGTTGGCGAGGACGATGCCCTCGTGCCGGAAGCACCGGATGCGGACCGGCGCCGCGATCTCCCGGTGCTCGTACATGGCGGGCTTGGGGGTGCGGTCGGGGAAGACGATGCCGTCCGCGACGAACGCCCCGTCGTGCAGGGCCTCGCCGAAGTCGCCGCCGTACGCCCAGCGGTGGCCGGGCGCGGCGACACCGTTGTCGTACAGTCCGGCGCCCGTGCGCCCGACCGGTCTTCCGTCGCTCACCCGCTGGAGAATTCCGTGGTCCCAGAACTCCCAGATGAACCCACCCTGAAGCCCCGGAGTGGACTCGATGGCGGCCCAGTGGTCGGCCAGCGTGCCGTTGCTGTTGCCCATCGCGTGGGAGTACTCGCACTGGATCAGCGGCTTGGTCTGCTCCCCGGACAGGGCGTGCGCGACACAGTCCTCCAGCGGTGCGTACATCGGGCAGGCGATGTCGGAGGCCACGTCCGGGTCCGCCCAGCCGCGCTTGGCCGCCCCCTCGTACTGGATCGGCCGGGTCGGGTCGTGCCGCCGCACCCAGCCCGCCGCCGCGTCGTGATTCGCCCCGTAGTCGGACTCGTTGCCCAGCGACCAGATGATGACGGAGGGGTGGTTCTTGTCGCGCAGCACCATCCGCGAGACCCGGTCCACGAAGGCGTTCAGATAGCGCGGGTCGTCGGCGATCTCGTGGGCGTGGTCGTGGGACTCGATGTCCGCCTCGTCGACGACGTAGAAGCCCAGTTCGTCGGCGAGGTCGTACAGGGCCGGGTCGTTCGGGTAGTGCGAGGTGCGGATCGCGTTGAACCCGAACCGCTTCAGCACCACCAGGTCCGCGCGCATGTCGTCGTACGACACCGTCCGCCCGGTGAGGGGGTGGAAGTCGTGCCGGTTCACGCCCCGGACGAAGACCCGCTCGCCGTTGACGAGAAGGTCCCGGCCGACGATCTCGACGTCCCGGAAGCCGACGCGGTGGTACGACGTGTCGGCGACCGTGCCGTCCGCGCGGTGCAGCCGCACGGTCAGCCCGTACAGCTCGGGCTGCTCCGCGTTCCAGGTGCGCACGTCGGGCACGGTGGCGTGGATGCGGGCCTCGCCGAGGAAGTCGGAGACCCGGTCGTCCTCGGTGTTGAGTCGGTCGAACTCGGCGTCCTGCGCGAGCGGTTCGCCGTCGAGTTCCCCGGTGACGTACCAGCCGTCGGGCAGCGCCCCGTCGCCCGCCGCGTTGCGCACCTGGCAGTCCACGCGCAGCTCGCCGTCCCGCCGCGCCCGCACGGTCACGTCCGCGAGCCGGAACGGGTCGGTCGCGTAGAGCAGTACCGGGCGGGTGATCCCGCCGTGCCACCAGTGGTCCTGGTCCTCGATGTGCGTGGCGTCGGACCACTTGACGACGGTGAGCCGGACGACCGATCGCCCGCCGGGGCGCACGACCTCCGTCAGGTCGAACTCGGCCGCCAGGTGCGAGTCCTTGGAGACGCCCACCGGCCGCCCGTCGACGTGCACGAGGAGCACGCTCTCCGCGGCGCCGACCTGGAGCACGATCCGGCGCCCGGCCCACTCGGCGGGGACGTCCAGCTCACGCTCGTAGACCCCCGTCGGGTCGGCGGCGGGGGAGTGCGGCGGGAACTCGCGGAACGGCATGGTGACGTTCGTGTACTGGGGCAGATCCGGGGTGTCCTGCATGGTCCAGGCGCCGGGGACGTGCGCCGTGGACCAGGAGCCGCCGACCGGCGCGTCCGGAGCGGACAGCAACTGGAAGCGCCAGTCGCCGTCCAGGGGGAGTGCTCCGGCGCGCCGGTCGACGGCGTTCATGGGGAGCCGTCCCCAGGAGGTCACCTCGGGGGCCTCCCAGGGGCGGAGGGCGATCAGGGGATCGGCGGGCCGGGGCCCGGGGATCGACGGATCGTTCATCGGCGGATGGCTCACTTTTCTGCTGACGTGGGTGACGGGGCGGGCCTGGGCAGGACGCGTCCTTCCCAGCCCCAGGCCGGGTCGACGGGGAGGCCGAGCCGGTCCATGACGGTGGGGGCGATGTCGACGAGGCGGGGGGTGTCGAGCAGGGTGCCGCCGGGCGTGCCGGGCTCGGCGAGGATCACGAAGACCTCCTGTTCGGCACGCGTGTCGCCGCCGTGGCCGCCGGTGTCGAGGTGCCCGTGGTCGGTGGTGACCAGTACGGTCCACCGCTCGCCGGAGCGCCGGGCGTCGATCGCCGCCAGCAGCCGACCGAGGTGGGTGTCCTGGGTGCGGAGGGCGTGGTCGTAGGCGGGGGAGAGCGGGCCGGTGGCGTGGCCGGCCTCGTCGGTGGCGCCGAAGTACACGAACAGCAGGTCCGGGTCGTGCTCGGTGAGCCAGCGGACGGCGGTGCGGGCGACGAGGTCGTCCGCGCTCGCGTAGCCGTCGGTCTCGCCGTCGTAATGGACCCGCCGGCCGACGGCGGGGCCGAGGGTGCCGCGGTGGACCAGCTCCGGCCAGGACACCGCGGCCGCGGTGCGCAGACCGGGACGGGCGGTGGCCGCGCGGCTGAGGAAGTCGGGGTAACGGGTGTAGTCGGCGCCGGCGAAGTCGTTGCCGGTGACCCCGTGGCGGTCGGGCCACACCCCGGTCAGCACGCTCGACCAGCCGGGGCCGGAGTCGGTGTAGGCCATGCTCGTCGACGGCCCGTCGTCGGCCTGGCCGTCCGCCTCGCCGTAGGGCAGCAGGCTGGTGCCGTGGGCACCCGCGGCCATGAGGGCGTGGAGGACGGGAGCGTGGGCACAGGGCCGGGTCAGCCGGTCGTGGCGCAGCCCGTCCATGCCCACCACGAGCACCCTGCCGTGCCCGGTGCCGTCCCGGCCGGTGTCCGTCACCGGATCCCTCCTCTGTCTCGCGCGTGGAGCGCGGGCGTCCTGCGCGTGCCGCGCGGGCCGGACCGGCCCGCGCGGGTCAGGTGCCCTGCACCGCGCCCTCGGTGGCGCCCGCGATGAAGCCGCGGGCGAATATGGCGAAGACCAGCACCAGCGGCAGGGAGGCCATCAGCACACCGGCCATGACCATGCTGTAGTCGGTGGTGTGGCCGACGTTGAGCTGGGCGAGCTCCACCTGGAGGGTCACGTGGTCGGGGTTGGTGAGCACGATGAGCGGCCAGACGTAGTCGTTCCAGGCCCCGACGAAGGCGTAGATGGCGAGGAAGGACAGGGCGGGCCTGATCATCGGCAGCGCGATGTTCCAGTACTGGCGGAAGAACCCGGCGCCGTCGATGCGCGCGGCGTCCAGGAGTTCGTCGGGCACACCGTTCTCGATGTACTGGCGCAGCCAGAAGATGCCGAAGGCGTTGGCCAGGGCGGGCGGGATCAGCGCCTTGAGCATGCCGACCCAGCCGATGTTCGACATGAGGATGAACTGCGGCAGGATCGCCAGCTGCAGCGGCAGCATCATGAACAGCAGCAGCGTGCCGAAGAGCACCTTGCGGCCGGGGAAGTCGAACTTGGCGAAGGTGAAGGCCGCCAGCGAGTCGATGAACAGGACCAGGACGGTGGTGACGGTCGCGACGACGATCGTGTTGAGCATCGACCCGAAGAAGTCGATGGTGTTCAGCACGTGCCGGATGTTCTCCAGCAGGTGGGAGCCGAAGGTGAACTTCGGCGGGCTCTTGTAGATGTCCTGGGTGGTGTTGGTCGCCATCACGATCGTCCACAGGAACGGGAAGACCGAGATCAGGACGGCCGCCATGAGGAAAATGTGCGCGGTCAGGCCCTTGGGGCGGCGCAGCCGCCTCGCGCGCGGGGCCGGCCGCGTCGGGTCGGCCGTCGGAGCGGCTGTCGGGTCGGCTGTGGTCACGGCTTCCTCCCTCGTTGGGTGATGCGCCAGTTGACGGCGACGAGGACGATGATCAGCAGGAAGAAGGCCCACACGATGGCCGCGCCGTAGCCGTAGTCGTTGTTGAGGAAGGCCGACTGGTAGAAGTACAGCAGCGTGGTCAGACCGGCCTGTCCCGGGCCGCCGAGGTTCGCGTTGGCGGCGTTGCTGGCGAACAGGACCTGGGGCTCGCTGAAGCTCTGCAGGCCGTTGATCGTCGAGATGATGACGGTGAACAGGATGATCGGCCGCATGATCGGGACGGTGATCTGGAAGAACGTGCGGACCGGGCCGGCACCGTCGACCTTCGCCGCCTCGTAGATCGAGGCCGGGATCGCCTGGAGACCGGCCAGGTAGATGATCATGTTGTAGCCGGTCCACATCCAGGTCATCAGCAGCGAGATGACCACCTTGATCAGCCACGGGTTGCTCAGCCACGGCACCGGTGAGATGCCGACCGTGCCCAGGATCGCGTTGACCAGGCCGAAGTTGTTGCTGAACACCGCGCCGAAGAAGATCGCCACCGCGACGATCGAGGTGACGTTCGGCAGGTAGAGGGCGATCCGGTAGAAGCCCTTGAAGCGGCGCACCGAGTGCAGCAGCGTCGCCAGCACCAGGGCGCCCAGGAGGGTGGGCACGGTGGACAGCACCCAGATCACCAGGGTGTTGCGGATCGACAGCCAGAAGACCGGGTCCGACCACAGGAACCTGAACTGCTGCAGGCCCACGAACTGCATGTCGCCGAGGCCGTCCCAGCGCTGGAACGCCAGGTACAGCGAGTAGAAGACCGGGAAGAAGGAGAAAGCGGCGAAGATCAGGTAGAAGGGCGAGATCGCCAGGTACTGCCGCCAGTACGACAGCGGCCCGCGCCGCCTGGGCCGGACGGTGGCGCCGGCGGGCGTGGCGCGCCGCGGGCGGAACCGGGCCGGGCCCGGCCGGCCGCGGTGCTCGGGCACCGCGGCCGGACCGGTGACCGGAGGTGACGTCACCTCAGTTCACCCCCTGCCGCCGGGCGATCTGCTTGGCCTGGCTGACCGCGTCGTTCCAGGCGTCGTCGGGCTTCTTGCCCTTGGCCTCGATGTTGGTCAGCTCCGTCATGTACGGGGCCATGACGGCGGCGTCGGCCGGTGCCTCGTAGCTGTCCGGTATGGCCTTGGCGGCCGGGCCGAAGACCTCGATGATCTTCTGCCCGCCGAAGAAGGCGTCCGGGCCCGTCATGGCCGGCATGGCGTACGCGGCCGGGGCGGCCGGGAAGATGGCGGCGTCGGTGAAGCCGCGGGCGTCGTTGGCGGGGCTGAGGATCCAGCTGATGATCTTGAAGGCTTCCTCGGGGTTGCGGCACTGCTTGGGCAGGGCCAGGTAGGAGCCGCCCTGGTTGGCCGGTCCGACCGGGTTCGCGCAGACCCGCCACTTGCCCTTGGTCTGCGGCGCGGCCTGCTCGATGTCCAGCGCGTGCCAGGCCGCGCCGAGCTCGGTGAGCAGGTTCTTGCCGACGGCGGCGTTCCAGCTGTTGTCGTTGATCTTGGCGTCGATGCCCAGGGTGTAGGGGCGGACGGCCGTGGTCCACGCGCTGCGGATGTGGTCCTGGTCGCCGATGAAGTGGTTGTTCTTGTCGATGAACCGCTGGGTGCCCTGCCCGACCGCGACGTTGAAGACGGAGCTGATGTTGTTGACCAGGTAGGTGCCGGGGTTCTTCTTCTGCAGCTCGGTGCCGAGCGTGAAGTAGTCGTCCCAGGTCGTGACCAGGGCGGCGACCTTGTCGGGGTCGGTGGCCACGCCGGCCTTGGCGAACAGGTCCTCGCGGTAGAAGAGCGCGGTGGGGCCGATGTCGATCGGGAAGCCGATCTGCTTGCCGTCGCTGGTCTGGGCGAGCTTGGTCTTCCAGCCCAGGTACTGGGAGGAGAGCTTCTTGAAGCCGAGGTCGTTCAGGTCGAGGAAGCGGGAGGCGTTGGGCAGGAAGGACGCCATGTCCTCGCCCTTGATGCCGGTGATGTCGGGCACGGAGGAGCCGCCCGCGGCGAGGGTGGTGGTGAGCTTCTGCTTGAAGTCGCCGCCGATGGACGAGGCGGTCAGCTTGACCGAACCGCTGAAGTGGGTTTTCGCCTCCGCGACCACCTTGTCGCTGAGCGCACCGCCCCAGTACCACAGGGTGAGGTTCTTGCCGTTCTTGGTACCGCCCGATCCGGAGCCGCCGCATGCGACGGTCAGGCCGGACGCGGCCGCGGTGAGTGCGGCGGCCTGGAGGAAGCCTCTACGTGAAAGGTCCACGGGTCACTCCTGTTGTTCCTGTTCGTGGTACTGAGGGGCGTCGGTGCTGTGGATCGTGGGGGCTGTGGGGCTGTGGGGCTGTGGGGCTGTGGGGCTGTGGGGCTGTGGGACGTCGGGCTGCGGGCGGGTGCGGGTCAGTGGTGCCGGGCGGGCGGGGTGACCGGGGCGTGGTGCACCGGGGGGCCCACGTCCGCCGGCAGACGGTCGGCGAGGAAGCCGTAGGTCTTCTTCAGTTCGGGATCGGTCAGCGAGCGCCACCAGCGGTCGACGCCGTACCAGCCGGGGGCCGCGAGGGCGCCGCCGTGGTGCTGGACCGACAGGCCGGCCGCGAGGACGGCGAACCGCAGCCGCTCGGCCAGCGGCCAGCCGCCGAGGGAGGCGGTGACGAAGCTCGCCCCGAAGACGTCCCCGGCACCGGTGGCGTCCAGGACGTCGACGTCGAGGGCCGGGACCTCGGCGTACTCGCCGGTGGTCTGGTCGACGGCAACCGCTCCGTCCCCGCCCCGGGTGACGACCGCCACCGGCACCAGCTCCGCGAGCGTGCCGAGGGCCGCGACCGCGCTGTCGGTACGGGTGTAGGCCATCGCCTCGGACTCGTTCGGGAGGAAGGCGTGACACAGGGCGAGCTGGTCGAGGAGGTCGTGGGACCACTCCTGGGTGGGGTCCCAGCCGACGTCGGCGTAGACGTGGGTGCCGTTCGCGGCGGCCTTGGCGATCCACTCGCGCGGCTCGGCCTCGATGTGCACGAGCGCGGTGCGCGCCTCGGGCGGGTCGCCCATCAGCGCGTCCTGCGAGTACGGGGGTTCCTGGCCGTGGGTGACGAGGGCCCGGTCGTGGCCGGCGGCGAGCGAGACGGTGACGGGGGTGGGCCAGCCGTCCGCGGTGCGGGAGAGCGAGAGGTCGATGTCCTCCTGGTCGCACAGGACGTCCCGGCAGTACTCACCGTAGAAGTCGTCCCCGAAGACCGTGGCCAGCGAGGTGCGCAGGCCGAAGCGGGACGCGGCCACCGCGAGGTTCGCGATGCCGCCCGGGCCGCAGCCCATACCGGCCGTCCAGATCTCCTCGCCCGGTGTCGGCGGCTTGCCCAGCCCCGTGAGGACGAGGTCGTAGAAGAGCAGTCCGGTCAGCAGCACATCGGGCCTGTCGTCGTCCACGTGCGCAGCCTCTCGTCAAAACTCGTCATTTTCGATGACGGGAATCGTGCGCTGCTCGGAGAGATTGGTCAATACCCGAGCAGAACTGAGCATGGATTTGATTGAAGATGACGAGTAGTGTTCGCCGCGTGCTGGCAGAACGACGACACCAACTCATCCTGCGGGCCCTGCGCGCCGGTGGCCCCGCCTCTGTGACCGACCTCTCCGAGCAGCTGAGCGTGAGTCCGGCCACCATCCGGCGCGACCTGGTCAAGCTGGAGGAGGACGGACTGCTCACACGTGTCCACGGCGGCGCCGTCGTCGACGAGGGCGACCAGCCCTTCGCCGAGGTCGCCGAGGTGCGGGTGGCCGAGAAGGACGCGATAGCCGCGTGCGCGGCGGCGCTGGTCAAGGACGGCCAGTCGGTGCTGCTCGACATCGGCACCACCGCCTTCCGGCTCGCCCGCCAACTGCACGGCCGCCGCCTCACCGTCATCACCAGCAACCTGGTGGTCTACGAGGAGCTCGCCGACGACGAGGGCATCGAACTGGTGCTGCTCGGCGGCATGCTGCGCCGCGAGTACCGCTCCCTGGTCGGGTTCCTCACCGAGGACAACCTGCGCCAGTTGCACGCCGACTGGCTGTTCCTCGGGACCAGCGGGGTGCGCCCGGGCGGGCAGGTGATGGACACGACGGTCGTGGAGGTGCCGGTCAAGCGCGCCATGATCGGGGCGAGCGACAAGGTCGTGCTGCTCGCCGATGCCGCCAAGTTCCCGGGCACGGGCATGGCGAAGGTCTGCGGTCCCGGGGACCTGGACAAGGTGGTGACCAACGCGCCGGTGGATCCGGCGACCCGAGCCGCCCTGGAGGAGGCCGGTGTCGAGGTGGTCCTGGCAGGAAAGGCTCAACCGTGAAACTGACGATTCTGGGCGGCGGCGGGTTCCGCGTGCCGCTCGTGTACGGCGCACTGCTGACGGACCGGGCCGAGGGGCGGGTCACCGAGGTCGTGCTGCACGACCTCGACGCCGGCCGGCTGTCCGCGGTCGCCCGGGTCCTGGCCGAACAGGCGGCCGGCGTCCCCGACGCCCCCGCCGTGACCGCCACGACCGACCTGGACGCGGCCCTCACCGGCGCCGACTTCGTCTTCTCGGCGATCCGGGTCGGCGGCCTGGAGGGCAGGGCGGACGACGAGCGGGTGGCCCTGGCCGAGGGCGTCCTCGGCCAGGAGACGGTCGGCGCGGGCGGCATCGCCTACGGCCTGCGGACCGTGCCCGTCGCCGTGGACATCGCCCGGCGGGTCGCCCGGCTCGCCCCGGACGCCTGGGTCATCAACTTCACCAACCCCGCGGGCCTGGTCACCGAGGCCATGTCCCGGCACCTCGGCGACCGCGTCATCGGCATCTGCGACTCCCCGGTCGGCCTCGGCCGCCGGATCGCCCGGGTGCTCGGCGCGGCGAACCCGCGCGAGGCCTGGATCGACTACGTCGGCCTCAACCACCTCGGCTGGGTCCGCGGCCTGCACATCGCGGGCCGCGACGAGCTCCCGCGCCTGCTCGCCGACCCCGACCTGCTCGGCTCCTTCGAGGAGGGCAAGCTCTTCGGCGTCGACTGGCTCCAGTCCCTCGGCGCCATCCCCAACGAGTACCTGCACTACTACTACTTCAACCGCGAGGCCGTCCGCTCCTACCAGCAGGCCGAGAAGACCCGCGGCGCCTTCCTGCGCGACCAGCAGGCGCACTTCTACGAGGCGGTCACCGACCCGGGTGCCAGAGCCCTGGACGTCTGGGACCGCACCCGCGCCGAGCGCGAGGCCACCTACATGTCGGAGAACCGGGAGACGGCCGGCGCCGGCGAACGCGACGCCGACGACCTCTCCGGCGGCTACGAGAAGGTCGCCCTGGCCCTGATGCGGGCCATCGCCCGCGACGAGCGCACCACCCTGATCCTCAACGTCCGCAACCGCGGGACCCTCTCGGTCCTCGACGGCGAGGCCGTCATCGAGGTGCCCTGCCTGGTCGACGCCAACGGCGCCCACCCGGTCGCCGTCGCCCCGCTGCCCGACCACGCCACCGGCCTCGTCTGCGCGGTCAAGGCGGTCGAACGCGAGGTGCTCGCCGCCGCCGACTCCGGCTCCCGTACGACCGCGGTGAAAGCGTTCGCGCTGCACCCGCTGGTCGACTCGGTGAACGTCGCCCGCCGGCTGGTGGAGGGGTACTCCGAGGTCCACCCGGGCCTCGCGTATCTTAAGTAACCAGCCGCTCGGAAAGCGCTTTCCAAACCTCTTCTGGAGACTTCCCATGCACGACGAACGCCGCCGGATCGAGGAGCGCGTAGAGCGTCTCCAGAACCAGCGCATCAAGCCCGCGATCCATGCGGCCACCGTCCCCTTCGAGGTGTCCGCCTGGCAGGCCCCCGGGGAGCCGGTGCCCTTCGAGGAGGCCGCGGCCGCCGCGTACGAGCCGTTCGCCATGGACACCCCGTGGGGCCCGCCCTGGGGCACCACCTGGTTCCGGATGCGCGGCCAGGTGCCCGAGGCGTTCGCGGGCCGCCGCGTCGAGGCCGTCATCGACCTCGGCTTCGTCGGCGACTGGCCGGGCAACCAGGCCGAGGCCCTGGTCCACCTGACCGACGGGACCCCGCTGAAGGCGGTCAACCCGCTCAACCAGTACGTGCGGATCGCGAACCCGGCGACCGGCGGCGAGGTGATCGACTACCTGGTCGAGGCCGCCTCCAACCCCGACATCCTCGCCAACGACTTCGCGGCGCCGACCCCGCTCGGCGACGTGCTGACGGCCGGCGACAAGCCGCTCTACACCTTCAAGCGCGCCGACATCGCCGTCCTCGACGAGGACGTCTGGCACCTCGATCTGGACATCCAGGTGCTGCGCGAGCTGATGCTGGAGCTGGGCGAGCACGACCCGCGCCGGCACGAGATCGCGCACGCCCTCGACCACGCGATGGACCTGCTCGACCTGGACGACATCTCCGGCTCGGCCGCCGCCGTGCGCGAGGCCCTGAAGCCCGCACTGTCGAAGCCCGCGCACGCCAGTGCCCACCGCATCTCCGGCGTCGGCCACGCGCACATCGACTCGGCCTGGCTCTGGCCGATCCGCGAGACCAAGCGCAAGACGTCCCGCACCTTCTCCAACGTCACCTCCCTTGCCGAGGAGTACGAGGAGTTCATCTTCGCCTGCTCGCAGGCCCAGCAGTACGAGTGGGTGCGCGACAACTACCCGCAGGTCTGGGCCCGGATCCAGGAGTCGGTCAAGAAGGGCCAGTGGGCGCCGGTCGGCGGCATGTGGGTGGAGTCCGACGGCAACCTGCCGGGCGGCGAGGCGGTCGCCCGCCAGTTCGTCCACGGCAAGCGGTTCTTCATGGAGCACTTCGGGGTCGAGACCAAGGGCGTGTGGCTGCCGGACTCCTTCGGCTACAACGCGGCCTACCCGCAGATCGCCAAGCTCGCCGGCAACGAGTGGTTCCTCACCCAGAAGATCTCCTGGAATCAGACCAACAAGTTCCCCCACCACACCTTCTGGTGGGAGGGCATCGACGGCACCCGCATCTTCACGCACTTCCCGCCCGTCGACACCTACAACGCCCGCTTCAGCGGCGAGGAGATGTCCCGCGCGGTCCGCAACTACGCCGAGAAGGGCGGGGCGACGCGCTCCCTCGCCCCCTTCGGCTGGGGCGACGGCGGTGGCGGCCCCACCCGCGAGATCATGGAGCGGGCCCGCCGCTTGAAGGACCTGGAGGGCTCCCCGCGGGTCGAGGTCGAGCACCCGGACGCGTTCTTCGCCAAGGCCCGCGCCGAGTACGAGGATGCGCCGGTCTGGGTCGGCGAGCTCTACCTGGAGCTGCACCGCGCCACCTACACCTCGCAGGCCCGCACCAAGCAGGGCAACCGGCGCAGCGAGCACAAGCTGCGCGAGGCCGAGCTGTGGGCCACGACGGCCGCGCTGCACGCGCCCGGCTACCGCTACCCGCACGAGAAGCTCGACCGGCTCTGGAAGACGGTCCTGCTCCACCAGTTCCACGACATCCTGCCCGGCTCCTCGATCGCCTGGGTGCACCGCGAGGCCGAGGCCGAGTACGCCCGAGTCGCCGCGGAGCTGGAGGCGCTGACCGCCGAGGCGGTCACCGCGCTGGGCGGCGGCACGGCCCGGGTCTTCAACACCAGCCCCTACGACCGCGCCGAGGTCGTCAGGGACGGCACCGGCACGCCCGTGTACGTCGAGGTCCCGGCGAGCGGCAGCGCACCGCTGACGGGCGCCGCCGAGGCCCCGCAGCCGGTGACGGTCGACGGCCGGGTCATCGACAACGGACTGGTCCGGGTGGAGATCGCCGCGGACGGCACCCTGTCGTCCGTGTACGACCACCGGGCGAACCGCGAGGTCCTCGCCGGCCAGGGCAACCTGCTCCGCCTGCACACCGACCTCCCCAACTACTGGGACGCCTGGGACGTCGACAAGCACTACAAGAACCGCTACACCGACCTGCTCGACCCCTCGGAGATCACGGTCGTCGACGCGGACCCGCTGCTCGGCTCGGTCCGCGTCACGCGTCCGTTCGGCAACGGCTCGACGATCACCCAGACGGTCACCGTCCGCGCCGGCAGCCCCCGGATCGACTTCGAGACGGACATCGACTGGCACGAGGCCGAGAAGTTCCTCAAGGCCGGCTTCCCGGTGGACATCCGTGCCGCGCACTCCTCCGCCGAGATCCAGTTCGGGCACGTGCAGCGGCCCACGCACACCAACACCACCTGGGAGGCGGCCCGCTTCGAGGTCTCCGGCCACCGCTGGGTGCACATCGGAGAGCCCGGCTACGGCGTCGCCGTCGTCAACGACTCGACGTACGGCCACGACGTCTCCCGCACGGTCCGCGAGGACGGCGGTACGACCACCACGGTCCGCCTCTCCCTGGTGCGCGCCCCCCGCGTCCCGGACCCGGGCGCAGACCAGGGCCGCCACCGCATCACCTACTCCCTGCTGCCCGGCGCCACCATCGGGGACGCCGTCGCCGAGGGCTACGCCCTCAACCTCCCGCTGCGGGTGGCCGACGCGGCGGGCGAGCCGCAGCCGGTCGTCTCGGTGGACGGCGAGGGCGTGACCGTCGAGGCGGTCAAGCTCGCCGACGACGCCTCCGGCGATGTCGTGGTCCGCCTCTACGAGTCCCGGGGCGGCCGCGCCCAGGGCGTCCTGCGCACCGGTTTCCCGCTGGCCGGCGCCCAGGTGACCGACCTGCTTGAGCGCCCCCTGGAGGACGCCTCCACCGACGGTGACACCGTCTCCGTCGCGCTGCGCCCCTTCCAGATCCTCACCCTCCGCCTGCGCAGGAGCTGACCGGATGGCCATGCAACCCTGGTTCACCGACGCCAAGCTGGGGATCTTCGTGCACTGGGGCATCTACGCCGTGGACGGGGTCCAGGAGTCCTGGTCCTTCTACGACGACGTCGTGCCGCACGAGCAGTACATGTCCCAGCTGCACCGCTTCACCGGCGCCCACTACGACCCGAAGGCGTGGGCGGACCTGTTCGCCCGCGCCGGCGCCAGGTACGCCGTACTCACCAGCCGGCACCACGACGGTGTGGCCCTCTGGGACACCGCGTACGGCGACCTCAACCTCGGCAGGGACTACCTCGGGCCGTACGCCGAGGCCCTGCGCGAGAACGGCCTCAAGGTCGGCCTCTACTACTCGCACTCCGACTGGAACCACCCCGACTACGCCTCCACCCGCAAGCCGGGCCGCCCGCCGGAGCTGGAGGACAACCGGTACTCGGAGGTGGCGGCCGAGGACGAGGACCTGGCGGCCTGGGAACGCTTCATCGCCTACCGGGACGGCCAGATGACGGAGTTGGCCTCCCGATTCCGGCCGGACCTGATGTGGTTCGACGGGGAGTGGGACCGCAGCGAGGAGCAGTGGCGGATCCCCGAACTCGCCGCGCTGATCCGGTCGTACGTCCCGCACGTCGTGTTCAACGCGCGCATGCTCGGCGAGGGGGACTACGCGACCCCCGAGCAGGGCGCCCCCGTCGTGCCGCCGGACGGCCCCTGGGAGCTGTGCCTGACGATCAACGACTCGTGGGGGTACCAGCACCACGACCACAACCACAAGTCCCTCGCCCAGCTGATCCGCTACTTCACCGAGACCATCGGGGGCGGCGGCAACCTGCTGCTGGACGTCGGTCCCATGGAGGACGGCACCATCCCGCAGCCGCAGGTGGAGCGTCTTGAGGGGCTGGGGGAGTGGATCCGCCGGCACGCGGAGGCGGTGTACGGGACAGGGCGGGGCCTGCCGGCCGGGCACCACTACGGCCCGAGCACCCTCTCCGCCGACCGGCGCACCCTCTACCTCACCCTCTTCGACGCCCCGCGCGCCGAGACCGGCGTCCGGGGGCTGGCGACCAAGGTGAACAGGGTCACCGTCCTTGGCACCGGCACCGAACTCGGCCACCGGGTCACCGGCGGGCTGCACGACGCGGTCGGCGTGCTGTGGATCGACCCGCCGGCCGCGGCCGATCTCGACCCGCACGCCACCGTCCTCGCCGTGGAACTGGACGGGGAGCTGGAGTTGTACCGGGGATCCGGCCGGTTCTGACCCCTTTCGAGACATAAGTCTGGATTTCTTATATGAAGAATTAAGAGAAGGGTAAGTAGGCAGGTCACGGCGGCTTTTCGGGGCGCCGTGACCCTGCTGGTTCTCCTCTTGGACACCTTGAGTTTGCCTGGCACCCCTGGGATGCGGGACGGCAGGGACGACAGAAAGGCATCACCGTGCGAGACCCGCGAATGTCAGCGATCGCCAAGGGGCTGAAGCGCCGGGGCCGGCTCATGGCGCAGGCGGTGAGCCCGCCGCGCAAGACCCTGGATGCCATCCCGACCCAGCGTCCGGCCGAGCGGCCGCAGCAGGCCCCCGCCGACTACACGGCCCCGCTCGCCCCGCGCCTCGTGGAGTCCCCCGCCTTCGTGCTCTCCTCGGTGCGCTCCGGCTCCACGCTGCTGCGGGTCCTGCTGAACAGCCACAGCCGCATCCGCGCCCCGCACGAGATGCACCTGCGCACGGTCCACGTCCGCATGTCCCGGGAGTTCACGGCGGACGCCATGAAGGAGCTCGCCCTCGACCGCGAGGAGCTGGAGCACGTGCTGTGGGACCGGGTGCTGCACCTGGAGCTCAGCCGCAGCGGCAAGGACGTCATCGTCGACAAGACCCCGCCGAACACCCTCATCTGGCCCCGGCTGCACCGATGTTGGCCCGATGCCCGGTTCATCCTGCTGCTGCGCCACCCCGGCGCCGTCATCCAGTCCCTGACCAGCCGCCGCGCCGAACCCAACCACGAGGCGATCCGCGCCGAGGTCCTGAGCTACGCCGAGAAGCTCGAAGAAGCCCGCCAGAGCCTCACCGAGGCCCACGTGATCACGTACGAGGACCTCACCGCCGACCCGGAGCGGGTCACCCGCGGTCTGTGCGAGTACCTCGGCGTTCCGTGGGAGAGCGGCATGCTCGACTACGGCAAGCAGGACCACGGCACGTTCAAGCCGAAGCTCGGCGACTGGAGCAAGGAGATCAAGTCCGGCAGGATCCAGGCCGCCCGCCAGGCCGACCCGACCGCCGAACTCCCGCCCCGGCTCGCCGAGATAGCGAAGGCGTGGGGATACCCGGTCTAGGCATCCCCACGCCGTCGGTCCCGATGCTCAGCCGGTGAAGCCGGCCGTGATCGAGGTGAACTGCCAGTCGCTCTGGCTGATCCCGGAGCAGTTGCTCACCACGCCGCCGCCCGCGCAGCCGCGGTCCCGGTTCGCCGCCCAGAACGCGAGCCGGGCGATGTGGTGCGAGTTCCCCCAGTCACGGATCTGCGTCCAGATCGCCGGGGTCGTGTTCTCCTGCTGGTCGGACAGCCCGTTCATGCCGGAGATCCCGATGTGCGCGTAGGCCGTCGCGTCGTCCCAGCCGAACGTGGACTTCAGCTTGGTCTTCAGCCCCTCGGCCGCGGCGACGGTGTTGCCGTACATGTCGGAGCCGCCGCCGAAGTCGAACGGCATGATCGTGAAGACGTCGATGTCGGCGCCGATCGACTGGGCCTGCTCGATGAGCCGGTTGCCGTAGTACGTCGGCCCGGTGGTGGACGTCCCGAAGGTGACGATCGTCTTCAGGCCGGCGTTGTTGGCCTTGACCGTCTTCAGTGCGGTCAGGATCTTCGCCTGCACGGCCTCGTTCTCGAACTCGTCCGTGTTCTCGATGTCCATGTCGACGGACTTGAGACCGTAGGCGTCGATCACCTTCTGGATCGCCCCGGCCAGCGCGCTCGCCGAGGAGCAGTTGGCGCCGAGCTTGCTGCCCTGCCAGCCGCCGAACGACGGGGTGACGTCACCGCCGGCCGCCCGGATCTGGTTGATCGCGGTCTGGTCGGCGCCGCCGGTCAGCGCCCGGCTGCCGTCCCAGGCCGGCGTGCAGCCGCCCGAGTCCAGCACGAAGGCCATCGTGAAGTTCTTGATGCCGGTCGCGCTCATCACCGTGGACGGGTTCGGCGGATCCCCCCAGCCCTCGTAGAGGTAGGGCGCGGCCTGCTTGAACCCGGTCCCGCCGCCGCTGCCCGCGCTCGTCGTCACCGACACGGAGTTGGACGCCGCCGACACGTTCCCGGCCGCGTCCCGCGCCTTCACCGTGAACGTGTACGCCGTACTGGCCGACAGGCCGCTCACCGTGGCGGAGGTCCCGGAGACGCTCGTCGCCAGGGTCGACCCGCGGTAGACGTCGTAGGCCGCCACCCCGACGTTGTCCGTCGCGGCCGACCACGACAGGGACACGCTCGACGAGGTCTTCCCGGTGGAGGTGAGGTTCGTGGGCGCGGTGGGCGCCTGGGTGTCCGAACTGCCGCCGGGCCCGTCGAGGCTGATGTCGTCGGCGTAGTACGTCCCCTGGGCGTACCACCCGTGCACGTAGATCTGGGCGCTGGTCTGCGAGGCCCCGGTGGTGAAGGAGACCGTCAGCTGGCTGTACTGGGACGCGGAGGTCGTCCAGGTGGACGCCCCGCCGGTCACCCCGAGGTAGACGTACGAACCGCGGACCCAGCCGCTGAGCGAGTACGTCGTGTTGGGCTGCACGGCGACGGTCTGCGTGCACTGGGCGTTGTCACTGGAACTCGCGGCCCCCGCGAGCGCCTTGGAGCCGCTGTGCACGGGCGACGACACGACCGAGCCGAGGTTCCCGGAGCAGGACCACGGCGAGAGGCTCCCCGACTCGAAGCCGGGGTTGGACAGGACGTTCGCCGCCTGCGCGGTACCGGGCAGCGCGATGGCGCCGGCGAGCGCGAGAGCGGCGGACCCGAGCAGAGCGAATATCCGACGTCTGGAACGTCTGAGCGAGTTGCGCACGCGATCTCCCTCAAGGAATGGGGGTGTTCGGGAGCTGCACGAAGGTGCAGGGGGGTGCGCAACCAAGTTGGTATGGACCAATCCGCCTGTCAAGGAGACGGGCGTGAATTGGTCCATACCGGTGAGTCGAGGCGCCCCGAAAGGGGCGCGGGGCTGTGTTCAATTTGCGGCTCCGCCGCGTGGGCGCGATCAGCCGCAACGGACCCGCAGCCGGCGTCATACCTAAAGCGGCAAAGCCTCCGCCGCCTCCACCGACCCGACAGCAACAGGCGCAGGCACCGCCGCCTGCAGCACCACCTCTTCCGTCTCTTCCCGCTGCACGGGAACCGACGGCAGGACAGGCTTCGGCCCTGACACCACCGCGTAGTCCTGCCCCAGGAACGGCGGCTCGATCACCCCGGGGTCCTCGCCCAGCGCCAACTGCACGGCGGCCCAGGGCGCGTTGACCCCGCAGAGCGACAGCTGGTGCAATCCCCCAGCGGGACGCGTGTTGACATCGAGCAGCACGGGCTGGTCGCCGTACATCCGGAACTGGATGTTGGACAGGTAGTGCAGCCCGAAGCCCTCGGCGATGATCCGCGCCGGCTTCAGCCACTGCTCGTCGAGGGTGAACCCGCGCCGGCGGCCCTTCTTGGTGCGGCCCACGGCCAGCCGGATGCGGTTGTCGGGCCCGGTGAGGCAGTCGACGGACACCTCCGGCTCCTCCAGCCGCGGCATCACCAGCCAGTCCACCGGCTGGTCCGCGCGGCGCAGCGCGTCCACGACCAGGTCGAGCTGGACGTACGGGCCGGGGAACCCGTTGAGGTGAAAGAGCGAGAAGGGGGCGCGCGTGATCACCCGGAAACCCACGCCACCCGCGCCGACGGCCGGCTTGAAGCAGGCCTTGTGCCCGCCGGCCTCCAGCTCCTCGACCGCGGCGACCAGCTCGTCCGCCGTGCGGACCCGCGACCACGGCGGCACCGGGACGCCCACCGAGCTCACCGCCTCGTACGCGGTCGCCTTGTCCTCGAAGACCGCGGTCGCCTCCGGCGTCGGCGCCAGCAGGGCCGTGCCGATCGCCTCGAAGTCGGCCCGGTGGGCCACGATCGCCGACTGGTGCAGCCGGGGCACGAAGACATCGATGCCACGGCGCTGGCACTGGTCGAGGGCGTACTCGACGTAGGCGGCCGGGGACAGGCCCTCCGGCTCCAGGTCGGCGGTGTCGGCGGCGGCCAGCACGGGGGAGTCGGCGTCACCGTGCGTCGCATGGATCTCGACCGCCCGGTCGCTGGGATTTCTCCGCAGCTGATCCATGAAGAACACGTTCTCCGCGTACGTGCGGTTGAGCCAGACGCGTACGCGAGAGCGCATTAAAGCCGCCTTTCGGGGTTTTCGGGCAGGGCTCAGCGGGCCCGTGCCCGGGCAGGGTGGTTGGAGGGACACCAAACCGCCCTGGGCGAAGGGAAGTTCGTGGCGGTGGTGTTGGGGGGATCATACGGCGTTCAAGGGGCCCCGCGTGCAACGCGAGTGTTACGGATTTCCCCGTACTGTCCACGCGCGTTTTCCTGCACCGTCCGCGCCGGTTTCCTTGACGGCCCGAAGCCCGGCCCCGCGCCCGGCCCGGTGCTCTTGTTCCCGGCCCCCGAAGTGTGTTGTGGTGGGGGCCGACGACATGATCGGAAGGGGTACGGGGTGGAGTCCACGGCCGGTGCCGGGCAGTTGCTGGCCATCAGCGACCTGCACATCTCGTACCCGGAGAACCGCGAGCTCGTCGAGAAGATGCGTCCGGAGACGGACGAGGACTGGCTGATCGTCGCCGGTGACGTCGCGGAGACCGTCGCGGACATCCGCTGGGTGCTGGAGACCTTCGCCGGCCGCTTCCGCAAGGTGCTGTGGGCGCCCGGCAACCACGACCTGTGGACCCACCCCAAGGATCCGGTCACCCTGCGCGGAGTCGCCCGCTACGAGCACCTCGTCGACCTCTGCCGGGAGCTGGGCGTGGTCACCCCCGAGGACCCGTACCCGCTCTGGGAGGGCCCGGGCGGCCCGGTCGTCGTGGCACCGCTGTTCCTGCTGTACGACTACTCCTTCCTGCCGGCCGGCTGCGCCACCAAGGACGAGGGCCTCGCCTACGCGCACGGCACCGGCATCGTCTGCAACGACGAGTACCTGCTGCACCCCGACCCCTACCCGACCCGCGAGGACTGGTGCCGGGCCCGGGTCGAGGAGACCGAGCGCCGGCTCGCCGAGCTGCCGGAGGACCTGCCGACCGTGCTGGCCGGGCACTATCCGCTGGACCGGCACCCCATGGACGTGCTCTGGTACCCGGAGTTCGCCATGTGGTGCGGCACCACCCGCACCGCCGACTGGCACCGCCGGTTCCGCGTCGCGACCATGGTCTACGGTCATCTGCACATCCCCCGGACCACCTGGCTCGACGGGGTCCGCTTCGAAGAGGTCTCCGTGGGATATCCCCGCGAGTGGCGCAAGCGTTCCGGGGAACCGGGCCGGCTGCGCCGCATTCTGCCGATGGAGGTCGGAACCGGTGATCGAGGAGCTGCTCCCGGAGTCGGTGGTGGCCGTGGAGATGCTCGGTGACGAGTCGATCCGCGAGGCCCCGCTCTACCCCGAGGAGGCGGCGCTGGTCGCCCGGGCCGTGCCCAAGCGCCGCCGCGAGTTCGCCGCCGTGCGCGCCTGCGCCCGGAGCGCCATGGAGAAGCTGGGAGTCCCGCCGCAGGCCGTCGTGAGCGGCGAGCGCGGCGCCCCGCGCTGGCCGGACGGGCTGGTCGGCAGCATGACCCACTGCGAGGGCTACTGCGCCGCCGCCCTGGTCCGCGCCGCCGACCTGGCCTCCCTCGGCATCGACGCCGAACCGCACGCCGCGCTCCCCGAGGGCGTCGCCGAGGCCGTGCTGCTGCCCGCCGAGCGGGAGCGGCTCGGCCTGCTGGCGGCCGGGCGGCCCGGCGTGCACTGGGACCGGCTGCTGTTCAGCGCCAAGGAGTCCGTCTACAAGGCGTGGTTCCCCCTCACCGGGAAGTGGCTGGACTTCATGGAGGCCGACATAGAACTCGTCCCCGAGCCCGGTGAGCGGCCGCACGGCATCCTGCGCGCCCGCCTCCTGGTCCCCGGGCCGGAGGTCGGCGGGCGGCGGCTGCAGGTCTTCGAGGGCCGCTGGAGCGTGGGGCACGGCATGCTGACCTCGGCCGTGGTCGTGCCGCACCGTTCCTAAAGACTGAGCGGGAGCGAGTCCTGTTGCCAGGGCTCGTGCTCAGCCGAACGCCCCGGACGGTGGTGGGCATTCTGGTCGACCGCGTTCGCTCCGCGTTCGGCGCCGACGGATCGTGTCCGTGGTCCGGGGATGCGGGGGCGGTTTCCCTCACGCCCCGGGGCGCCCGGTCTGGCCTGGACGGTCCGATGCCCGCATCCATCGCTCTGGTGGGTGCGGGGCGGTGCCGTCCGACGCCTGATCGGGTGTCCCAGGGCGCGCCTTCCGATCGCCACCGCGGCCGCGTCGTGGCGGGTGGCCTTCCTGGTCTTGCTGGTAGGAGGCTTTTGCCAGTGCTGGGCGCCCCACTTGCTGGTGTAGGCGGGGTCGACGGCGACGACGGGGATGCCCAGTTCGGCCGCCATGGACACGAGCCGCGCTCGCAGCCGAGAGGTGGGCATGCCGGAGATGAGGTTGCGGAACTTCTTGCGGCGGCCGTGTTTCTCGCGGGTCTTCTCCGCGGTGAAGTCGAGGTCCTCGACCGCGATCGCCAGACCGTGCCGCCGGGCGAAGTGCAGCAGGCGGATCAGGGCGTGCCGCACCTGGGCGTCGCGGTGGTCGGCGGTGCCGGTGAGGTCGTAGGCGAAGCGGAGTGGTTCGCCGAGGGGGTTGCCGTCCCTGTCGAGGCGCCAGGCGGCGAGGTGGTCGGCGTTGGTGTCGACGCCGACCAGGCCGCTTGCGCGGGCCGTCTCCAGCGGCAGGGTCTTCACCGGTGGGATGGTCCATGATGCGGTCAGGTACCAGCGGCCACGCTGCACGTCTTCGTGGATGCGGTAGGCGACAGCCCGGTTCGCGGTGACGCGGTCGGCCCACTGTTCGCCCCGGTACGCGAACGACACCCGGCCGACGAGCACGTACCGGCCGTGCGGGGCGTTCGCCAGATGTGCCAGCGGCGCGGGAAGCTTGAGGGAGACCTCGCCGTCGGGGGTGACGCGGAGGGTCTCGTTGCCGTAACGCTTCCCGGACTCTCCGTCCGCCTGGAGGAACCGGCGCCCGGCCTGCCACCGGGCACGCCACTGCTCGTGGGTGAGCCCGGCCGTCTCCAGGTGGTGACGGGTGTTCAGCAGCCGTTTGCCGCCGCGCACCACACGCACGACACCGGCCTGCCAGTCGGCCTGCGCCGCCTTCAGCCGGTCTTCGAGGACGTGCAGGCGGCGGGACTTGGCGAACCACTCCCGCCTGCTGCGATAGCCACCCGGCGCTCGTTTGGAGCCCTTCTCGCCGATGGGCAGGGACAGGCGGTGCGCGATGGTGCGTACGCCTGCTTGGAGGCGGTGGATGTACGCGAGCAGGCCGCGCCGGGCGAACGCCCACTGGTCGTGGGTGGCCTTCGTGACCGACCCGGCCCAGCGCGAGGAGGACCCCTCGGTCAGGACACGCTTGCGCCGCGCCCACTGCCCGCTGTCGTGGTCCAGCCCGGCCGCACACCGCGCCCTCAGATCACGGGAAGCCAGCGACCCGAGGTGGTCACCGACCAGGCGCAGCACCTTCTCGTCTCCCACGGTCAGGCCCTTGAGCCGGGTACGGACGGAGACTCCCGAGGGGCCGGGCACAACGAACGGCGCCGCCACCTCCCGCAGTCCACCCGCCCCCTGTCACCCCCGGGCCCATGTCGCAGAAATCCGTCACCACGCCCAACGACCACCACCTCAGAAGGTCACACATTCGACGCAAGAACTCTCGTTCCCCCGGGCAGGAACGTGTCTGACCTGCCGGGAGGCTCACTCGCGCGTGTCAGAACGCACTCAAGCGTCATCAGCCGCCACCTGCTCCCAACCCCTGACGCGCCGTCGGCTCAGGTGAGTGGGCACCAGTCGTGCAGCAGCCGGAAGAACGCCTCCTCGTTGCCGGTCAGCCCGGCTCCGGCCAGTGCCTCCTCGGCCTCGGCGAGCACGGCCGGTGGCACCACGAAGGGGCGCGGGGCGTCGGGCGGTCCGTCGAAGGCCGCGCGCACGGTGTGCAGCAGCCGCAGATAGGCCTGGACGGCGGCGCGTTCACGGTCGGTCAGTACGGCGGTGTGCATCGGTCGGCTCTCCCCGTCGGTCGTCGTGGTCACGCGCCCGGACGGCGCGGGCACACCGGGTGTGCGGTGCGCACCCCCCAGCTTGCCGGTCGCCACTGACAACGCCCCCGTGCCGGGCCTCGGTTCGCTCGCTTAGCGGAGGTGAAACCTCACCGAAACTCCCTGGGGAAATGTCTTCCTACCCTGGAAGGAGAGGATTCCGGCCGGGCCGCAGCGGGCCCGGAGAGCGGAGGAGGCCGAGCCGTGCCAGAAGTGGTGCCCAGCCGTCCGCAGCGCACCGCGCACCTGCGCCCGGTGGGCGACGGGGAACTCGTGGCGCGCCACCGGGTCGTGCACGGCTACCGGCGTGCCTACCGCATCGCCGGCGACGGGCCCGCCCTGGTCCTCATCCACGGCATCGGGGACTCCTCGGCGACCTGGGCACGGCTCATCCCCGACCTCGCCCGCACCCACACCGTGATCGCCCCCGATCTGCTCGGCCACGGCGAGTCGGACAAACCGCGGGCCGACTACTCGGTCGCCGCCTACGCCAACGGGGTACGGGACCTGCTGACCACCCTGGGCATCGAGTCCGCGACCCTCGTCGGGCACTCGCTCGGCGGGGGAGTCGCGATGCAGTTCGCCTACCAGTTCCCCGAGCGCACCGAGCGGCTCATCCTGGTCAGTGCGGGCGGGGTGGGCCGCGAGGTCAACCCGGTGCTGCGGCTCGTCTCGCTCCCCGGCGCCCATCTGATGCTGTCCGCGCTGCGGCTGCCCGGCATGCGGCTCCAAGTGGGTCTGGCCGTACGCCTGCTGAGACTGCTGGACACCGGCCTCGGTCAGGACGCCCCGGAACTGCTCACCCTGGTCGACGCGCTCCCCGACGAGACCTCCCGCAACGCCTTCGTCCGCAGCCTGCGCGCGGTCGTCGACTGGCGTGGCCAGGTCGTCACCATGCTGGACCGCTGCTATCTCACCGAGGGCATGCCGACCATGCTCCTGTGGGGCGACCGCGACAGCGTGGTCCCGGTACCGCACGCCCACCGCGCCCTCGAGGCGATGCCCGGCGCCCGGCTGGAGATCTTCGAGGGCGCCGGGCACTTCCCGTTCCACGCCGACCCGGCCCGGTTCGTCGCCCTGGTCCAGGAGTTCACGGCCACCACCGCCCCGGCGGACTGGAGCCGTGAGCACTGGCGCACCCTGCTCCTCGACGGCCGCCCCGGTACCGGCCACGGCCCGGCCGCGCAGCAGGACCTGCGTGAGGCGAGCGAACGCAGCGCCACCTGAGAGCCCGTGCTGCCCCGGTCACGGCCCCGAGGCCGCGAGGCCTACTTTCCCAGGTACCCCAACGACGCCTCGATGCGGCCCGCCACGTCGTGCCGGCGCACCGGACCGCGCAGCGCCGAACCCGCGAGCCAGGTCCGGCACTTGCTGGCCAGCAGCAGCCCGAAGGTCTCCGCGTCCCGTTCCTCGGTCCGGTCGAAGCGGGTGCGGGCGGCCACCCGCTGGACGGCGGCCCGGAGCGCGGCCTCGTCGGCCCCGGTGCCCGCGTCGGAGCCGGTGCCGGTGGCCGTGCCGAGGAGCCGCGCGGCCACCCCGACCCCCTCCACGTCATGGCCGCAGTGCTCGGCGTGCATGTGCCACAGCTCGTGGCCGAGGATCACCAACTGGTGGTCGGGCACGGTGCGTTCCTCGACGACGACCAGGTCGCGGTCGGCCAGGTCCAGCCAGAGGCCGCTGGCGGTGCCGGGCGGGAAGACGGCGGTACGGAACTGGACGGGGCGGCCGCGGCGGCGGCCCAGCGCGTCGCACAGCGCCCGGTACAGCTCCTGCGGCGGGGCGGGCGTGGGCAGGGTCAGTTCCCCGACCAGCTCACCGCTCAGCCGGCGCATGTCCCTGCCGATGCCCACTTTCCTCCCTCGGGTCACGACTCTCGGCTCACGACGCGGGCCGCTTGACGCTCTCCAGGAGCATGTCCAGCCATTCCGCGACCTTGTCCCGGTGCTGGTCGGTGGGCAGCTGGGCGGCCCGCCAGGCGATGCCGCGCACCCCGTGGTCCTGCAACAGCCGCTCCAGCGGGTCCTCGGCCGCCTCGGCCGCGGCCCGCTCCCGGTCTGCCAGCTTCTGCAACAGCTCCTGCTCGACGCGCTGCAGGGCGCCGGCGAGCGCCTCGGGGTCCTCGGCGGTGAGGAACCCCGCGTGCACGCGGAAGAAGCGCTGGAGGGCGTCACAGTGCTCCATGGTCGGCCGCCGGTCACCGTTGATGAGGGCGCCGGCCTGCTGCCGGGACATGCCCGCGCCGTCGGCGATCTCCTGCTGGGTGTGCTTGCGGCCGTTCGGCTTGAGCCGGGTGTGGCGCAGCAGGTCGAGGCGTTGCAGGAAGCGGGCCTGGACGTCGGGCTCGCCCGCGGGGCGGCCGGTCAGCAGGGCCCGGACCACGGGCTCGGGAACACCGCAGGCGTGGGAGAGCCGTCCGACGTGGAAGACCTCGGCGTGCGGGACGCCGAGCCGGTCGGCGAGCGCGGTGACGCGGGCGACGGCGGCCGGCAGCTGGGCGGTCGCCGTGGCGCCCGGATCCTCGTAGCCATCCGTCACCGACAGAACTCCTACGTCTCTCAGGGGAATCAGGGGCTTCTCACAAGGTGTGCCGTGAACGTCCCGGCACCCGCGCGAACCCCCCGGAGATTAGCGGGTCGTTCGAACTCACATCCAGGTCTCGCCACAACTGTGGCCAATTTCGGACGTCAACAGGCATGAAATGCCACGATAGTTGACATGACTCAGGGTGGGGCAGCAGGATCACATCGCCGCGAGAAGGCCGCATAGGCAAGAGGGGTGACCTCCCGATGGCATATCAGGCAGGTGGGCGGCGGCCGGCGCCGCGGCCCGTCCCCGAGAGCCTTGAGGGCCAGGCGTACCTCCAGGACTACGCGTTACTGCTGGACGCCGTCCCCTTCCCGTCCCTGGTGGTGGACCACCGCTGGGACGTGGTGCTGGCGAACGGCGCGTTCGAGACACTTTTCCGGGCGGTCGCCCCGCATCCCACCGCGATGCCCGGGGACAACTTCCTGCGTTTCGTCCTGTTCCACCCGGATGCCGGCGCGGTCCTCGGCGCCCACGAGGCGGGCTGGTGCCTGCCGATGCTGGCGCAGTTCAAGACCACCCTGGAGCGGTACGGCCACGACCACGAACTCCAGTCGATCCGCCGCGAGATCGCCCAGGACCCCATCATGGAGGCCGCCTTCCGGCAGGGCCTGCCGCACTGGCTGCGCGTGGTCGGCGAGGACGGCGCACAGCTCGACGGGGCCGTCCGGCTGCTGCTGCACCCGGACCCGCTGCTGGGCGCCACCGAGTGCCGGGTCGTCGGTGAAACCCCCAAGACCCTTCAGGACATGGGCTACGCGCGTTACACCCTGGTGCTGCGCGCCGTCCCCCGCCCCGCCGCCCCGCGCCGCGCCCGGCGGCCCGGCGGCCTGGGCGCCCATCTGACCGTCGTCCCGGCCCCCGAAGGCTGACCCGGCACCGTCGGCGTTCAGGTCGCCGACGGCGCCGGGCCGGACGCAGGCGAGGTCCGGACCCCGCCCCGCCCCCGCCTCAGCCCCTTCTCAACCGCCCGCCACGACCAGGACCAGCGGCACGCCCCGGCACGGCACCAGCCGCAGCCCGCCGAACGTGCCCGGCCGCCCGCTCTCCAGGACCGCCGCGAAGTCCGGCCCCTTGTCCAGCGAACCGGCCAGCCGGGCCGGGTCCGCCGACGCCGCCACCCGGCCGCGGGCGTTGACCAGCCGCGCGGGTCCGGGCAGCTCGCGCAGCAGCGGCAGCGCGGCCGCCTCGAAGTGCCGCAGGTACACGTCGGCGGCGGCCACGCCCAGGAACCGGCCGCCCACCTCCACCGGCGCGGACAGCGTGAGGCTGTACTCGTCCGAACAGAGGTAGTCCACGTACGGTCCGGCCACCGCCCGCCGCCCGGTGTCCCGGGGCAGCGCGAACCAGTCCCAGTGCGTGTAGTCGGAGTAGGCCGAGGTACGCGGGTCCAGGTCGAGGAGGAGCGGCCGTACGTCCCCCGAGGCGTCGCTCTGCCACCACTCCAGCCAGGCCGGGACGTCGGCCAGCATCCCCGGCGCGGCCACGAACCCGACGCCGGAGACCAACTCCTGCCGGGTCAGGCGCAGATGAAGACCGGGGCGGAGCGCGGCGAGGTCGGCGGTCACCGGCCGGCGGTCCTCGGCGGCCACCCGGCTCAGCAGCGCGGCCGTGTCGGCGCGGGTGGCCGCGACGGTGTCGAACACCGCCTCCAGGGCGTGGCCGACCCGCGCGGCCACGTACTCCTCGGCGGCGCCGAGCGTGGCCGCCGCCGGACCGCAGGGGACGGTGCCGCGGCTCATGGTGCCCTCCGGCGGACGGGGGAGCGGGTACGGCGCGGCTACAGGGCCAGCCGCAGGGCGATGAGCCGTGCCGTCGAGTCCCGTACGCACCGCTCGGCCAGCTCCCTGGCCGATGTGTGCGCCCCATCCTGCACGGCCGAGATTACGGACCGGTGACGGTCCGCCACCTCTTCACGATATTCGTCGTCGCCGAGCACGAGGCAGAGCAGCGCCCCGATCTCCGTCTGGAGCGCGACCTGTTCGCGGGTGAGCCGGGCCGACTGGGCGGCGGCGGCCAGCTCCACGTGGAAGCGGCCGTAGACCCGGCTGCGCGCCGCCGCGTCCGGTGCCCCGCGCAGCTCCTCGGTGGTGCGGCGGAGCTGGTCGAGGTCGTGGTCCTCGGTGCGCTGCGCGGCGAGGTCGGCGGCGGTGCCGGACAGGGCCGCCCAGTGGTCGCCGAGGTCGCGCAGCTCCTCGGGGCTCCAGCCGCGCAGCCGCGCCGTGAGCCGCTCCCGGTCGGGCACCTCGGGGGAGGAGACGAAGCTGCCGCCGCCCCGGCCCCGGCGGGTGACCACCAGACCCCGCTGGCGCAGGGCCATCAGCGCCTCCCGCAGGGTCACCGTGGACACCCCGAGCTGTCCGGCCAGTTCGGTCTCGCCGGGCAGCTGCTCCCCGTCGGAGAGCAGGCCGAGCTCGATGGCGTCGCCGATCCGGCGGACCACGGCGTCGACCCGGGCCCCGCCGTCCACCGGGGCGAAGACGGCCTT
This sequence comes from Streptomyces sp. NPDC001980, assembly GCF_040296885.1. Taxonomy (NCBI): domain Bacteria; kingdom Bacillati; phylum Actinomycetota; class Actinomycetes; order Kitasatosporales; family Streptomycetaceae; genus Streptomyces; species Streptomyces sp. NPDC001980. Next base: position 45,132 of record NZ_JBEOYD010000039.1, on the reverse strand, counting down.
TCGGGCGCCGCCCACCGTCTGGTGCTGTCTCACGGCCCACCACCCTATGCGTTGACCCAACCTTTACCTCGGAAGGGTCTTGAGCTTTGAACTATGACTTCATATCTTTCCGGTCACCAGGTGCAACGCACGAGAACGGCAGAGAGGTTCCCGCCCATGGAGGCCAGCGCGATCCGGTTGCGGGATCTGCGGAAGTCGTTCGGCGACACGAGCGCCGTGGCCGGGGTCGACCTGGAGATCCGCGACGGCGAGTTCTTCTCGATGCTCGGCCCCTCCGGCTCCGGCAAGACCACCGTGCTGCGCCTGATCGCCGGCTTCGAGACCCCCACCTCGGGCACGATCGAACTCGCCGGGCAGGACGTCACCCGCCGCGCCCCCTTCGAACGCGACGTGCACACCGTCTTCCAGGACTACGCCCTGTTCCCGCACATGAGCGTCGAGCAGAACGTCGCCTACTCCCTCAAGGTCCGCAAGGTCCCCAAGGCCGAACGCCTGGTCCGCGCCCGCAAGGCCCTCGCCGAGGTCCGCCTCGACGGCTACGGCGCCCGCCGCCCCTCCCAGCTCTCCGGCGGCCAGCGCCAGCGCGTCGCCCTCGCCCGCGCCCTCGTCGGACGCCCCCGCGTCCTGCTCCTCGACGAGCCCCTCGGCGCCCTCGACCTGAAACTCCGCGAGCAGATGCAGATCGAACTCAAGGCCCTGCAACGCGAGGTCGGCATCACCTTCGTCTTCGTCACCCACGACCAGGAGGAGGCCCTGACCATGAGCGACCGCGTCGCCGTCTTCCACCAGGGCCGCATCGAACAGGTCGGCACCCCCGCCGAGATCTACGAACGCCCCGAGACCTCGTTCGTCGCCTCCTTCGTCGGCACCTCCAACCTGCTCACCGGCGAGGCCGCCCTGCGCGTGCTCGGCGAGAGCGGCACCCACAGCGTCCGGCCCGAGAAGATCCGGGTCCTCGGCGAGACCGCCGACCCGGACGTGGAAGGGCACGTCGGCGCGCTCGGCACCGTCGCAGAGGTGGTCTACCTCGGCGACGCCACCCGCTTCCTGGTCGACCTGGACGGCGGCGGCCGGCTCACCGCGCTCCAGCAGAACCTCGACACCTCCGCCGAGGACGTCGCCGCCTACCGCGGCACCCGCGTCCGGCTGCGCTGGCAGCGCCGGCACACCGTCCACGTCCCCGACTGAACCGCCGTCCGCCCCCATCGTCCGGATCCGCCGTCCCCGACGTCCGGATGCGCCGTCCCTCACGTATGGAGAACGCCGTGCGCCTCACCCGTCCACTCACCGCGACCGCAGTCGCCGCGCTGCTGCTGGCCGCCACCGCCTGCGGCTCCTCCGGCTCCGGCTCCTCGACCGGCCTCAACCCGCCCGACCTCAAACCCCTCGCCAAGCTGGGCAAGTCCGAGGGCGAGGTCAACCTGATCGCCTGGGCCGGCTATGTCGAGGACGGTTCCGACGACCCCAAGGTGGACTGGGTCACCGACTTCGAGAAGCAGACCGGCTGCCAGGTCAACTCCAAGGTCGCGGCCAGCTCAGACGAGATGGTCAAGCTGATGAAGACCGGCCAGTACGACGCCGTCTCCGCCTCCGGCGACGCCTCCCTGCGCCTGATCGCCTCCGGCGACGCGGCCCCGGTCAACACCAAGCTCGTACCGAACTACAAGGACATCTTCAGCGGCCTGAAGAACGGCGCCTGGAACTCGGTCAAGGGCCAGATGTACGGCATCCCGCACGGCCGCGGCGCCAACCTGCTGATGTACAACACCCAGAAGGTCAGTCCCGCGCCCACCTCCTGGTCGGCCGTCTTCGACGACGCCGGCACGTACAAGGGCCATGTCACCGCCTACGACTCGCCGATCTACATCGCCGACGCGGCCCTCTACCTCAAGGCCACCAAGCCCGAGCTGAAGATCAAGGACCCCTACGCGCTCGACCAGAAGCAGTTCGACGCGGCCGTCGCCCTGCTGAAGCAGCAGAACGCGGACATCGGCGAGTACTGGAGCGACTACCTCAAGGAGATCTCCGCCTTCAAGAGCGGCGACTCCGTCATCGGCACCAGCTGGCAGGTCATCGCCAACCTGGCCGCCGACGAGGGCGCCAAGGTGAAAGCCTTTGTACCCAAGGAGGGTTCCACCGGCTGGTCCGACACCTGGATGGTCTCCGCCAAGGCCAAGCACCCCAACTGCGCCTACCAGTGGCTCAACTGGATCGTCTCCCCGAAGGTCAACGCCGAGGTCGCCGAGTACTTCGGCGAGGCCCCGGCCAACGCCAAGGCCTGCGACCTGACCAGCGACAAGAACTTCTGCACGACCTACCACGCGGCCGACGAGAGCTACTGGAAGAACATCGCCTTCTGGAACACGCCCATCGAGCAGTGCCTGGACGGCCGCACCGACGTCACGTGCGTGCCGTACGCCAAGTGGGTGCAGGCCTGGACCGAGATCAAGGGCTGACCCATGGCCCTGCTCACCCGGACCGCGGGGGCGCTGCACCGGCGCCCCCGGCTCCGCCTCGCCCTGCTGCTGACCGCCCCACTGCTGTGGCTGGCCGTGCTCTACCTCGGCTCGCTGGCCGTGCTGTTCGTCTCCGCGTTCTGGACGACGGACTCCTTCACCTCCGAGGTGGTGAAGGTGTGGTCGACGGACAACTTCCATGAGCTGTTCACGACGCCGGTGTTCCGGCAGGTGATCCTGCGCAGCGTCGGCGTCGCCCTCGCGGTGACCGCCCTGTGCGCCGTGCTCGCCTTCCCGGTCGCCTTCTACACCGCCCGCGTCGCCAAGCCGAGCCGGCGCCCGCTCCTCGTGGTCGCCATCCTCACGCCGCTGTGGGCGAGTTACCTGGTCAAGGTGTACGCGTGGCGGCTGATCCTGTCCGAGGGCGGACTCGCCGACTGGCTGCTGAAGCCGTTCGGGCTGAGCGGGCCGGGCTTCGGGCTGCCGGCCACCGTGCTGACCCTGACCTACCTCTGGCTGCCGTACATGATCCTGCCGATCCACACCGCTTTGGAGCAGCTGCCCGACAACCTCCTCGACGCGTCGGCGGACCTGGGTGCCCGCGCCGGGCGGACCTTCCGGTCGGTGGTGCTGCCGATGGTGCTGCCGTCGGTCGCCGCCGGCTCGGTGTTCACGTTCTCGCTCAGCCTCGGCGACTACATCACCGTGCAGATCGTCGGCGGCAAGACCCAGCTCATCGGCAACCTCGTCTACGCCAACATCGAACTCAACCTGCCCATGGCCGCCGCCCTCGCCACCGTCCCGGTCGTCGTCATCGTGCTGTATCTGCTGGCGATGCGGCGGACGGGGGCGTTGAGCAGCCTCTGACAATCAGGGTGCTATGTCACATGTCACACATGACACTCTCCCGGCCCGCCCGCGTCGCCCTCCGCCTCGCCGCCGCCCTCGGCTTCGCCGTGATCTACGTGCCGTTGCTGCTGGTCCTCGTCAACTCCCTGAACCCGGACCGCAGCGCGAGCTGGCCGCCGCCCGGCCTGACCACCCGCTGGTGGTCGGCCGCCTGGCGCAGCTCCGGTGCCCGTGAGGCGTTGTGGACCTCGGTCAAGGCCGGGCTCGGCGCCACCGCGATCGCCCTGGTGCTCGGCACACTGATCGCCTTCGCCGTCGCCCGGTACCGCTTCTTCGGCCGGGACGCCCTCTCCTTCGTGGTCGTCCTGCCCATCGCGCTGCCCGGCATCGTCACCGGCATCGCCCTCAACTCGGCCTTCAGCACGGTCCTTGAGCCGCTCGGCGTCGGACTCGGCCTGTTCACCGTGGTCGTCGGACACGCCACCTTCTGCGTGGTGATCGTCTTCAACAACGTCGTCGCCCGGCTGCGCCGCACCTCCGGCAGCTACGAGGAAGCCGCCGCCGACCTGGGCGCCGACACCTTCCGCGCCTTCGTCGACGTCACCTTCCCGCTGGTGCGTTCGGCGCTGCTCGCGGGCGGACTGCTCGCCTTCGCGCTCTCCTTCGACGAGATCGTGGTCACCACCTTCACCGCCGGACCGGGCGTCCAGACCCTGCCTCTGTGGATCTTCGACAACATGACCCGCCCGCAGCAGGCTCCGGTGGTGAACGTGGTGGCGGCGGTGCTCGTCCTGCTGTCCGTCGTCCCGATCTACGTCGCGCAACGGCTTTCGGCGGACACGGCGACCGGCAGCCGCGTCTGATCCCGTTCCCTGAGGCGTTACGCAAAAGGCTTGCGTAAATTACGCTACTCTTGCGTGCATGACGCGACGACTTGCGGAAGTAGCCAAGAAGGTCGGGGTCAGCGAGGCCACGGTCAGCCGGGTGCTCAACGGCAAGCCAGGGGTCTCCGAGGCGACCCGGCAGGCGGTGCTCTCGGCCCTCGACGTGCTCGGCTACGAGCGCCCGACCCAACTGCGCGGTGAGCGCGCCCGGCTCGTCGGTCTGGTCCTGCCCGAGCTGCAGAACCCCATCTTCCCGGCGTTCGCCGAAGTCATCGGCGGCGCCCTGGCCCAGCTCGGCCTGACCCCGGTGCTGTGCACGCAGACCAAGGGCGGGGTCTCCGAGGCGGACTACGTGGAGCTGCTGCTGCAACAGCAGGTCTCCGGGGTGGTGTTCGCCGGCGGGCTCTACGCCCAGGCCGAGGCGCCGCACGACCACTACCGGCTGCTCGCCGACCGCAACATCCCGGTGGTGCTGGTCAACGCGGCCATCGAGCACCTCGGCTTCCCGGGTGTGTCCTGCGACGACGCGGTGGCGGTGGAGCAGGCCTGGCGCCACCTCGCCTCCCTGGGGCACGAGCGCATCGGCCTGGTCCTCGGCCCCGGCGACCACGTCCCCTCGGCCCGGAAGCTGGCGGCGGCGCGGGCGATCGGCGACCTGCCGGACGAGTTCGTGGCCCGCGCGATCTTCTCCATCGAGGGCGGCCACGCGGCCGCGTCCCGGCTCATCGACCGGGGCGTCACCGGCATCATCTGCGCCAGCGACCCCCTCGCCCTCGGCGCCGTCCGCGCGGCCCGCCGCAAGGGGTACGAGGTGCCCTCCCGGGTCTCGGTCGTCGGCTACGACGACTCGGCGTTCATGAACTGCACCGAGCCCCCGCTCACCACCGTCCGGCAGCCCATCGAGGCCATGGGCCGGGCCGCCGTCGAACTCCTGAACGCACAGATCGGCGGGACGGTCGTCCCGGCGGAGGAGCTGCTGTTCGAGCCCGAGCTGGTCGTGAGGGGGTCGACCGCGCAAGCGCCGAAAGCCTGAGGCGCAGGAGATCCCATCCGCTGTCGAATAATTACAGATTCTGCGTGACATCTTGCGCGGCGGTGCTGCCGGTGCTTGAGTGTGCGGCGCCCACCGGTCCCGGTGCGGCGCCCAACTGCTCCTGTTCTGGGGGGTCCACCGATGTCCAGCACCGGGTTCCGCCGTGCTCTCGTCGCGTTCGGCGTCTGTTCCTCACTCGCGCTCTCGGCCACGGCCTGCGGGTCGGGCGACGACGCGGGCAGCGGCAAGACGCGCATCACCGTCAACTGCGAGCCGCCGAAGAGCGCCAAGGTCGACCGGTCGTTCTTCGACCAGGACATCGCCGACTTCGAGAAGAAGAACCCGGACATCGACGTCGTCGCGCACGACGCGTTCCCCTGCCAGGACCCGAAGACCTTCGACGCCAAGCTCGCCGGCGGCCAGATGGAGGACGTGTTCTACACGTACTTCACCGACGCCAAGCACGTCGTGGACATCAACCAGGCGGCCGATCTCACGCCGTACCTCAAGGAACTGAAGAGCTACGACACCATCCAGAAGCAGCTGCGGGACATCTACACCGTCGACGGCAAGGTCTACGGCATCCCGCGCACCGGCTACTCGATGGGCCTGATCTACAACCGCAAGCTCTTCCAGCAGGCCGGCCTCGACCCCGACCAGCCGCCGACGACCTGGGACGAGGTCCGCGCGGACGCCAAGAAGATCGCCGCGCTCGGCAACGGGACCGTCGGGTACGCCGACTACAGCGCGCAGAACCAGGGCGGCTGGCACTTCACCGCGGAGATGTACTCGCAGGGCGGTGACGTGGTGTCGGCCGACGGCAAGTCGGCGACCGTCGACACCCCCGAGGGCCACGCGGTGCTGCAGAACCTGCACGACATGCGCTGGACCGACAACACCATGGGCAGCAAGCAGTTGCTGATCCTCAACGACGTGCAGCAGATGATGGGTTCGGGCAAGCTCGGCATGTACCTCTCGGCGCCGGACAACATCCCGATCCTGGTGAAGGAGAAGGGCGGCAACTACAAGGACCTCGCCCTCGGCCCGATGCCCGGCGGCAAGGGCACGCTCATCGGCGGCGACGGCTACATGTTCAACAAGAAGGACACCCCCGCCCAGATCCGGGCCGGCCTCAAGTGGCTCGACTCCATGTTCCTCACCCCCGGTGACGGCTTCCTCGGCGACTACGCCCGCGCCAAGAAGAACAACGCGCCCGTCGGCCTGCCCGAGCCGCGCCTGTTCACCGGCGCCGCCGACGCCAAGGACCAGGCGGTCAAGAAGGCCAACGCCAACGTGCCGGTGGAGAACTACCAGGCGTTCCTGAACGGCAACCAGTCCCTGCAGATGAAGATCGAGCCGCCGGACGCCCAGCAGATCTACTCCGTCCTCGACGGCGCCGTGTCCGCGGTCCTCACCAAGAAGGACGCCGACATCGACCAGCTCCTCAAGGACGCCAACGACAAGATCGACGGCATCCTGGCCCGGGGCTGACCACGATGACCAAGACGGCCGCACGACGACCCGCCGCCACGGCGGCGGTCGCCGTAGGACAGGCCCCGGCGCCGCCCCCGGCAGGGGACCGGAGGCGGCGCCGGATCACCGACCAGGTCCGCGCCTACGGGTTCCTGATCGGCGGACTGATCTGCTTCGCCCTGTTCTCCTGGTACCCGGCGATCCGCGCCGTCGTGATCTCCTTCCAGAAGTACACGCCGGGCTCGTCCGCCGAGTGGGTCGGCACCGCCAACTTCACCCGGGTCCTGCACGACCCCGAGTTCTCGGCGGCCTGGCGCAACACCCTCACCTTCACGCTGCTGGCCCTGCTGATCGGCTTCGCGATCCCGTTCGTCCTCGCCCTGGTCCTCAACGAACTGCGGCACGCCAAGGCGTTCTTCCGGGTCGTGGTCTACCTCCCGGTGATGATCCCGCCGGTGGTCAGCGCCCTGCTGTGGAAGTGGTTCTACGACCCCGGGGCCGGCCTCGCCAACGAGACGCTGCGCTTCCTGCACCTGCCCACCTCGAACTGGACCAACGGCACCGGCACCGCGCTCGTCTCCCTGGTGATCGTGGCCACCTGGGCCAACATGGGCGGCACCGTCCTGATCTACCTGGCCGCCCTCCAGTCCATCCCCGGCGAGCTGTACGAGGCCGCCGAACTGGACGGCGCGAATCTCCTCCAGCGCATCCGGCACGTGACGATCCCTCAGACCCGGTTCGTCATCCTCATGCTGATGCTCCTTCAGATCATCGCCACCATGCAGGTGTTCACCGAGCCGTTCGTCATCACGGGGGGCGGCCCGGAGAACGCCACGGTCACCGTGCTCTACCTGATCTACAAGTACGCCTTCCTCTACAACGACTTCGGCGGCGCCTGCGCGCTCAGCGTGATGCTCCTGGTGCTGCTCGGCATCTTCTCCGCCGTGTACCTGCGGCTGACCCGGTCCGGGGAGGACGGATGAGCAGCGCCACCCGCACCCTGATCTCCCCGGCGACCCTGGCGCGCCCGCGCGGGAGGGCGGCCTACTGGACGGTCTTCACGGGGGTCGTCGTCCTTTTCGCGCTCGCCTTCCTGTTCCCGGTGTACTGGATGGTGACCGGGGCGATGAAGTCACCGGACGAGATCGCCCAGACCCCGCCCACCGTCATCCCCAAGCACTGGCACCTGTCCGGCTACACCGACGCCTGGGACCTGATGCAGCTCCCGGAGCACCTGTGGAACACGGTGGTGCAGGCCGCCGGTGCCTGGGCCTTCCAGCTGGTGTTCTGCACGGCCGCCGCCTATGCCCTGTCGAAGCTGAAGCCGGCCTTCGGCAAGGTGATCCTCGGCGGCATCCTGGCCACCCTGATGGTGCCGGCCCAGGCCCTGGTCGTACCCAAGTACCTGACCGTCGCCGATCTGCCGTTCATCCACACCAGCCTGCTCAACGACCCGCTCGGCATCTGGCTGCCGGCCGTCGCCAACGCCTTCAACCTCTACCTCCTCAAGCGGTTCTTCGACCAGCTGCCCCGCGACGTGCTGGAGGCCGCCGAGATCGACGGCGCCGGAAAGCTGCGCATCCTCTGGTCCGTGGTCCTGCCCATGTCCCGCCCGGTCCTCGGCGTCGTGTCGATCTTCGCCCTGGTCGCGGTCTGGCAGGACTTCCTGTGGCCGCTGATGGTCTTCTCCGACACCGACAAGCAGCCCATCAGCGTGGCCCTGGTCCAGCTGTCGCAGAACATCCAGCTCACCGTGCTCATCGCCGCGATGGTGATCGCCAGCATCCCGATGGTCGCGCTGTTCCTCGTCTTCCAGCGGCACATCATCGCCGGGATCAGCGCGGGCAGCACCAAGGGCTGACGGCCCTTCCTCCGACAGAAAGGTTCGCCCAGTGGGACAGCCCAGCCATGCCCCGAAGGACCAGGACTGGTGGCGTTCGGCCGTCATCTACCAGGTGTACGTCCGCAGCTTCGCCGACAACGACGGCGACGGCACCGGCGACCTCGCGGGCGTCCGCGCAAAGCTGCCGTACCTCGCCGAACTCGGCGTGGACGCGCTGTGGTTCAGCCCCTGGTACCCGTCACCCATGAAGGACGGCGGCTACGACGTCGCCGACTACCGGGCCATCGACCCGGCCTTCGGCACCCTCGCCGAGGCCGAGAAACTCATCGCGGAGGCGCGCGAGCTGGGCATCCGGACGATCGTCGACATCGTCCCGAACCACGTGTCCGACCAACACCCGTGGTTCCAGGCGGCACTGGCCGCCGGGCCGGGCAGCCCGGAGCGCGAGCTGTTCCACTTCCGCCCCGGCCGCGGCCCGAACGGCGACCTGCCGCCCAACGACTGGCCGTCGCAGTTCGTCGGCTCCACCGAACCGGTCTGGACCCGGCTGCCCGACGGCGAGTGGTACCTCCACCTCTTCACCCCGGAACAGCCCGACCTCAACTGGGCCCACCCGGCGGTCCACCAGGAGCACGAGGACATCCTGCGCTTCTGGTTCGAGCGGGGCGTCGCGGGCGTCCGCATCGACTCGGCCGCCCTGCTCGCCAAGGACCCGGACCTGCCCGACCTGGCCTCGCACCCGCACCCCCACCCCTTCGTCGACCGCGACGAACTCCACGACGTCTACCGCGCCTGGCGCGCGGTCGCCGACGCCTACGACGGTGTCTTCGTCGGCGAGGTCTGGCTCCCCGACGCCGAACGCTTCGCCCGCTACCTGCGCCCCGACGAACTCCACACGGCCTTCAACTTCTCCTTCCTGTCCTGCCCCTGGGACGGGGCCCGGCTGCGGACCTCGATCGACACCACCCTCGCCGAGCACGCCCCGGTCGGCGCCCCCGCCACCTGGGTGCTGTGCAACCACGACGTGACCCGTACGGCCACCCGGTACGGCCGCGAGGACACCGCCTTCGACTTCGCGGCCAAGGCCTTCGGCGTCCCGACCGACCTGGAGTTGGGGACGCGCAGGGCCCGTGCGGCCGCGCTGCTGTCGCTGGCCCTGCCCGGCGCGGTGTACATCTACCAGGGCGAGGAGCTGGGGCTGCCCGAGGCCGACATCCCGGCCGACCGCATCCAGGACCCGATGTACTTCCGGTCCGGCGGCACCGACCCCGGCCGGGACGGCTGCCGGGTGCCGCTGCCCTGGGCGGCCGGGGCGCCGTACGCGGGCTTCGGCTCACGGGAGGAGCCGTGGCTGCCGCAGCCGGCCGGCTGGGAGTCGTACGCGGTCGACCGGCAGCAGGACGACGCCGGTTCCATGCTCGCCCTGTACCGGCGCGCCGTCGCCCTGCGCCCGCGCTTCGGGGACGGCCCGCTGACCTGGCTGCCCGCCCCCGAGGGTGTGCTCGCCTTCACCCGCGGCGAGGGCGTGACGTGCGTGGTCAACCTGGGCGCCACCCCCGCCGAGCTCCCCGCCCACTCCGAACTCCTGCTCAGCAGCGGCCCGTTGGACGACGAAGGCCGGCTGCCGCAGGACACGGCGGCCTGGCTGACGAACTGAGCCGCCGGTACCGCTCGCGCTATCCCCGTCCCCCCACCTCCGAAGGGATCAGCACATGCAGCGCAGCACAACCAGAACTGTCAGGAGCATGCCAGCCGCGGCGGCCGCCGTGGCGCTCGCCGCGGGCATGCTCGTCGCCCTCGCGCCCGCCGCCCACGCGGCCGCGGGCGCGAGCCTCCCCTTCACCTCGGTGGAGGCGGAGTCGGCGACCACCACCGGCACCAAGATCGGCCCCGACTACACCCAGGGCACCCTCGCCTCCGAGGCCTCCGGCCGCCAGGCCGTCCGCCTGACCTCCGGGCAGCGGGTCGAGTTCACCGCACCCCAGGCGTCCAACGCCGTGAACCTGTCCTACAGCGTGCCCGACGGCCAGACCGGCACCCTGAACGTGTACGTCAACGGGGTCAAGCTGGCAAAGACCCTGGCCGTCACGTCGAAGTACTCCTACGTCGACACCGGCTGGATCGCCGGTGCCAAGCAGCACCACTTCTTCGACAACGCCCGGCTGCTGCTCGGCCAGAACATCCAGGCCGGCGACAAGGTCGCCTTCGAGTCCACCGGCACCCAGGTCACCGTGGACGTCGCCGACTTCGAGCAGGTCGCCGCAGCCGCCGCGCAGCCCGCCGGATCGGTGTCCGTCGTCTCCAAGGGCGCCGACCCCAGCGGCAACGGCGACTCCACCCAGGCCTTCCGGGACGCCATCTCCGCCGCCCAGGGCGGGACGGTGTGGATCCCGCCGGGCGACTACAAACTGACGTCCTCCCTGAGCGGCGTCCAGAACGTGACCCTCCTTGGCGCCGGCAGCTGGTACTCGGTCGTGCACACGTCCCGGTTCATCGACCAGTCCAGCTCCTCCGGGAACGTCCACATCAACAACTTCGCGGTCATCGGCGAGGTCACCGAACGCGTCGACTCCAACCCGGACAACTTCGTCAACGGCTCGCTCGGACCCAACAGTTCGGTCTCCGGCATGTGGATCCAGCACCTCAAGTGCGGGTTCTGGCTGACCGGCAACAACGACAACCTCGTCGTCGAGAACAGCCGCATCCTCGACACCACCGCCGACGGCCTCAACCTCAACGGCAACGCCCACGGCGTCCAGGTCCGCAACAACTTCCTGCGCAACCAGGGCGACGACTCCCTCGCCATGTGGTCGCTGAACTCGCCCGACTCCAACTCCAGCTTCACCGGCAACACCATCTCCCAGCCGAACCTGGCCAACGGCATCGCGATCTACGGCGGCACCGACATCTCGGTGAAGAACAACCTGATCTCCGACACCAACGCCCTCGGCAGCGGTATCGCCATCTCCAACCAGAAGTTCCTCGACCCGTTCTCCCCGCTGTCCGGCACCATCACGGTCGACGGGAACACGCTGGTGCGCACGGGCGCGATGAACCCCAACTGGAACCACCCGATGGGCGCGCTGCGCGTCGACTCCTACGACAGCGCCATCAACGCCACCGTCAACATCACCAACACCACGGTCACCAACAGCCCGTACAGCGCCTTCGAGTTCGTCTCCGGCGGCGGGCAGGGGTACGCGGTCCGCAACGTCAACGTGACCGGCGCGACCGTGCAGAACACCGGGACGGTGGTGGTCCAGGCCGAGGCGCAGGGCGCCGCCGCCTTCCGCAACGTCACCGCCACCGGAGTCGGCGCGGCCGGCATCTACAACTGCCCCTACCCGGCGAACTCCGGCTCCTTCGCCCTCACCGACGGCGGCGGCAACTCCGGCTGGTCCAGCACCTGGTCGGACTGCTCCACCTGGCCGACGCCGGGGCAGGGCAACCCCGACCCGGACCCGAACCGCAACCTCGCCAAGGGCCGCCCGGCGACCGCCACCGGCTCGCAGGACGTCTACACCCCCGGCAAGGCGGTCGACGGCGACGCGAACAGCTACTGGGAGTCCACCAACAACGCCTTCCCGCAGTCGCTGACCGTCGACCTCGGCGCCTCCTACGCGGCCCGGCGGGTGGTGCTGAAGCTGCCCCCGTCCTCGGCCTGGAGCGCGCGGACCGAGACCGTCACCGTGCTGGGCAGCACCGACGGGTCGAACTATTCGACCGTGGTGGGCTCCACGGGCTACCGCTTCGACCCGGCCACCGGCAACACCGTCACCGTGCCCCTGCCCAGCTCCACCAACCTGCGCTACCTGCGGCTCACCGTCACCGCCAACGACGGCTGGCCGGCCGGCCAGTTCAGTGAGGTGGAGGCGTATCTGACGTCGTGACCGGGTCCTCCCCCCGGGGAACCCCGCGCTTCGCCGCCTGGATCTGCTCGTACACATGGGTCCGCAGCTCGGCGAAGCGCGGGGCGACCCGTGTGTGCAACTGGTCGCGCTCGTCCGGCAGATCGACCTTCAGCTGTTCCTGGACGACGGTCGGGGAGGCGGAAAGGACGATCACCCGCTGTCCCAGGTAGACCGCCTCGTCGATGTCGTGCGTGACGAACAGGATCGTGATCCCGCGCTCCTGCCACAACCCCCGGACCAGGTCTTCCAGATCGGCCCGGGTCTGCGCGTCCACGGCCGCGAACGGCTCGTCCATCAGCAGGACCTGGGGCTCGTAGGCGAGGGCGCGCGCGATCGCCACCCGCTGCTGCATACCGCCGGAGAGCTGCCACGGGTAGGCGCCGGCGGCGTCCGCGAGACCGACCGAGCCGAGCGCGTCGGCGACCAGCTCCTTCCGCCGCTCGCGCGGCAAACGCTTCTGTTTCAGCGGGAGTTCGACGTTCTCGGCGACCCGCATCCAGGCGAACAGGCTGCGGCCGTACTCCTGGAAGACGAACGCCATCCCGGGCGGCGGCCCGGTCACCTTCCGCCCCTGCAGGAGGACTTCACCACCGGTCGGGGTGAGCAGGCCGCCCATGCACTTCAGCAGGGTGGTCTTGCCGCAGCCCGACGGGCCGACCAGACAGACGAGTTCGCCCGCCGCCACGGTGAAGGTGAGGTCCCGCACCGCCTCGATGCGGCGGCCGGATCCGTCGTAGACCTTCTTCAGGCCGCGTACGTCGAGCATGGACCGCCCCTTCGCGAGGTTCATTCAGGACCGCCGGGTTGTCGCGCGCAGCCCGTGGTACCAGCCGAGCACCCGCCGCTCGACCGCCTGGAAGACCACCGACAGCACGAAGCCGAGCAGGCCCAGCAGCAGGATCCCGGTCCACATGTCGGGGATCGCGAACTCGCGCTGGAACTGCACGATGGTGAAACCGAGCCCGTTGCTGGCTGCGAACATCTCGCTGATGACCATCAGGATGATCCCGATCGACAGCGCCTGCCGCAGGCCCGCGAAGATCTGCGGACTCGCCGAACGCAGCACCAGCGTACGCAGCCTTGCCGTGCCCGTGATGCCGTAGGAACGCGCCGTCTCCGCCATCACCGGGTCGACCGCCCGGACGCCCTCGACCGTGTTCAGCAGGATCGGCCAGACGCAACCGCTGGCGATCACCACGATCTTCATGGCGTCGCCGATGCCCGCGAACAGCATGATGACCGGGACGAGGACGGGCGGCGGCACCGCCCGCAGGAACTCCAGGACCGGTTCGCACACCGCCCGCACCCGCCGGTACGAGCCGATGACCGTGCCCAGGGCCACGCCCACGACGGCCGCCGACGCGTACCCGGCGAGCAGCCGCAGCACACTGCGCAGCAGGTCCTCACGGAGCCGCTCGCCGGTCCACACGTCCGGGAAGGTCCTCAGGATCGTGCGCAGCGGCGGCCAGTAGACGTTCGTGCTGCCGGCGGAGGCCAGCCACCACAGCGCCACCAGGACGGCGGGCAGGACGAGGACGTACCCGACCCTCAGCAGTACGTTCCTCACACCGCCACCTCCCCGCGCACCGACTGGTGCCAGGCCAGCGCCCGTCGCTCCACCGACCGCGCGCCCACGTTGATGGCCAGCCCGAGCAGCCCGGTCACCACGATCAGGGCGTACATGTCCGGTACCGCCTGCGAGGCCTGGGCCACCGCGATCTGCTGCCCCAACCCCGGCGCCCCGATGACGAGTTCGGCGGTGATGGTGAGGATCAGCGCGACCGCGGCGGCCAGCCGGACGCCGGTCATCACGTACGGCAGCGCGGTCGGCCACAGCACGTGCCGGATCCGGGCCCAGGTGCCGAGACCGTACGACCGCGCCGTCTCCTCGGCGACCGGGTCGACGTCCTGGACGCCGTACATCACCTGGATCAGCACCTGCCAGAAGGAGGCGTAGACGACGAGGAGGAGGACCGAGCGGAGTTCGGTGCCGTAGAGGAGGATGGCGAGGGGGATCAGGGCGACCGAGGGGATCGGGCGGAGGAACTCGATCGTGGAGGCGGTGGCCGCGCGCAGGTGCGGGACGACCGAGAGGACGACGCCGGCCACGATGCCGGCGCCGACCGCGACGGCCAGGCCCACCGCCCAGCCGGTGAGGGTGTCGCGGAGCGCCGACCAGAAGGCGCCGTCGGCGAGTTCGGTGCCGAGGGCGCGGGCGATCCGGCTGGTCGGCGGGAAGTAGTCCGCCTTGACCAGGCCGAGCCGCGGCACCGCCTCGCCGAGGGCGAGGAAGGCCGCGAGCCCGCCCGCGCCGAGCATGGCGTTCAGACCCTTCACGGGACCCTTCACGGGTTTGGTCACGGCAGCAGCTTGTCCAGGTCGGGGGCCGTCTTGAAGAGGCCGTCCTGCTCGCTGAGCTTCTCCAGCGTCTCGATCGACGAACGGTTCGCCTCGGCGGGCCACTTGGGCAGCGTCACCTTCGCCAGGACATCCGCCGGGGTCTTGGTGTAGGTGGTGACGATCTGCCGGACCTCGTCCGGGTGCGCGTCGGCGTAGGACAGCGACTCCGCGACGGCCTCCTGGAACTTCTTCACGACGGCCGGGTTCTTCTGCGCGTACGACGTCGACGTGAAGTACATGGCGACGGTGAGGTTCTGGCCCACGTCGACCAGCGGCGAGGCGATCTCGCTGGCGCCCTGGAGCTTCATGGTGGCAAGCGCCGGTTCGACGGCCATCGCCGCGTCGATCTGGCCCTTGTCGAGCGCGGCCGGCATCTGGTCGAAGGCGAGCTCGACGAAGTTCACCTTGTCCGGGTCGCCGCCCGCCTTGCGCACGGACTCGCGTACGGCGGTCTCGTTGATGTTCTTCAGCGTGTTGACGGCGACCTTCTTGCCCTCCAGCTGCTTCGGCGACGTGATGCTGCTGCCCTTCTTCACGACGAGCCCGCCGAAGTCCTTGCCGGCCACGCCCGTCGAGGCCACGCCGTTGGCGATCGCCTGCACCGGCACGCCGTTGGACTGCGCGATCATCAGCGAGGTCATGTTGCTGAAGCCGAACTGGAACTGACCACTCGTCACACCGGGCACGATGGCCGCGCCGCCCTGCGCGAGGGTCGTCGACAGCTTCAGGCCGCGCTTGCTGAAGAAGCCCTCCTTCTGGCCGAGATAGAGGGGTGCCACGTCGACGATGGGGATGATCCCCACCTTGACCGTGGTGGTGCCGCCCGACGAGGTGGCGGTGGACGACGAGCCCCCGGAGGAGCCGCAGGCCGCCGTGGCGAGCAGGAAGGTGCCGGTGGCGAGACCGGCGAGCAGACGACGCATGGCTCCTCCTGTGCAGACAACGGTGTTCCGACAGGCTGTGCGCACTGCGCACAGTGGTGCTCGATCGGGGGGTGCTGAGCGGGACGGTAGAACCGGCCGGAGGAGCGGGTCAATGGGCTTGGCTGACAAAATTGTTGACAGTTATCGAACCGCGCTCTCACCGTGTTCCGGGTGTCGGCCATGTCGGACCGGGGAGGCGATGATGCCCGTGAACGCCCGTGCACCGCACTTCGTGAGGTCCTTCGAGCGCGGCCTGGCCGTCATCCGCGCCTTCGACGCCGAGCACCCGGCGCGCACGCTCAGCGAGGTGGCCCGCGCCTGCGACCTGACCCGCGCGGCCGCCCGCCGCCTGCTGCTCACCCTCGCGGACCTGGGCTACGTCCACTCGGACGGCCGCCTGTTCCGCCTCACCCCGCGCATCCTGGAACTCGGCTACGCCTATCTCTCCGGCCTCGACCTGCCGCGCCTCGCCGCCCCGCACCTGGAGCAACTCGCGTCACTGGTGGGGGAGTCGGCGGCGCTGTGCGTCCTGGACGGGGACGTGGTCGTGTGCGTCGCCCAGGTTCCGGCCCGGCGGGTCATGGCGGCGGCCGTCGCGGTGGGGGCGCGCTTCCCGGCGCGCGGTACGGCGGTGGGCCGCGCGATGCTGGCCGATCCGCCGGGAGCCGGACACCCGGAGGAGTACGTGCTGCTCGACGGCGACCCCGAGGACGGCGTGACGTCACTGGCCGCCCCGGTCCGCGACCGGAGCGGCCAGGCGGCGGCCGGGGTGAGCCTCGCGGTGCACTCCGGGCGGATGTCCGTCACGACGGTCCGCCGCGATCTGCTGCCACGTCTTCGGGCGGCCGTGGCGGCGATCGAGGCGGACCTGCGGATCACAGATCCAGCACCAGGCGCCCCCCTCGGCACCGCGACACGCAGATGAGCATGGTCTCCCCGGCCGCCCGCTCCTCCTCGGTGAGCACCGAGTCCCGGTGGTCCGGGTCGCCTTCGAGGACATCCGTCTCACAGGTCCCGCAGGTGCCCTCGGTGCACGAGTAGAGCACCTCGACCCCGGCGGCCCGGACCGTGTCGAGCACGGAGACGCCGGGCGCGACGGTGAGGGTACGACCGCTCTGCGCGAGGACGACCTCGAACTCCCGCTCCTCGCCCGCCGCTTGGTCCTTCGGCCGGAACCGCTCGACCCGCAGCACCCCGGCCGGGCAGCGCGCCTCCACCGCGTCCAGCAGCGGCCCCGGACCGCAGCAGTACACGAGGGTGCCGTCCGGGACGTCGTCGAGCACGGCGGCCAGGTCCAGCAGCCCGGACTCGTCCTGCGGAACGACGGTGACCCGCTCGCCCCCGTACCGCGCCAACTCATCGGTGAACGCCATGGACCGCCGGGTCCGGCCGCCGTACAGCAGCGTCCACTCGGCGCCCGCGGCCTCGGCGGCGGCGAGCATCGGCAGGATCGGGGTGATACCGATGCCGCCCGCGACGAACCGGTAGCGGAGTGCGGGTTCGAGCCGGAAGTGGTTCCGCGGCCCGCGCACCCGCACCTTGTCGCCGACGCCCAACTGCTCGTGGACGTGGGCGGATCCGCCCCGCCCGTCCGGCTCCCTGAGGACCGCGATCCGCCAGCGTGACCGGTCCCCGGGATCCCCGCAGAGCGAGAACTGCCGCTCCAGCTCCGGCCCGAGCACGACATCGACATGTGCTCCGGGAACCCAGCCGGGCAGTTCCTCGCCCAGCGGATGCCGCAGAGTCAGGGCGACTACTCCCTCGGCCGCCGACACGCGTTCCGTCACGACGAGTTCGGCTTCGTACAGGCTCATGAGGTGCGCTCCGGAGGCTGGTGGCCTTCAGGGTGGCCGAGCATCCACTCCCACATCTCGACCGGGTCCTGGGCGGTGTGCTCGGCGCCGCAGTGACAGGTGCCGTGCAGGACGTCGGTGCCCGGCAGCCAGTCGATGCGGTAGATCTCACCGGTCGGCGTGCTCACAGGACCTTCTCCACGGGCTTGTCGCCCTCCTCGACCAGCCGCGCGAGGATACGGCGGGCGGCCAGGCCGCCGGTGTCGATGTTGATGCTCAGCTCCTGGTAGCCGGCCCGCTCCGAACCCAGCGTCCGCTGCAGGAGGTTGAGGGCGTCCACGTCCTGCATGACCACCGTGTGGTTGTTGCTCCGCAGGAACTCGGTGACCTCGGCGTCGTCGGTCGCCCAGTCCCGGGAGACCATCCAGAAGTCGTACACCTTGCCGTCCGAGGACGGGGTGATCGCATAGGTGATCTCGGTGTGGAAGCCGTTCGGGTCGCTGCCGTCGGCCTCCGGCACCACGCCGGTCGGCGCGATCCGGCTGTGCAGCAGGTACAGGCACGGTGCGTGGTACTCGATGTCCTGCCAGCGCGTGATCCGGCCCTCGATCCCGGTCGAACGGGCGTAGAACGGCGGGCACTCGGCGTCGTCCATGTGCCGGCTGACCCGCACGATCCCGGCGCCCTCGTCGACCTCGGTGGTGATGGGCGTCTCGGCGACCTCGGGGGTGCCTATGTACCCGCCGTGCAGATAGGTCTCGTGGGAGAGGTCGAGGAGGTTGTCGACGAGGAGGCCGTAGTCGGCGTCGATGGGCTCCATGCCGCGGACGGTCAGCCACCCGGGGGAGTCGAGGTGCCGGGCCCGCGGGACGGTGTCCGCGTCGGCGAGCGCCGGGTCGCCGACCCACACCCACACCAGCGAGTCCTGCTCGACCACCGGGTAGGAGGCGACCCTGGCGGTGCGCGGGATGCGTTTCTGCCCCGGCACGTACACGCACGCGCCGGTCCGGTCGTAGGTGAACCCGTGGTACCCGCACACGATCCGGTCACCGTCGAGCCCGCTCTCCGACAGCGGGTAACGGCGGTGCACACAGCGGTCGCTGAGGGCGACGGGCGTACCGTCCTCCTCCGCCCGGTAGAACACGAGGGGTTCCCCGAGGATCGTCCGCCCGAGCAACTCGCGCCCGACCTCGTGACTGTAGGCGGCGACGTACCACTGGTTCCTGGCGAACGCGGTGATGTGCGGCATGGCAGTTCCCGTCCCTGTCGGCGGGGCTCCGTCGCCCCGCGGCCGTGGTGGGAATCAGGGTCGTGACTCCTGTGCGGGCCCGGCAAGGCAGCTTCTGCCAGGCGGAAGAATCTCTATGCAAGACCTGGTCAGGACGGTGTGAAACCGTGGAGCTCTGGTCCGCCCGTGGGTTTGGGGGGTGTGACGTGCGGAGCGGCTGTCGGGCACGGGACGTCGGCCGCCGCGTCGAGGCCGGCTCCCGGCGCAGCCACCCTTACCTCCTCGACCCGACCGACAGGGACCACCTGGCGGTAGGGCGGCGACGGCATCGCCACCGGCACCGGCTTCGACGACTCGCCGCCGCCCGAACCCGACGGGGCGATGGGCGCCATGGCCGCCGTGTTGCGATCAGGGGAGGGCCACCACCTGCGCCGCGTGGGCCAGTCCGGCGCCGAAGCCGACCAGCAGTGCCGGGTCGCCGCTGGACAGCGTGCCCTCGGACAGCAACTCGTCCATGGCCAACGGAATGGACGCGGCCGAGGTGTTGCCGGCCGTGACGACGTCCTTGGCCACGACCGTGTGCGAGGCAAGGCCCAGGGACTTCGCGGCGGTGTCGATGATTCGGGCGTTGGCCTGGTGGGGCACGAAGGCAGCCAGGTCGGCGATGTCGAGACCCGCCCGCTCCACCGCCTGCCGGGAGATCTCCGGCACGACATGGCTCGCCCAGCGGAACACCTCGGGGCCGGCCATCCGCAACGTCGGCCACGGGCCGGGTGTGTCCCGGGCGTGCAGCCAGGTGCGGTCGTGGGCGATCATGTGGTGTCGTTCGCCGTCGGAACCCCACACCACCGGTCCGATGCCCGGTGTGTCGGACGGGCCGACGACGACCGCACCGGCGCCGTCGCCGAACAGAAACGCCGTGCCGCGGTCCGCGGGATCGATGATGTCGCTCATCTTCTCCGAGCCGATCACCACGACGGAGCGGGCGTCGCCGGAGCGCACCAGCGAGTCGGCCAGGCCGAGGGCGTAGCAGAAGCCCGAGCACGCGGCGGCGATGTCCAGGCTGCCGGCGGAGCGGGCGCCCAACTGATGGGCCACCCGGGGTGCAGCGGCCGGGGCCTGTTCCAGGAAGGACATGGTGGCCAACAGCACCATCCCGACCTCCCCCGGGTGGGTGCCGGACTGGGCCATCGCCTTGCGGGCGGCCTCCACCGCCATGGTGATGACGGTCTCGTCGGGGCCGGCGAAGCGCCGGCTGACGATGCCGGAGCGGCGGCGGATCCACTCGTCGGTGGAGTCGATGCGGGCGCATATCTCTTCGTTGCCCACGACTCGCGTCGGCCGGTACACGCCGACGCCGAGAATGCGTGATCCGGGGCGGCGCTCGGGCACGCGGAGCCGGGCCATCACTCCTCCCCTCCGGCGTGGCCGGCAGCCGGTGCCGTCATGGCCCTCAGCTCGCCGTCCTCGTAGCGCTTCTTGCAGGCCCGTCGCTGCACCTTGCCGCTGGAGGTCTTGGGCAGCATGCCACGCCGTACGACGAGGACGTCGTCCGGGGTGATCCGGTGCGCCTCCCGTACGGCGTCGCCGACGCGTCGGCACAGGCCTTCGAGGCCCACGGAGTTGAGGACCCGGCCGTCGGCCTCGACCACCACCACCAGCCGTTCGCGGTCGCCGTCGTCGCAGGCGAAGGCGGCCGCACAGTTCGGGTGCAGGCCCGGCGCGGCGCGCTCGACGGACAGTTCGATGTCCTGTGGGTAGTGGTTGCGGCCCTTGCGGATGATGACGTCCTTCAGCCGTCCGGTGACGTGCAGTTCACCGCCGTACAGGAAGCCGAGGTCGCCGGTGCGCAGGTGCGTGGCGCCGGAACCGTCGTCCTGTGCGAGCCGGGCGCGGAAGGTGTGCTCGCTGGCCTCGGGCCGGCCCAGGTAACCGCCGGCCACGCAGGGGCCGGAGACCCAGATCTCGCCGACCCGGCCTTCCGCAAGGTCCTGCCGGGTGACCGGGTCCACGATCCGCACCCGGGTGCGCGCGACCGTACCGCCGCTGCTCACCACGGGAACGGAGCCCTCTGCCGACTCGCCGACGGGCTCGGCGACGCCGTCGCGCAGGGCCTCGGCGGACAGCCACAGGACGCCGGGTGCGCGGTCCTGACGGGTGCCGGTGGCCTTGAGGGTGTTCTCCGCCAGGCCGTAGCCGGGGCACATGGCCCGGGAGTCGAAGCCGTACGGTGCGAACGCGTCGGTGAAGGACCGGATCGTGCCCCAGCGCACCGGCTCGGCGCCGTTGGCGGCCACGCGCCAGCTCGACAGGTCACCCACGCCACCCGTCCTGCCCTCCGCGGCGGCCCGCGCGCACAACTCGTAGGCGAAACTGGGCGCGGCGGCGTGCGTGCCGCGGAACCGCGCGATGGCCTCCAGCCAGCGGGCCGGGCGGCGAATGAACGCGTCGGGGGCCATCAGATACGAGGGGACACCCGCCCACAGCGGCAGGACGACGCCGAAGAGCATGCCCATGTCGTGGAAGAGCGGGAGCCAGTTCACCACCGTGCCGTGCGGCTCGCTCGGCCACAGCTCGTCGGTTTCGACAACGTTGGCAAGGAAGTTGGCGTGGCTGACCACGACCCCCTTGGGGTCGCCGGTGGAGCCGGACGTGTACTGCAGCAGCGCGGTGTCCGCGGGCGCCGGAGGCGTCGGCGTGCCGTAGTCCCCGTCGGGAACGGCCGGGTCGTGGGCCGTGGCGTCGGTGGCCAGCAGGGTGAGTCCGGCCAGTGCGGGCAGGTCGCCGAAGCGCTCCCGCAGCTCGCGGACGACCTCGGCTGTGGTCAGCACGGTCGACGTGCCCGCGTCATCGGCGATCCGGCGGAGCCGCAGGACCTCGTCGCGGCGGCGGGGTACCTGCGCGGGAGCGCCGGCCACGCGTCCGTACATGCACCCCAGGAGGGTTCGTACGAATTCCAGGCCCGAGGGGTACAGCAGCACGGCGTTGCCGCCGGACAGCCCCGCGGCGGCGAACTCGGCGGCCCGCAGCCGGGCTGCCTCGTGCAGTTCGCGGTAGGTGAGCGACTCGTGCGGCTCCTCGCCGTTGCGCAGGAAGACGTAGGCCGTTTCGTCGGGCTGCTTCTCGCTGCGCAGTCGCAAGGCGTCGGGAAGAGTGCGTACGTCGACGTGCGGATCCGGTCCGGTGGTGGTCACGTTTCAGGTCTCCTTGTCGGCCCTGGCGCCTGCCTCGGGCAGATACGACGTGCCTGTGGGGGAGGTGGGGTGTGCGGAGAACGGCGTCAGCGCGGCCAGCAGCAGTTCCTGGAGGCTGGGGAGCAGGCGCACGTCCGCCGTGGACTCCGGTCCGTCTCCGTGCGTCGGTAGGGCCCCCGCCCGATGGTCCATGGCATGTTCCTTCGCTGTTGTTCACCTTCCGCGGGGGCGGTCATGACGAGGTAACCGCCTGCTCCGGGAGAGTCCGGGCAAGGAAAGAGCCTCTGTGCACGGGAGAGCGGGCCCGGGCACAGAGGCGGGCGCCGCCGGCGCATCGGGCCCGGCGGCCGGGGTGTGACCCGAGGGCCGGGACCCTAGGCGGCCGGTGCCTCGTCCGGGACCGGGCGGTCGACGGCCAGGCGCCATTCGCCGTCCTCGTTGCGGATCAGCACGTCGGTGCAGGTGCCGTGCATGTGGAGCGTCTGGCCGTCGGGGGTGGGGATGTCGAGGGAGTAGTCCACGATCAGCAGCGAGGTGTCACCGGTGGTGTACGTGTGCAGGACGCGGGAGTCGATCTTCGGGCCGGAGGCCAGGAATTCCTTGAAGAACGCGGTGCGGGCCGCACCCGACAAGGGGGCCCCGGAGATGTTGGAGACGGCGTCGTCGGTGTACATGGCGTCATAAAGGGCCCCGTCGCCCGAGTTGAAGACGCGGACGAACAATTCGTTCAGCTTGTCCGGATCCTCGGGAATGTCGAAGTCGATTAGATTGCTCATGAAAATGCCTCTCCCAATCTCTCCGTGTACGCGTTCGGGTCGGATGGACTACGACTTTCGAAAGCCTCGCAGAATTCCACCCAGGGTTGGTCATGGTGGGGTAACTTCGCATTCCTCCGGCTGCCGGGTGAGCTGTCGGTTACCCGGCGGTGGGTGTGCGGGTGTGGGCCGGCCGGGGCTCCGTCGGCCGCTTACCTGGCGGTTAGCAGTTACCTGAAAGTCAGTACTTACCTCCGGGTCGGCGGCTGGTCTAAGGTCGGCTCGTGTGACTTACGGGGAGGGCGTGCCGGGCAATGCGGACGAAGTGCACCATTCGGATATCGGACCCTGAGGGTCGGGACTTCCTCGGAGCGGCCCATCGGAATATGCAGTTCCGGTTGATGGGGCTTCGTGATCCCGGGAGAGAAGCCATCCGCTACGGCGTCGAGATCGGCTGAAAAATGCCCTCGATGGCTTAAAGGGCCCGCTCGGGCGCCGTATTCGAGTCGTTCATTGCCGATTCAACGAAGAGTCCTGTGGCTGAGACGATTCAGCGTGTTCTCCTTCACTACGACGAATGTGCGCGCGAAGTATGACCCGGTCCGCCTTCATGGAACCTGGAAGACAGGGTTCCGGCGGCCGATGTGTCCTGTGCGAGCGACTAGGGGGAGCTGTGCAATTTCGCGTCCTGGGGCCTCTGGAGGCTTTGGACGATGGTTCTTTTCTCAGCCTCGGGGGTACGAAGCAGAGGGCTACGCTCGGATACCTGCTCCTGCAGGCGAACCGGGTCGTATCGACCAGCCAGCTGCTCGACGCCCTGTGGGCTGTCGACGATGCGCCGACCTCGGCGCGGAAGATCCTGCAGAACGCCGTCTGGGGTCTGCGCAGGGCTCTGACCCCGTCGGGAGGAGCCCCGGCGCCGCTGGTGACCCAGCCTCCCGGCTACAAGCTGACCGTCGATCCCGACGACGTCGACCTCTACCGTTTCCAGACCATGGCCGAGCGCGGGCGCGAGGCGCTCGTGGCGGGTCGGCCCGAGGATGCCGCGGTGCTGCTGGGCGAGGCACTGGAACTGTGGCGGGGGCCGGTCCTGACGGACCTGGTCGAGGCCGGGATCGACTGGCCCGAGTTGTCCGCCGTACAGAACGCACGGCTCAACGCCATGGAGGACTACTTCGACGCGGAACTCGCGCTGGGTCGCCACCACGTGGTGCTGGGCGAGCTGGAGGCCATGGTCGAGGAGACGGCCCTGCGGGAGCGCTCCAGCGGGCAGCTCATGATCGCGCTGTACCGCAGTGGACGCCAGGCGGACGCCTTGAACGTCTACGGCCGGATGCGTGCCGTACTGGTGGAGGAACTGGGCCTGGAACCCGGCCGTGAACTGCAGACCCTCCAGCAGGCCATCCTGAACCACGATCCCCGGCTCAGCGCGCCCGCGGCACCCGGAGGCCGGGAGCCTTACGGGGAGACGGCCTTGCCGGGTCCCTCCGGGCCTCCAGCGCCACTGTCCGCCGTGCCCCTCGCGTCGCTGTCCGGCCCACGCGAGGACGCGCCGACCGCCGCGGACGCCACCGGACGGGAAGGCCATCGGCCGGACGGCTTCCGGCCGGAAGGCCACGGGCGGGGCCCATCCGGTGCCCCCGGGCCGTACCACGACCGGTCGGACCGCCGGACCGGTGACGTGCCGGCGTCGGCCCCGACCGTTTCGGCCTTGGTACCCGTGCCCGACCGCGAGCCCGAAGCGGCGGCCGAGGCGGTTCCGGTGAGGGGCGCCGTGCGATCCGCGCAGCCCCGGCTCGAGTCGGGGCCTGCGACGACCAGACGCGGGCAGGTCAGCGTGCTGCTGATGCGCACCCAGTTGGACACCAGCACCATGGACGGCGACGCCGAGGCGGTCGACGATCTGCTGGAGGGCGCGTCACGGTGGGTGCACCAGAACATCGAGTACTTCGGCGGCAGGGTCACCGCGGCGATCGGATCCATCCTGATGGCACTGTTCGATGCCGGCGAGGAGGGCGGTGACGACGCCGAGCGGGCGGTGCTCGCCGCGCTCGCGACCCGGGACGGACTCCGGTCGGCCGTTCTCCCGGGAGCGCCGTCCGGCAATGGGGGCGGCCTGTCGTTCCGCGCCGCGGTCGCCACCGGCGAGGCGGTCGTGCACTATCGGCCCGGCGACCTCGGGCAGCCGTCGTCCATCACCGGCAAGCTGCTGGACACCTGCGACTCGCTGCTTTCCCGCGCCCAGGCCGGTGAGATCCACGCCTGCGACAACACCCGTACGGCGACCGAGGACATGATCGGCTACCGCGCCCTGCGGGACGACGGTGGCAAGGAGCAGTGGTCCGTCCAGGGCATGCGGCCGGAGTACGTGGGAACCCTCAGGATTCCCACGGTGGAGCGGGAGTCCGAGTTGTCGCTGCTGATCGAGCTGCTGGAGCGGACCTGGCACCGTACGACCCCGCACGTGGTCACCGTGCTGGGTGACCCCGGCATAGGCAAGACACGCTTCCTGGCCGAGCTCGGGCGTACGGTCAAGGACCGTGCGCACGTGGCTCGCGTAAGCGTGTGCTGGCCGCCGCGATCCGCTGCCGACGGTGTCTTCGAGATCCAGCAGCAGTTGGTGCGGGCCCTGTGCCGCATCGAGCCCGGCGACCCACCCGCGGCCGCCCGGGAGAAGCTTGTGCTCACCGTCAACCGGCTGGTCGAGGAGGAGGAACGCCGGCAGCGGCTGCTGGAGTGCCTGGAGCAGTTCGTCGCCCCCGACATCGAGGCCGCCGTACGCCTGACTCGCACGGGAGACGAGCTGACCACCTGGCGCCGGTTCCTCGAGCGCACCACGCTCGAGCGGCCGCTCGTCCTGCTCGTCGACGACCTGCACAGCGCCGACGACGCCGCACTGAACTTCGTCGCGGGCCTGGCGGACTTCTCCGGCGTACCGCTGCTCGTGGTGGCCACGGCCCGGCCGGAACTGCTGCAGCTGCGCCCGGAGTGGGGAGGCGGAAAGCGCCACGTCACCACGCTCACCCTGGACCCGCTGTCGGACGCCGCCGTGGACCAGCTGCTCGACAGCCTGCTGCCCGACGACGCGAAGACAGAGGGGAAGGATCCGGCCAAATGGTTCCGCAGGGCGCTGCGCGTGCGCCTCGGCGACCGGCAGGACGACCGGCGACGCTACATACGCTCGCTGCTGTGCATCCAGCCGCCGCGGGGATTTCGCCCCGGCATGACCTGTCGAATGGCGGGGTGACTGCTCTGGACGGGTAAGTGCTCCCGTGGGCGGTCCAGGTTGTCCGGCCGTCGCTCACCCGTCGTCCACGCATACACCGCTCGGCCCGGGGGTCTTCAGCCGCCGGGCCGAGCGGTGCGCGCAGTCAGGACTCGGCGGCCTTGACCGGGACGACTTCCCGCTCCGGCCGCGCCGGGAGATGCTCCCGGCCCCAGGAGCCGAGGGGTTCGAGCGCCTCGTTGAGCGCCACCCCCATGGGGGTCAGCGAGTACTCGACCCGCAGCGGCGCATCGTCGAACGTCGTGCGCAGTACGATCCCGTCCGCCTCCAGCTCGCGCAACTGCTGGATCAACACCTTCTCGCTCACCCCCGGCACAAGCCGCTTCAGCGCGCCGAATCGTTGTGGCTGATGACGAAGAGCCCAGAGGATGAGAACTTTCCACTTGCCGCTGATGACTTCCATTGCGGCATCCAGGCCGCAGAAAACCGGCCGTACCCTTACGCTCATTCTCCCACCCCTGCCTCCATCTCCGGCGGCCGTACACGTGCAGGTGAAACCAGAGCCGCCAGAGTATCGCAGAGCCTCGCCCCAACGGGTGTGAGCCGGACGTAACGAGCCCTTAACTGGCCGAAAAACAACGGAAGTCGGCCGTGACTGCGGGGATTTTCACACGAGACCGTCACCCGCCGAACAGCACCTGCTCGTTCTGTTCCCGCAGAACGGTGCACAGTTCTCGCAGCGCCGACTCCAGGCGGTCGACCTCGGAGTCGGTCAGCAGGACCGACGGCTCGAAGCGGAGGGTGTTGACAGCGCTTGCCGTCGGGAACGTGCGAATGCGATGCGCGCGGAACAGGTAGCCGGAGACGACGTAGCCGAGGATGTCGGCGGCGGCCGCGTCCCGGATCCCGGTGGCCGCGGAGCCGGACTGGTCGTGGAACTCCAGCCCCAGCATCAGGCCCTTTCCGCGCACGTCCTTGACCACGTCGGGGAACTCCTCGCGCAGCGTGCCGAACAGCGACAGCAGCCGGTCGCCCCACTGTGCGGCCAGGCGATACGCCTCGCCGTCACCGGCCTCGAGCAGCTCCAGGGTCTTCAGGGCGAGCGTGGTGGAGAACGTGTCCTTGGCGAAGGTCGAACTGTGCACCAGCTCGAAGTCCTTGCGGTACCTGCTCTCGCGCACGAGTGTCACCGCGGCCTTGGCGATCCCGCCGCCCAGTCCCTTGGCCAGCGCGTAGTAGTCGGCCTTGAGGCCGATCAGCGAGCTGGCGAAGAACGCCCCGGTGCGGCCCATGCCGCTCTGGATCTCGTCCACGACGACGGGGCAGTCCACGGCGTCGCAGGCGAGCCGCACGGCCTGGGCCGTCTCCGGCGAGACCGGCCGGATCCCGCCCTCGCCCTGGACGACCTCCAGCACGAACGCGGCGAAGATGGGGAACGGGCGCTCCACGAGGCGCACCTCGCCGTCCTCGACGACCACGTCCAGCACGCCGGCCCGTTCCTCCGCGGCCAGCTTGGCGACGGCCTGTGGCTGGTCCACGGGCAGGAAGCGGGCCTGCGCCGCCATGGCTGCGAACGGCAGCCGGAACGAGGCGTTGTGTGTCAACTGGACGCTGCCGACCAGCTTTCCGTGGAACCCGCCCTCCAGTGTGAGGAACACCGGTGGCCTGGCGGCCTGCTCGGCGTTGCGCCGCAGGACTTCGGCCACCAGGTCCTCGAAAGCCGCTGCGCCCCGCCCGGCCGTCTCGACGCCGACCGCGCGCAGGGCGCCGTCCGCCACTGCGACCCCGCCGGCGGACAGCGCCGCCCGCGCGTCGTCGACATGCGAGGCGATCTCCGCCGCCAGCGCCCGGACCTTCAGAACCCGGTCGAATTCCGCGTGTTTGAGGGCCACTTCGATCGACTCGGCGCCGCTGTTGGAGAACACCGCGTAGTACGGCTCCGGGTCGCCGAACTCGCGCCGCACGATGCGGTTCAGGGCGGCCGCGACCTTGCTCGCCGCCGCCTGCCGGGAAGCCTGCGCCAGCACGGGCGTACCGGAGTCGAGGAAGTCCCTTGCAGCAGCAACGAGGTCGGGATGGTTGTGGCCCAGTATCAGTGCGCCGTATCCGCCGGCGTAGTCGAGGACCGGAATCTCCTCGCCGTTCTCGTCGCGGAAGTAGAGGGTGTTGCCCTCCGCGCGCACATACTCCACGTCGATTCCCAGGAACGACAGGAACTGGAGCATCTGCGGTTCTGCGAGTTCGATCTCGGACGACGGAGAGTTCATGTCGGCCCCTTTTTCGCCGTGGGTGTCAGGACATTGTGGTCGGTCATCACCGAAGACTCCGGCATATCGAGACGACCTTACGGGAGATGTGCGCCGCAGGCGCCAGTGAGCGGTCATGGCGCGGTAAATGCCCTGGCCCGGGCCCAGATTAGTGGGGGATGACCTGCGAATGGAGGCAGGCCTGGTTCTCCCGGATATGTTGTCGTGGACTTTGTTCAGGATTTCGGGCGAGGGCACTGGCCGCGAACTCGCGAACGACGGGAGAACGACATGTCCGATCAGGGGCCCTCGACATCCGTTGCGGTGCCCGCTTCACTGCGCGAGGTCATGGCACGGTTCACCACCGGTGTCGTGGCGCTCACGGTGGGCGGGGAGCACACGCACGGCATGACGGCCAACGCCTTCAGCTCGGTGTCGCTGGAACCGCCGCAGGTGCTGTGCTGCGTGGCCCACAGCGCCGTCATGCACAAGGCGATCACGTCCGAGCGACGGTTCGCCGTGTCCATCATGGGAGCGGACCAGGAGGGCCTGGCACGCTACTTCGCCGACAAGTCGCGCCCGCTCGGCCCGCCGCAGTTCGCCTCGGTCGACTGGCGGCCGGGCCCGCGCACCGGCGCGCCCCTGCTCGCGGGAGCGCTGGCGTGGCTGGAGTGCGAACTGGCCGACTGCCACGACTCCGGCGACCACTCGATATTCATCGGCTCGGTGCTGCACTCGCTGTGCGGGCCCGGCGGGCAGGGCCTGCTCTTCTTCGACGGCGGCTTCCACGCGGGTGCGACGGCCGGGCGCTGACGACCCGGCACCGGCACCGGGTGCAGGTCGGCTTCGGCGACGGCGACGTAGAAGGAGCCGGTCCCCCAGGGTGGGGACCGGCTCCTTTTACCGCGTCGGTCAGGAGGCGGCGCGGCTCAACGTGCTCCCCGTCACCTTCAGCACCTGCTGCGCGGCCCGCAGCCCCGACTCGATGGCACCCTCCACGAAGCCGACCCAGCCGGTGGCGATGTCACCGCTGGCGAACGACAACCGGCCCTGCGGCTGCTGGATGGCGGGCAGCTGGCCGGTGAGCTGACTCGGACGCCGCAGCGCCCAACCACCGAGGGAATACGGGTCCTTGCCCCAGTCGTGCGCCAGCACCTCCTGCACGCTCGCCTCGGGCAGGAACCTCCGCACAGCGTCCTGCACCGCGGCGGTGTCCGCGCCGTCGAGGACCGGCAGACTGTTGAAGCCGACCATGAGCTGGCCGCCGCCGACGTTCCCCTGGGAGAGCAGCGTGGTGAACGGGCTGCCCTCGGTCCCGCGTGCCGCCACCCGGTCGGAGAGCCCACTGACCTGCATCCACAGCTTGCCGCTGAACGGCACTCCGACGCCCTGGGTGGTGGCCTGCCGGTGCACCGTCGGCAGCCCTGGGCTGAAGGAGATGGTTTTCCACACGTTCACCGGAACCGCGACCACGGCGGCTCGCGCCTGATACACCTGCCCCGAGCAGACGGTGACCCTGACCTTCGCGCCGTCGTCGGCCACCGAGGCCACGGGGGAGTTCAGGCGCAGCGTGGCCCCCGCGTCGTTCAGCATGACCTGCAGCAGTGCGGCCATGCCGCCCGAGATGCGCTGGGACATGACGGCCTCGTACCCCGCGACGTTGTAGCCGGCCAGGGACCACCACTGTGCCAGGGCCGTGTACGCGCCCGTGGAGCTGGAGCCGCCCGAGTAGCCGGCGGTCGTTCCGCTGAGCCAGCTCTCGTCCTCCGCGGACAGCCGCAGCTGGTTGAGCCGGTCGCGCAGCGACAGCCCGTCCGCCGCGGTGACGAGGTCCTTGCGGTAGAGCGGATCGGTCGGCTGTGGGAAGAGGTCCTGCGCCCCTTCGAAGAGCCGGTTCATCAGGTCGCCGTAGCGTGCGTCGACCTCGTCCGGGGGGAACTCCTTGAAGCTGCCGCCGGACGGCATGATCAGGCGGGTCGGCGGGGTACCGGAGAGCGTGCCTATGCCGTAGCGCTTCAGCTCGGCGTTGACCAGGGGCTGCGTGGGGCCGATCCACTGGGCGCCGAGCTCGATCTGCTGGCCCAGGAAGGTGGAGGTGAAGGTGCGGCCGCCAATGCGGTTGCGTGCCTCCAGGATCAGCGGTTTGAGCCCCTTCGCCCGCAGCTCGCGGGCGGCGGTGACACCGGCGTACCCGGCGCCGATGACGATGACGTCGTAAGTGGCGTCGGACGCGTCGGCCCCGTCGGACACCAGGGTCGAGGCGAAGGCCGGTGCGGACACCGCCGGGACCGCGAGGGCGGTGAGGCCGCCTGCCTTGAGTAACGTCCGGCGCGAGAGTCCCAGGGGCGCCGGAGCGGCGGGCAGGCGTCTGTCTGTGTTCACGTTGCTTCCTTCGGTGTTGCACCCCCGGGCACGGACGCCAGGGGGCGGATCGGGCTAGAGAAGTGGGGTGTCGGGGTCGAGGCCGAGCAGGACCCGGCCGTGCACCTCGAGGCTGGCGGAGAGCAGGATCATTCCGTGCAGGGCGAGGCCCTGGATGTCGCGGTGGAACCGCTGGATGGGAACGCCGCGTTGGATGGCGGTGGCGCCGCTGGCGTTGTAGAGCACGTCCACCGCCTCCTTGGCCAGCTGCACCGCGTAGGCGCTGTGGCCGCGCACCGCCGCCCTCTCCTCGACCGTCGGCTGCTCACCGGCGTCGGCGCGTCGCTGGAGGGTCTCGTAGGTGCGGTGCATCAGGGCCTCGGCGGCGGAGATCTTCGCGTCCGCCGTGGCGACCTGGATCTGGGTGAGCGGGTGCTGCGTCTGGTCGGTCCAGGACGTGTACGTGATGCCGCGGCCGGGCAGCCGCTCGAGGAACGCCTTGAGCGCGCCGCGGGCGGCACCGAGGAGCGTGGCCACGCCCTGGGAGATGATGTAGCTGTAGAGGCTGTACTCGCGGCCCGTGGGCTGCCAGTCCGCCGGCAGGTCGGCCAGAGCGGCCTCGAACGCGGCCGGGTCCGTCGGCACGACGCGGTGCGCCGGTACGAACACGTCGGTGGCTGTGGAGGTGGAGCTGCCGGTCGCGGCCACGGACGACGTGTGCCAGTCGTCCTCGATGGTGAAGTCCCGCATCGGCACCATCGCGATGGCTTCCTCGGCCGTGCCGTCGGGGTGCTGCACGATGGAGGTGGCCACGTTCCACTGGGCGCCGCGGCAGCCGGAGTTGAACTTCCAGGAGCCGTTCAGGACGAAGCCGCCCTCGGCCGGGGTGAGCACGCCGGACGGCGTGAACCCACCGGAGATGCGCACGTCGGGCGTCGCGAAGATCTCCTTCTGGATCTCCTCCGGGAACAGCGTGATCATCCAGGCACTGGAGACCCAGACACTGGCGATCCAGCTGGTGGAGACGTCCCCGTGGGCGATCTCGGCCAGCACCGCGGCCTGGTCGGCGACGGAGAACTCCAGTCCGCCGAACGCCTTCGGGGTGGCCATGCGGAACACGCCGGCTTTTTCGAGGAGCTGAAGGTTCTCGTCGGGAAGCCAGCGGTTGTCCTCCGCCTCGAGCCCGTTCTCCTTGAGCTTGGGGACAATTTCTCGCACTGCATCCAGCAGGGATGCTGCGTCGACTGCGCGCGTCGGCATTGCCGTCTCCTTGTCCGTCAGGGGCAACACCTGCAGCCTGGCAGAACGGACCCCGAGTGCAGTCACAGCGCGGTAACCGGTCGTTCTCGGCCGAAGTGGGGGACGGCGCCGGAAAGCCTGTCTCCGGCCGCCGCCGATGAAAAGCCGTGTGCCCGGACGAATTCATCATTCGTCCGGGCACACGGTAATTCTCTGTCGGATCCTGCGGTTTGTTACTGTTCCTGCGGCCGGGTGATGCGCTGTCCCAGGCCGCCGTCGACGTTCAGTTCCTCACCGGTGGTGAAGGTGGCGTCGAAGGCGAGGAACAGCACGGCGCGGGCGATTTCGGCAGCCGAGCCGTGACGGCGCATCGGAGTGATCTGGTCACCGACCTTCTCGAACGCCTGCAGCATCTCGGGCGTGGCGCCGGTGATGCCGGCGGTCGGTGTGTGGATGAAGCCCGGGCTGACGGCGTTGACCCGGATGTTCCTGGGCAGCAGCTCGGCCGCGATGACCTTGGTGAACGCCCGTACCGCGGCCTTCGATCCGGCGTACGGTCCCATGGCGGGGTTGCCCGAGTCGTTGGCGACGGACGTGGTGAAGATGATCGCGCCGCCGTCCCTGACCAGCGGGGCGAGGCCCTGGGCGGTGAAGAACGCGCCCTTCGCGTTGACGTTGAAGGTGTTGTCGAACAGCTCCTCGGTCACATGGCCGAACGGGCCGGGCTGCGCGAAGCCGGCGTTGACGAACAGCAGGTCGATCTGGCCGAGCTTCTCCCGGACGATCCCGCCCAGTGCTTCGATGTCGCTCAGCTGTGCGGTGTCGGAGCGAACGGCGTGGCCCTTGGCGCCGAGTTCGGCCTGGGCGGCCTCCAGGTTCTTCTCGTTTCGGCCCGTGACGAGTACCTCGCCGCCGGCCTCGACCAGAGCCTTGGCCGTGGCAAGGCCCATTCCGATGGTTCCGCCGGTGATAACCGCTTTCTTGCCCGCGTACGTGCTCATGAATTCCTCTCAACTGGTCCGCGCGGAAAGCGATGAGCCAAGGCATGCCTTCCGGTCGTCGTCTCAGACTCACTCATGGAAGCGGTGGTCACAAGTACGAACATGCAAGTCAGTGGTTACCTCAAGGTAAGCGGCCGGAGGGGAAGACCGCGGGGTGAGCGGCGGATTACAGGTCTTCTCTAGGCTGCGGATTCCCGCATCCAATGCAGAGTTTCGCTTGCCTGCACCAGGGGAGACAACCGTGACCGAAGAATCCTGCCCGTTTGCCATCGATCCCACGGGTCGTGACATTCACGCGGAGGCGGCTCTCCTGCGTGAGAGGGGGCCGGCGACCCGGGTGGAACTGCCCGGCGGGGTGCCCGCCTGGTCGGTCACCGACCAGGCCCTCGTCAAGCGGCTGCTGACCGACCCCCGGGTCTCGCGCGACGCCTACCGCCACTGGCCGGCCTGGGAGAACGGCGAGGGCGAACTGGCCGCATCCTGGCCGCTGTCCATCTGGGTCCAGGACCGCAACATGATCACCGCGTACGGCGCCGAACACACCCGGCTGCGCAGGCTGGTCGCCAAGGCCTTCACCGCTCGTCGCACGGCCGCGCTCCGCCCGCGCATCGAGGCCGTCACCGCCGAGCTGCTGGACGCCGTGGCCGCGGCGCCGGGCGACCAACCTCTCGACCTGCGGGAGCAGTTCGCCTACCCGCTGCCCACCCGGGTGATCTCCGAGCTGCTCGGCATACCCGACGACGTGCGCACCAAGCTGACGACGATGATGGCCACCATCTTCCAGACCTCGACGTCCGAGGAGGAGGCGCGGGCGAACGAACTCGCGCTCTACACCCTCGCCGCGGACTTCATCGAGTACAAGCGCGCCACCCCCGGCGACGACCTCGCCAGCGCGCTCGTCGCCGCCCGCGACGAGGAGCAGGACGGCGAGACGGGGCTGTCGGAGCGGGAACTGATCGACACCCTGTTCCTGATGTACACCGCCGGCCACGAGACCACGGTGAACCTGCTCGACCAGGCCACCTGCGCCCTGCTCGCCAACCCCGGGCAACTGGAGCTGGTGCGCAGCGGCCACGCCTCCTGGGAGGATGTCGTCGAAGAGACCCTGCGGGCCCACTCCCCGCTGGGCAGCCTGCCCCTCCGGTACGCCGTCGAGGACATCGAGCTCGATGACGCGGTGATCGCCAAGGGCGACGCCATCCTTGTCAACTTCGCGGCCGTCGGCCGTGATCCGAAGGTCCACGGCGAGAACGCGGACGCGTTCGACCTCACCCGCCCGACCCGGGGCGACCACCTGTCCTTCGGGCACGGCGTGCACTACTGCCTGGGTGCCCCGCTCGCCCGCCTGGAGGCCCTGGTCGCACTCCCGGCCCTCTTCGACCGCTTCCCGGACCTGGCCCTGGCCGAACCCGTCGACCGGCTGCGCCCGCTGGAGTCCTTCGTCTCCAACGGCCACGTCGCGCTACCGGTGTTCACCCGCTCGAAGGCCGCCGTCTGATCCTGCGGTCGGCCACGCCACGCCCCTGGCCTCTCTGTCGGCCGGGGGCGTGGCCCGTGCAGTGCGGCTCACGTGGCCAGGGACGTCCACACGGTCTTGGTCTCCAGGTACGCGTCCAGATTGGCGTGGCCCATCTCCCGGCCGATGCCCGAGGCCTTGACACCGCCGAAGGGGGCGCCCGGGTCGCCGGAGGCCCAGGAGTTCAGGTAGACCATGCCGCTGCGCAGGCGAGCGGCGAGGGTGTGGGCCTGGGCGAGACCACGGGTCCACACACCGGCGGCGAGCCCGTACGGAGTGTCGTTGGCCAGCGACACCGCCTCGTCGACCTCGTCGAAGGGCGCGGCCACCAGAACGGGCCCGAAGATCTCCTCCCGCACGATCCGCATCTCCCGGGTCACGTCGGTGAACAGGGCGGGGCGGACGTAGTGGCCGCCTGCGGGGGCGGCCGGAGGCACCTCGCCCGCGCGCAGGGTGGCACCGGCCGCGAGGCCGTCCAGGAGGTAGCCGCGGACCCGGTCGTACTGCTCAGCGGAGACCAGCGGGCCGAACCGGGTCGCACGGTCCAGCGCCGGACCCACCTCGGCCTTGGCGGCCGCCTCGGCCAGCCGGCCCACGACCTCCTCGTACCGGCTGCGGTGCACATACAACCGGGACGCGGCGATGCACGTCTGTCCGCTGTTGAAGTAGATCCCGTTGAAAGCGCCCTCCACCGCGGCGTCGAGATCGGCGTCGGCGAGCACGATGTTCGGGTTCTTGCCGCCCAGTTCCAGCGTCACCCGCTTCAGCCGGGCCCCGGCCCGGGCGGCGATCTCGCGGCCCACCTCCGTGGACCCGGTGAACGCGATCTTGTCGACACCGTCGTGGTCGACGAGGGCGGCGCCCGTCGTGCCGTCCCCGGTGAGGATGTTGACGGTGCCCGGCGGGAAGCCGGCCGCCTCGACCAGCTCCGCCAGGCGCAGGGCCGACAGCGGGGTCTGCTCGGCCGGCTTGAGCACCACCGTGCAGCCCGCCGCCAGCGCCGGTGCCAGCTTCCACGCGGCCATCATCAGCGGATAGTTCCACGGGATGATCTGCGCGCACACGCCCACCGGCTCCTTGCGCGTGTAGCACAGGGTGTCCGGCAGATACACCGGGATCGTCTCGCCCTCGATCTTCGTCGGCCAGCCGCTGTAGTAGCGGAAGTGCTCGATCGCCGCGGGAAGGTCCATGACCTCGTTCACCGCGACGGGCTTGCCGCCGTCGAGCGCCTCGATCTCGGCGAGTTCGGCCGCGTGTTCCTCGATCAGCTCGGCGAGCCGGACCAGCAACCGGCTGCGCACCAGTGCGGGCAGGGCGCCCCAGGCGCCGTCCAACGCCGAGCGGGCTGCGGCCACCGCCTTGTCGACGTCGGCGGGGCCGGCGAAGGGGACGTCTGCGATGTGCTGCGTCGTGGACGGGTCGTACGTGGGGAACGTCCTGCCGTCGGCGGCGGGCACGAAGGCCCCGCCGACGTAGAGGCCGTGGGTGCGCCGCACGAATGAGGCGGCCTCGGGCGACAACAGGGCAACGGATGAGTTCATGGCTTCCCTTCATGATGGGGACGCACTGGAAACACGGATGAATGCCGGCGATGGCCGGGCGCAGCAGTGTGGCCATGACGCGGGAAGACCCTCCGCGTCATGGCCACAGAAGCGCGGGAACGTCAGTTCTCGGCGCCGAAAGGATTGTCGATGGCGAACCGCCATTTTCCGTCCGGGCCGAGACGCAGAACGTCGAGCCCCGTTCCCTCCAGGTGCTCATCGCCCTCCGGAGTGGAGATATCGATGGCCCAGTCCACGACCAGCAACGCGGTGTTCCCGGTGACATACGACTCGCGCAGCGTCGCCGTCATCTTCGGCTTCTGCGCGACGAACTCGGCGAGGGACGCCTCACGCTCCTTTCCGGTCAACGGGTTTCCCGGCTCCCAGACCGAGACGGCGTCTTCGGTGTACATGGTCCTGAGTGTGCCGACGTCACCGGCGTTGAACGCCTCGACGTAGAGCTTGCCGTGCTCTTCGGCAGCGCGGGTGAGTTCTTCGAGGGTGCTGGACATGTCGAGGTTGCTCCCACTTTCTTTGGTGTCGAAGCCGGTCTGTGAGCGCCGGTAGAACGTAACCGCACCCCCACCACCGCCTTCTCATCGTCCGGCAACGCCCTGCTCACCTTTCCCGCCGCACAAGCGGATTACCGGTGTGTTACTGGGTGCTGAGGTGCCCTTCGGCAGACTGGCGATCACTTTCGCATACGACCTTCCGTATCGCCTTCTTTCGAAGCCTCGTTGGGGGACCGGAATGA
The DNA here is from genome assembly GCF_040296885.1 of Streptomyces sp. NPDC001980. Taxonomy (NCBI): domain Bacteria; kingdom Bacillati; phylum Actinomycetota; class Actinomycetes; order Kitasatosporales; family Streptomycetaceae; genus Streptomyces; species Streptomyces sp. NPDC001980. Next base: position 8,506 of record NZ_JBEOYD010000039.1, on the reverse strand, counting down.
ACGAAATCGCTGTCGTGGGGATGTCCTGCCGACTTCCGATGGCGCCCGGCCCGCAGGCCCTCGGGGAGCTGTTCGAAACCGGCGTGAGCGTCATCAGCGAGGGGCCGCACGGCAGGCGCGGAGGATTCCTCGACGGCGTCGGCGATTTCGATGCGGCCTTCTTCGGTGTTTCACCGCGCGAGGCCGCCGTGATGGACCCGCAACAGCGCCTCGTCCTCGAACTGGCCTGGGAGGCGCTGGAGGACGCCGGCATCGTGCCCGACACACTGCGCGGCAGCCGCACGGCGGTGTTCGTCGGCACACTCCGCGACGACTACGCGGGTCTGGTCCGTCAGCACGGCACCGAGGCGATCACCCAGCACACGATGACCGGCCTGAACCGCGGCATCATCGCCAACCGCGTCTCCTACTTCCTGGATCTGCACGGGCCGAGTCTGACCGTGGACACCGCCCAGTCCTCGTCGCTGGTCGCGGTGCACCTGGCCTGCGAGAGCCTTCGCTCCGGGGAGGCGGACACCGCGATCGTGGCCGGCGTGAACCTGAACATCCTCGCCGAGACCATCCTCACCGAGGAGCGGTTCGGGGCGCTGTCCCCGGACGGGGAGAGCTATGCCTTCGACGCCCGAGCCAACGGCTTCGTGCCCGGCGAAGGCGGCGGCGTGGTCGTCCTCAAGCCACTCGAACGCGCGCAGGCCGACGGCGACCGCATCCACGGTGTCCTGCTCGGCAGCGCGGTCAACAACGACGGCGCCACCCCGGGCCTGACCGTGCCCAACGGCACCGCCCAGGAACAGGTGATCCGCGAGGCCTACGAGCGTGCGGGCGTCGACCCGCGCGCGGTGCAGTACGTCGAGGCACACGGCACCGGCACTCCGGTCGGCGACCCGATCGAGGCGGCTGCCCTGGGCGCGGTGTTCGGCACCGGGCGCCGGAGCGACGACCCGCTGCTCATCGGCTCCGCCAAGACCAACGTCGGGCATCTGGAGGGCGCGGCCGGTCTGGTCGGGCTGCTGAAGGTGCTGCTCGGCCTGGAGCGCCGCCTGCTGCCGGCCAACCGCAACTTCGACACCCCCAACCCGGCGATCCCGCTGGCCGACCTCGGTCTCGCAGTCCCCCGTGAGGCGACCGCCTGGCCGCACCCCGACCGCCGGCTGGTCGCGGGCGTCAGCTCCTTCGGCATGGGCGGCACCAACTGCCACCTCGTGGTCGCCGAAGCCCCCCGGACCGTCCCCGCCGCGCCGCCGGCCACCCCCCGGACGATCCCCCGCGTCCTGCCGTGGGTGGTCTCCGGGCGCGGCGGGGACGCACTTCAGGCACAGGCAGCACGGCTGCACGACCTCGCGACCGGCCCGGACGCGCCCGAACTCCCCGCGGTCGGCTGGTCCCTGGCCGCGACCCGCACCGCCTTCACCCATCGCGCGGTCGTCCTCGCCGAGGGCCGCGACGGGCTGCTGCGGGGCCTGCGCGCCCTGGCCGACGGGCAGCCGTCTCCGTACGTCGTGACCGGCACTGCGCGTCCGGGCCGCCTCGGCGTCGTCTTCACCGGGCAGGGCAGCCAGCGCACCGGCATGGGCACACAGCTGTACGAGGCGTTCCCGAGGTTCGCCGAGGCCTTCGACGAGGTGTGCGCCCACCTCGATCCGCTGCTGCCGCGTTCGCTGCGCGAGGTGATCGCCTCCGGCGGGGAACTGGACGAGACCCGCTTCACCCAGCCCGCTCTGTTCGCCGTCGAGGTGGCCCTGTACCGGCTGGCCGAGTCGTGGGGGACGCAACCGGACTTCGTCGCCGGGCACTCGGTCGGCGAGATCGCCGCCGCCCACGTGGCGGGCGTGCTCTCCCTGGCCGATGCGGCCCGGCTGGTGGCCGCCCGCGGTCGGCTGATGCAGGAACTGCCCGCCGGGGGTGCGATGGCCGCCGTGGAGGCGGCCGAGGACGAGGTTGCCGCGCTGCTGGCCGGACGGGAGCACGAGGCGGGCCTCGCCGCGGTCAACGGCCCGACCGCGGTGGTGGTCTCCGGGACCGAGGAGGCCGTGGCGGACATCGCAGCCGCACTTGCCGCACGGGGGCGCAGGACCAGACGGCTGCAGGTCTCGCACGCGTTCCACTCCCGGCTGATGGACCCGATGCTGACGCGGTTCCACCAGGAGGTCGAGGCACTGGACTTCCACGAGCCGCGCATCCCGTTCGTCTCCACCGTCACCGGCACGACCACGAGGGTCGGCGAACTGTGCACCCCCGCCTACTGGGTGGAGCAAGTGCGCCGGCCGGTGCGGTTCGCCGACGCGGCCCGGACCCTGGAGGCCGAGGGCGTCACCACGTACCTCGAACTCGGCCCCGACGGCGTGTGCGCGCCCATGGTGGACGCCTCGGTGCGCGACCGGGAGGCGGCCGTGGCGGTGCCGGTCCTCAGGGCGGGCCGCCCCGAGGCGAAGACCCTGGTAGCCGCGCTCGCCACGGTGTTCGTACGCGGCGGGCGGGTTGACTTCACGGCTGCCTACGAGGGCAGCGGCGCCCACCGCGTCGACCTGCCGACGTACGCGTTCCAGCGCACCCGCCACTGGATCGACGGCGCCGTCCGGCGACCCGTACCGCTGCCGGAACGTTCTTCCGACGCACCTCGGCGAGACACCGCGCCCGCCGACGCGACGGGCGGACTCCGCGCACGCCTGGCGGCCCTGCCCGAGCGCCAGCGCCGCCGCACACTCACCGACACCGTGCGCGCGCACATCGCCGCGGTTCTGGGTCACGAGCCGGGCGACGACATGGATCGGCGGATCGGCCTGGACGCCACCTTCAAGGACCTCGGCTTCGACTCGCTGATGGCCGTCGAACTGCGCGACGCACTGGCCGGAGCGACCGGACTGCGGCTGCCCAGCGGCCTGCTCTTCGACCGGCCCACGCCCGGTGCCGTCCTCGACCATCTGCTCGGGCTGTTGGGCGGAGGCGAGACCGACGGCGACCATGACCCCTACGGCGCCGTGGCCGTCCGGCACGATGACGACGAGCCCGTCGCGATCATCGCCATGGCCTGCCGCTATCCCGGCGGGGTCGCCTCGCCCGAGGACCTGTGGCGGCTGGTCGCCGACGGAGCGGACGCGATCTCCGCGTTCCCCACCGACCGCGGCTGGGACCCGCACCTGTACCACCCCGACCCCGACCGACCCGGTGGCAGCTACGTCGACCGCGGCGGATTCCTGCACGACGCGGGCGAGTTCGACGCGGCGTTCTTCGGCATCTCGCCGCGCGAAGCCCTCGGCATGGACCCGCAGCAGCGACTGCTGCTGGAGACCGCCTGGGAGGCCGTCGAGCGCGCGGGACTGGATCCGCGCTCCCTGCACGGCAGCCGTACCGGCGTGTTCGTCGGCGGCACCGCGCTCGACTACGGCCCCCGTATGGACGACACCGGCCACGGTGTGGAGGGCCACGTCCTGACCGGCAGCACCGCCAGTGTGATGTCCGGGCGCATCGCCTACCAGCTCGGCCTGACCGGCCCGGCCGTCACCGTCGACACCGCGTGCTCCTCGTCCCTCGTGGCCCTGCACATGGCGGTGCGCTCGCTGCGCTCAGGGGAGTCCTCACTCGCCTTGGCGGGCGGCGTGGCCGTGATGTCGGGGCCGGGGATGTTCGTGGAGTTCTCCCGCCAGCGCGGCCTGGCCGCCGACGGCCGCAGCAAGTCCTTCGCCGCGTCCGCCGACGGTACGTCGTGGGCGGAGGGCGTGGGGCTGCTGCTCGTCGAGCGGCTGTCGGACGCCCGTCTGCACGGACACCGAGTCCTGGGCATCATCCGCGGTACGGCCGTCAACCAGGACGGCGCCTCCAACGGCCTGACCGCGCCCAACGGCCTGTCCCAGGAGCGGGTGATCCGCCAGGCCCTCGCCGACGCCCGCCTGCACACCGGCGACGTCGACGCCGTCGAGGCGCACGGGACCGGCACCACCCTCGGCGACCCCATCGAGGCCGAGGCCGTCCTCGCCACCTACGGACAGGGGCGGGACGGCGCCGCGCCGGTCTTCCTGGGCTCGCTGAAGTCGAACATCGGGCACACACAGGCCGCCGCGGGCGTGGCGGGCCTGATGAAGATGGTGCAGGCGATGCGGCACGGCATCCTGCCGCGCACCCTGCACGTGGACGTGCCCACCTCGCACGTCGACTGGTCCTCCGGTGCCGCCGAACTGCTCACCGACGCCAGGGCATGGCCCGAGACGGGCCGCCCGCGCCGGGCCGCGGTGTCGTCGTTCGGCATCAGCGGCACCAACGCCCATCTGATCGTCGAGGAGGGCGACCCCGACCCGGTCCCGCCGGCCGCAGAGGCGACCACACCGGTGCCCTGGGTGGTCTCCGGGAGGGACCCCGAGGCGCTGCGCGCCCAGGCGGAGCGGCTGCGCGATCACCTGCGCGAGCACACCGGGCCCGGCTCCGCCGACATCGGCCTCTCCCTGGCGACGACCCGTACCGCCTTCGAGGAGCGGGCAGTGATCACCGGCACCCGCACCGTCGACCTGCTCGCCGGCCTCGACGCCCTCGCTCGTGGCGAGGACCATCCCCGCCTGGCCCGCGGCGACGCGGCCCGCGCCGGGCACACGGCGATGCTCTTCACCGGGCAGGGCGCACAGCGCGTCGGCATGGGCCGCGAGCTGTACGCGGCGTTCCCGGTCTTCGCGCAGGCCCTGGATGCGGTCTGCGCCGAACTGGACCCGTATCTGGACAGGCCGCTGCGGGCGGTGATGTTCGCACAGGAGGAAGGTGCGGAAGGAGACGGTGCCGAGGCCGGAGCACGTCTGCTGCACAGCACCCGTTACGCCCAACCCGCCCTGTTCGCCTTCGAGGTCGCCCTGTACCGGCTACTGGAGCATCACGGCATGACCCCGGACGCCGTCGCCGGCCACTCCGTCGGCGAGCTGGCCGCCGCGCACGTCGCGGGCCTGTGGTCGGCGGCGGACGCGGCCCGCTTGGTCGCCGCTCGCGGCCGCCTGATGCAGGCCGCGCGGGGGGACGGCGTCATGGTCGCCGTCCAGGCGAGCGAGGAGGAGATGACGGCCGCCCTGGCGGGCCGCGAGCACCGGGTGGCGATCGCCGCGGTCAACTCCCCCGACTCCGTGGTGATTTCCGGCGACGCCGACGCCGTGACCGAAGTCGCGGAGGAGTGGGCGGCCCGCGGTCGCAGGCAGCGCCGGCTCACCGTCAGCCATGCCTTCCACTCCCCGCACATGGACGAGGTGCTGGAGGAGTTCCGCCGGACGGCCGCCGCCCTGACGTACCACACACCGGTCATCCCTCTCGTGTCCACCGTCACCGGACGGCTCGCCGGCGAGGACGAACTGCGTTCGCCGGAGTACTGGACGAGCCAGATCCGCCGGGCCGTACGCTTCGCCGACGCCGTCGGCACCCTTCACGACGACGGCGCGACCGTGTTCGTCGAGTGTGGCCCCGACGCCGTCCTGTCCGCCCTCGCCGACCGCTGCCTCACCGACCGGGCCGAACGAAACGTCCACCCCGTCACCGTCGCGGCGCTGCTCCGTGCGGGCCGTCCCGAGGCGGACACGCTCGTCCACGGGCTGGGCATCGCCCACGCCGCCGGCGGCCGACTCGACCCCGCCTCCTTCTTCCCCGGTGCCACGACCGTCGACCTGCCCACCTACGCCTTCCGCCGCGCGCACTTCTGGCTGGCGCCGCGGCCCGACGGCGACCCGCGCCGCCTAGGCCTGGACGTCTCCGCGCACCCGCTGCTCGGCGCCGCGGTCGACATGGCGGGACGCGACGAGTCCGTCCTCACCGGCCGGCTGTCCCTGGCCGACCAGCCATGGCTCGCCCACCACGCCGTCGGTGGCTCCGTCCTCGTCCCGGCCACCGCCTTCCTGGAACTGGCCGTCGCGGCCGGCGACCGCACCCGGACGCCGTACGTGGCGGACCTGACCCTGGAGGCACCGCTCGCCCTGACGGACCGGCAGGCGGCTCAGGTGCAGATCGCCGTCGGCGCACCGGACGCCGACGGCACCCGCCCGTTCACCGTGCACGCCCGCCCCGACACCGGCGACGACGCACCGCACGAGTGGACCCGGCATGCCTCGGGCACCCTCGACCCGACGTCTGCGTCCGCCGACCCGGCCACGGCACTGCGCCCCTGGCCGCCCGCCGGCGCCCGGCCCGAACTCCTCACGGACGTCTACGACCGTCTCGCCGCCGCCGGATACGACTACGGGCCCGCCTTCCGCTGCCTGCGGGCCCTGTGGCGCGGCGCCGACGGCGACCTGTACGCGGAGGTACGGCTCCCCGACGACCAAGCTGCGGCCGCCGCTGCCTTCGCCCTTCACCCGGCCCTGTTCGACGCCGTGCTCCACCCCCTCGTCCTGCACGCGGCGCAGGACACGGAGCCGGGCGAGATCCAACTGCCCTTCGCTTGGAGCGGACTGGCCGTGCATGCCGCCGGCGCCACCGCGCTGCGGGCGCGCATCTCCACCGACACAGCCACCGGCACCACCGCGCTCACCCTCGCCGACGCCACCGGCGAACCCGTCGCGGCCGTGGCGTCGCTGGCACTGCGCCCGGTCGACCGGGACCGGCTCGCCCACCCGACCGCCGACGGCACCGGGGAGCCGCTCCACGCACTGCGCTGGCCCACCGTCCCCGCCCCCAAAGCCACCGTCGACTGGGTCGAACTGCCTGAAGACGCCCAGGACTTGGCCCCTGCCTACGACACCGAGGTCGCCGTCGCCCGCATCGGCGCGCAGGAGAGGGACGGCCTGGCGGGCGAGGGTCCCACCGCCGAGGCGACGGTACGGACTCTACGGCTGGTGCAGCAGTGGCTGGCCGACGAGCGGCTCGCCGACGCGCGCCTCGCCGTGGTCACCACCCGCGCCGTCGCCGCGCTGCCCGACGAGGACGTGCCCGGCCTGGCCTCGGCACCCGTGTGGGGCCTGATCCGCTCGGCGCAGTCCGAGCACCCGGGCCGGCTGACCCTGATCGACCTGGACGACCCGGCCGACGACACCGCCCTGACAGCCGCGCTGGCCCTCGGGGAGGACCAGGTCGCGGTCCGCGAGGGGCGGTTCCATGTGCCGCGCCTCGTGCGTGTCGAGTCGGTGGCAGAGGCCGAGGCCGGTACGGACGCCGAAGCGGTGACGGGGGTCGGCACACTGTTCCACGCCGAGGGAACCGTGCTCGTCACGGGCGGTACCGGCGGGCTCGGAGCCTTCCTGGCCCGGCACCTCGTGACCGCGCACGGCGTACGCCGGCTGCTCCTGGCCGGCCGGCGCGGGCCGGACGCGCCGGGCGCCCGCAACCTGGCGGCGGAACTCACCGCGCTGGGCGCCGAAGTGACCGTGATCGCCGCCGATGCCGCCGACCCCGAGGCCCTCGCGTCCGTGTTGGCACACGCGCCCGCCGAGCACCCGCTGACCGCCGTCGTCCATACCGCGGGCGTCCTCGACGACGCGACCGTGGAGTCCCTCACCGAGGACCGGCTCCGCGCGGTCATGCGGCCCAAGACCGACGCCGCCCGGCACCTCCACGAGCTGACCCGGGACCTTCCGCTGACCGCGTTCGTGCTGTTCTCCTCCGTCTCCGGCGTCGTCGGCACCGCAGGACAGGCCAACTACGCCGCCGCCAACACCGGGCTCGACGCGCTGGCCGCGCACCGTCGCGCCAACGGGCTGCCCGCCCTCTCCCTCGCCTGGGGCCTGTGGGACACCGCCGCCGGCATGGGCGGATCGCTCGGCGCGGCGGACCTGGCCCGCTGGACCCGAGCCGGCTTCGCACCGCTCACCCCCGCGCAGGGCCTCGCCCTGTTCGACCGCGCGCTGGCCGACGGGCGCCACGCCCTGCTCGTACCGGCGCTCCTGAACCCGGCCGGGCCGCGCACCGGAACGGATCCGATGCCCGCGGTCCTGCGCGGCCCGGCCGGCCCCGCGGCCCCGCCCCCCGCGCGCCGCACCGTCACCGCGGCGGACGCCCCGAACGGCGGCGACACCGCCTGGCGTGACCGCATGGCCCAACTCCCTGTGGAGGAGCGGCGGGACGCGGTGCTCGACCTGGTCCGCACCGTCGTCGCCGAGGTGCTCGGGCACGCGGACCGCACCGGCGTCACGCCCGACCGGGCGTTCAAGGACATCGGCCTCGACTCCCTCGGCGGAGTCGAACTGCGCAACCGCATCGGCTCCCGCACCGGCCTGCGGCTGCCCGCCACCGCCGTCTTCGACCACCCGTCGCCCGCGGCCCTCGCCGGTCACCTCCTCGACCGGATCACACCCCCGGCCTCCGCCGCCGTGCGTGCGGCTGTGGCCTCCTCGGACGAGCCGATTGCGATCGTGGGGATGGGGTGCCGTTTTCCGGGTGGGGTGGCGTCGCCGGAGGGTCTGTGGCGGCTGGTGGCCGAGGGTGTGGATGCGGTGGGGGAGTTTCCGGTCGGCCGGGGTTGGGATGTGGATGGTCTGTATGACCCGGATCCGGATCGTACGGGTGCGTCGTACACGCGTCATGGTGGGTTTCTGTATGACGCGGACGAGTTCGA
>NZ_JBEOYD010000038.1:0-95943 GCF_040296885.1 Streptomyces sp. NPDC001980 | reverse complement strand
TCGTGACGCCGCCGACCGCGTCCACGATGTCCGCGAAGCCGGCGAAGCCGATCTCCACGTAGTGGTCTACCCCGGCACTGGGCCGGGGGCGCACCGCCCTCCGGCCGGCCCGAGGCGGCCCCGACCAAGTCGGCTGCCCAGGGACCGGCGGTCGACCCGGCAGCGGCCCTGCAGCGCATGTACGTCGACACGAGCCCGTTCAGTTCGGCGCATCTGAGCCTGAACGCGGAGGTGCTGGGTCCCGAGCGGATGCTGTTCGGTACCGACTCACCACCGCTGGCCGTGCCGCTGGAGGAGCAGATCCGCATGATCGAGAAGCTGCCGGTCGACAGGGCGTCGCAGCAGCTCGTCCTCGGTGGCAACGCCGAGGCTCTCTTCGACCTCAGGAGTCGTCCGTGACCACCACGCAAGAGGCCGTCACCGCGGCTGAACGCTGCACCCCGGAGTTCCGGCGGGACCCCCATACGGTCTACGCCCATCTCCGCGGCGCGGCCCCGGTCTGCCCCATGAGACCGCCACACGGCAACGAGACGTACCTGATCACCCGGTACGAGGACGCGCGGGCCGCCCTGGCGGATCCGCGGTTGAGCAAGGACATGTACGGGGCCATGGACGCCTACCGGAGGATCTTCGGTGACTCGTCCGTCGCGCTGGACGACAACATGCTCAACTCCGACGCACCCAAGCACACCCGGCTGCGCAAGCTGGTCAGCTCCGCGTTCACCCCACGGCGGGTGGAGGCTCTCCGGCCGAAGATCCAGGACATCGTCCGGGGCCTGCTCGACGAGTGCCCGCCCCGGGAGCCCTTCGACCTGTTGCCGGTCTTCGCGTTCCCGCTACCGATCATCGTGATCTGCGATCTGCTCGGTGTACCGCCCCAGGAACGGTCGCGGCTGCAGAATCTGTCCTCCGCGGTGGCGCAGAACGGCTTCGACGAGGAGGCCAAGAAGGCCCAGCAGAAGGCGGAGGAGGAACTGCACGCGTACTTCTCGGATCTCATCGCCGCCAAGCGGAAGCGTCCGGGTGACGATCTCCTGAGCGCGCTCACCGCGGTCCGGGACGATGACGGCGGCCTGACCGAGAACGAGCTGGTCTCCACGGCGTTCCTGCTGATGTTCGCGGGTCACAAGACGACCGCGTACCTGATCGGCAACGCCGTGCATCACCTCCTGTCCCATCCCGGACAGCTGCGCGCCGTGCGGGAGAACGGGGAGCTGATGCGTGCCGCGGTCGAGGAACTGGTGCGCTACGACGGCTCCGTGGAGAGCGCGACGTTCCGCTACGCGACCGAGGACGTGGAGTACGGCGGGACCCGGATTCCCAAGGGCGCCCTGGTCCAGGTCGCGCTCAGTTCGGCCAACCGCGATCCGCTGAAGTTCGACGCCCCGGACGAGTTGAACGTGATGCGTCCGGGCAACGCGCAGGACGCGCATCTGGGGTTCGGGCACGGCAGCCACTACTGCCTGGGAGCCCCGCTGGCCCGGCTGGAGATGCAGCTGACGCTCACCGCCCTGTTCGACCGGTTCCCGAGGATGACCTTGGCCGACCCTCGCGCCGAAACACGGTGGCTGGAGGTTCCCTTCCCGGCCTTCCGCGGCCTCGCGGAGCTTCCGGTCGTGCTCGATCCTGACGGGTGACCGACGCACAGGGAGCCTGTCCGTGCTCACCGATGGCAGCCCGGTCGAGATCGACATCCCGCGCTGTCGAACGGGCTCCTTTGAGCCGCAGATCGCCCTGTCTCGGATTGCCGCCTGATGTCGAGCGGAGGCGGGCGGTTCCGTAGGAGTAGCGCTGCTTGATCGCCGGAGGATCCGGACGTCCGGGTCACCAGCCCGTTTGGGGTTCGCCCAGTGGGAGTCCGGAGTCGCCCACCCAGGTTTGGCCCTCAGGCGTCCAGGCGACGCGGGGGCCGAGGGAGACCCAGACACCGAACTCGCCCGGGGACGGCTCGACGTGCTGCGACACCCAGACGCTGTTCAGGCAGAGCAGCACACCGCAGTCCTTGAACTCGGGCAGACCGCGCCAGGCGCAGTCCCATCTGACGTCCAGGGACAGCGGCCCGAGCACGGAGACCATCCGGTCCAGTTCGTCTTCGGTAGCGTCGTCCTCGGGCTCACTGCCGGGGGCGCCGAAGGGCGGGGTCGTGGCCAGAACGAGGCTCACTCCTTCGGGAAGGGGCCAGAGATCGACCAGGTCGGGGCGGAGCCGCACGTCGCCTGAGATGTAGGACTTCAACTGCTCCGCATCGAGGGTGACGACACCGCGGCGCCGCAGTTCGTTCAGAAACGGCACGCCGTGGGGTTCGCGGTCCGCACCGAACCGGGCGGTGGCGAAGGTGCCGAGTGCGTACGCAAATTGCTCCGCGGTCGTGATGTCGTTCACTCGGGGCCACGGAGGGGCAGTCCACTCGGCCAGGTCGCGCATGATCGCCCGCGCCCGCGTCAACGCGCCCGGCGCGTCGGGAAAGGATTCACGCACTCGATAGAGCGTCGAGGACAAGGAACGTGCCTTTCGGACAGGGACACGGGCGGACACGCCTTCACGGTACGCATCCGCCCCTGTCCCGAATTACAGCCTCAGGTCAGACAGCGGCAGGCGGTTCAGGAGGAGCACCCGTTCGACGAATAGTAGGTATGGGTACGTTCGTCGTAATGACCTTCATCGGCGTTGCTGCCCAGGTCGAAGTCGCCCAATTTGGTGCCGCTTTCGCTGTAGACCCGCAGATGGAACCCGCGGATCGACTTGATACCGCCCCTGCGGGCCGCGACGGGACAGCGGATCCACCGCCTGGAACCCGACCCCACCGCAGCCCCCACCGCAAGAAGACCGCATGGCAGGCCGGAGCCGTCAGAGCGATCCTCATCAACCCCCGCTACACCGGCTATGAGATCTGGAACAAGCAGCGCAAGGAGGAACACCTCTACGACGTCGACGACGTCACCCTCGGCCACCGCACCCGCATGACACACAACCCGGCTGAACAGTGGGTACGGTCCAACGACGCCGCTCACGAGGCGATCGTCACCACCCAGCTCTTCGACACCGTCAAGAAGATCCGCCAGCAGTGTGCCCGCACGCCGCAGCGCCTCGAACGCCCCGGACGACAACCGCAGGGGCAACCGACGTACGCACTGCCCGGGCGGGTGCGATGCGAGACGTGCGGCCGAAAGACGCAGCCCGCGACGATCCGCAACACCGTCTACTACCGCTGCGAGTTCAAGGAACAGGAACAGTCCCTCCACCCCGGCCTGGATCACCCCCGGACCGTCTACCTCCGGGAGGACGTGGTGTGCCGGGCTCTGGACCGATGGATCGCGAAAGCCTTCGCCCCCGACCGGCTCGCCGCCACCCTCACCGCCCTCGCCCAAGCCAGCGCGGCAGCTCAGCGCCGACCAGATCCGGGAGATCACTGAGAGACTCGGAGACATCGCACAACGCATGCAGACCGTCGACGCAGAGAAAAAGGCCCACTCTACGAAGCCCTCGGGATCACGATCAGTTACGCACACGCAGGTAAGGCCACAACCGTTAGGTCGAGGCCTTCGTCCGCGTATCGCTATAGCGAGTGTCCGAGGGGGGACTTGAACCCCCACGCCCGATAAAGGGCACTAGCACCTCAAGCTAGCGCGTCTGCCATTCCGCCACCCGGACTAGGTGTCTGCCGCCTGACCGGGGGTGTTCCCCGCGGCGACATGGACAACAATACCAAGCTTTCGGAGTGCCTTTCACCTGCGTTTCCGTCGGCATATCCGCAGGTGGGCGCCCCCTCACCGTGCGTGCCCAGCTCGCTACCGCTCGGGCAGCAGCGCACGCAGAGCCCGGACCAGCGTCGCGGCCGTCTGATCGTCCAGCGGCGCGAGAAACCGCCGCTCGGCCGCCAGTCGGGCCACCTCGGCCCGCCCCATCCGCTCGCGCCCGGCATCGGTCAGTTCGACGATGTTGCGCCGCCGGTCCTGCGGGCTCCGCCGGCGCTCGACCAGCCCGCGCCGCTCCAGCCCGTCGAGGAGCGCCACCATCGTCGTGCGGTCCACCCCCAGCCGCCCTGCCACCTCGATCTGCGACAGCGGTTCGGCCCCGGCGAGGACGACCAGCACCGCCAGTTCATGCCCGTCCATGCCGTACGGCGCGAGCACCTCGGCCGATGTCCGCGACAGCTCGGCCTGGACGTGCTTGAGCAGGTAGCCCAGCCGGGATTCGAGGGGATCACTGACCATGTCGTGGATGATATCCAAAACTGATCGTCAGTAGAGCTGACGATCTAATACGCTGACGGCCATGACGACGACCGTGCGTTTCGGCATCAAGACGACACCCATGCACGTCCCCTACGACGACATCCGCCGCGTCTGGCAGGAAGCCGACGCGATACCCGAGATCTCGGACGCCTGGCTCTGGGACCATCTGCTGCCCGTGGCGGGGCCGAAGGACGGAGCCGTCCACGAGGGCTGGACACTGCTCGCCGCGCTGGCCGCGCAGACCGAGCGGCTGCGCCTCGGGCTGCTGGTGACCAGCAACCGGATCCGGCCGCCCGCGCTCCTCGGCAAGATGGCGTCCACCGTGGACGTGGTCTCGGGCGGCCGGCTGGTGCTGGGGCTGGGCGTCGGCGGGACGCACCAGCCGCCCGGGGCCGGCGGGATCCCGGGCGAGAATCCGGCGGTCGCGGAGTACGCGGCGTACGGCCTCACGCTCGTGCCGCCCGCCGAGGGCATCGCCCGGCTCGCGGAGACGGTACGGATCCTGAAGCTGATGTGGACCCGGGACGTCTTCGACTTCGAGGGCGAGTACTACCGGCTCACGGGGACGCGGAACGAACCCGGGCCGGTGCAGCACCCGGGTCCCCCGCTGCTGATCGGCGGCTGGGGCAACCGCCTGCTGCGGCTGGCCGCCGAGCACGCCGACGTCTGGAACGTGCCCGGGCCGCCGCACAACACCGTGGAGTTCGTCGGCGAACGCGCCCGGGTGCTGGACGCGCACTGCGTCGACCTGGGCCGGGATCCGGCGGAGATCGTCCGCTCGGTCCAGGTCCTGGTGTCGTACGACGACCCGGCGGCGACCCGTGCCACGGTCACCGCCCTGGTCCACGCCGGGATGGACCACATCGTGCTGAGCCTGCCGCGCCCCTATCCGCAGGGGGTGGTCCGCAGGCTCGCCGAGGAGGTCATCGTCCCTGTGCTCGGTGCCGTCAGGGCATGAGCTGGTACTCCGGGAAGTTCCCCGGCAGCCGCTCCCCCGCCGGGCCCCGGGTCACCGCCCGTACCAGCAGCTCCCCGCCGACGAAGGCGCCCCGCCAGGACGCGCCGAAGCCGCCGAAGAGCTCGTCGCGGTCGCCGCGGGAGCGTGGCTTTCCGTGGCCGACCTTGAAGGCGCGGATCTGTGGGGCCAGGCGCGCGAAGGTGGCCTCGTCGTCGGTGGAGAGCGTGGCGACCAGCGCGCCGTTGGAGGCGTTCATCGCGGCCAGCAGTTCGGCCTCGGTGTCGACCAGGACGATCGTGTCGACCGGGCCGAAGGGTTCCGCGTGGTGGAGGGGTGAGGACGGGGGTGGGTTGAGGAGGGTGACCGGGTGGACGTACGACGACGTGTCCTGGCCGGGCAGGAAGCGGGCGTCGGCCGGGCTGCCGCGGTGCAGAGGGACGGCGCCGCGGTCGACCGCCTCGGCCACCTGGTCGGTCAGGTCCTTGGCCTTCGCCGCGTTGATCAACGGGCCGAAGTCCAGCTCGGGGAGCGGGTCGACGGGGTCGGCGACCGCGAGCGGGTGGCCGATCCGGAGCCGGCGCACCGCCGGGAGGTAGGCCGTGAGGAACTCGTCGAACAGCTCGCGCTGGACGACGAAGCGCGGGTACGCGGTGCAGCGCTGCTTGCCGTAGTCGAAGAGCTTGGGGACGACGGCGGTGAACGCGGCCCAGTCGGTGAAGTTCCAGATGCCCCAGGTGTTGAGTCCCTCCTGTTCGAGTACGTGCCGCTTGCCGAGGTCGGTGACGGCCGTGGCCACCGCCGCCCCCGTGTCCCGGCCGCCGACGAAGGAGACGCAGCCGATCTCGGGCGCCCGGACCAGCGCCTCCGACAGCTCGCCCCCGCTGCCGCTGAGCAGCGTCACCGGCAGGCCCTCCCGGGCGGCCAGTGCGCAGGCCAGGGTGAGACAGGCGACTCCGCCGTCGGTCGGGGTCTTCGCCACCACCGCGTTGCCCGCCAGAGCCTGGACCAGTACCGCGTGAACGAGCACGCTCATCGGGTAGTTCCAGCTGGCGATGTTGGACACCGGCCCGTCCAGTGGGCCCCGCCCCGCGAGCATCGGCCCGATGCCGTCGACGTACCAGCGCACCCCGTCGATCGCCCGGTCCACGTCCGCCTGGGCCAGCCGCCAGGGCTTGCCGATCTCCCAGACGAGCAGCAGGGCGAGGAGTTCGCGGTGTTCGGTCAGGGCGTCCAGGGTGGCGGCCACCCTGGCCCGGCGTTCCTCCAGCGGTACGTGCCGCCACGCGCGGTGCTGGTCGAGGCAGGCGCGGACGGCCCTGCGGGCGGTGTCCCGGTCCAGGCGCGGGGCACCGGCGATCGGGCTGCCGTCGACGGGGCTGGTCGCGGGCAGCGGGCGGCCGTCGGGCCGCCACGCGGCGGCCCAGAGGTTGAGGACGCGGTCGTCCCGGAAGGCCTCGGGGGCGAGGGCGAGACAGCGCGCCCAGGCGTCGTCCCAGCCGGTGCCGGGCTTGCAGACAAGGACCATGATCAACCCCCGGCTTCCAGGAGCTCGAGCACCAGCCGGGCGGTCTCGGTCGGCGTGCTCCCCACCCGCACCCCGACCGCCTCCAGCGCCTCCTGCTTGGCCCGCGCGGTGCCGGCCGAACCGGAGACGATGGCGCCCGCGTGGCCCATGGTGCGGCCCTCGGGTGCGGTGAACCCTGCGATGTAGCCGACGACCGGCTTGGTGACGTGCTCCCGGATGTAGGCGGCGGCCCGCTCCTCCGCGTCGCCGCCGATCTCCCCGATGAGGACGACGAGTTCGGTGTCGGGGTCCTCCTGGAAGGCGGCCAGGCAGTCGATGTGGCTCGTTCCGACGACCGGGTCGCCGCCGATGCCCACGCAGGTGGAGAAGCCGATGTCCCGCAGTTCGTACATGAGTTGGTAGGTCAGCGTGCCCGACTTGGAGACGAGACCGATGCGGCCGGGCTTGGTGATGTCGGCGGGGATGATGCCCGCGTTGGACTGGCCGGGGGTGATCAGGCCCGGGCAGTTGGGCCCGATGATCCGGGTGCCGTTCCGCTTGGCGTACGACGTGAAGGCCACCGAGTCGTGGACCGGTATGCCCTCGGTGATCACCACCGCGAGGCCGATGCCGGCGTCGGCCGCCTCCAGCACCGCCGCCTTGGCGAAGGCGGGCGGCACGAAGACGACGGTGACGTCGGCGCCGGTGGCCGCCATGCCCTCGGCGACGGTGCCGAAGACCGGGACGGTACTGGGGGCACCTGCCAGGCCCTCAAGGCCCTGGGGGACGTCGAAGTCGACGGTCTGGCCGGCCTTGCGCGGGTTGACCCCGCCGACGACGTCGGTCCCGGCGGCGAGCATCCGCCGGGTGTGCTTCATGCCCTCGCCACCGGTCATGCCCTGGACGAGGACCTTGCTCTCCTTGGTGAGGTAGATCGCCATGACAGAACTCCTCAGGCGGTGGTGGCGAGTTCGGCGGCGCGGCGGGCGGCGCCGTCCATGGTGGTGGCCTGTTCGACCAGGGGGTGCGCGCGGCCGTCGAGGATCGCCCGGCCGCGGGCCGCGTTGTTGCCGTCGAGGCGGACCACCAGCGGCTTGGTCAGCCGGACGGTCTCCAGGGCGCGGACGATGCCGTCGGCGACCGTGTCGCACGCCGTGATCCCGCCGAAGACGTTGACGAAGACCGACTTCACCGACGGGTCGGACAGGATCACCGAGAGTCCGTCGGCCATGATCTGGGCGGACGCGCCGCCGCCGATGTCCAGGAAGTTGGCGGGCCGTGCGCCGCAGCCGGCCACCACGTCCAGGGTGGACATCACCAGGCCCGCGCCGTTGCCGATGATGCCGACCTCGCCGTCGAGCTTGACGTAGTTGAGCCCCTTCGCGGCGGCCGCCGCCTCCAGCGGGTCGGGGTGCTCGCCCTCCTCCGCGCCCCAACGGGACTGCCGGAAGCGGGCGTTGTCGTCAAGGGTGACCTTGCCGTCGAGGGCCAGGATCCGGCCCTCTTCGGTGCGCACGAGCGGGTTCACCTCGACGAGCAGCGCGTCCTCACGGACCAGGACCTGCCAGAGCCGTACGAGGACGTCGACGGTCTGCGGCGGCAGTCCGGCGGCCGCGGCGATCTCCTGGGCCTTGGCGGAGGTGACGCCGACCGCGGGGTCGATGCGGACCCGGGCCACCGCCTCCGGCCGGGTCGCGGCCACCTCCTCGATCTCCATGCCGCCCTCGGCGGAGGCGATCGCGAGGAAGCCGCCGGCCGCCCGGTCGAGGACGTAGGAGACGTAGAACTCGCTGTCGATGTCGACGGGTTGGGCCAGCATCACCTTGCCGACCGTGTGCCCCTTGATGTCCATGCCGAGAATCTGACGTGCCGTGAGCTCCGCCGCGGCCGGGTCGGCGGCGAGCTTCACGCCGCCCGCCTTGCCCCGGCCACCGGTCTTGACCTGCGCCTTCACGACGACCCTGCCGCCGAGCCGGCGGGCGATCTCCCGGGCCTCCTTGGGCGAGTCGGTGACCTCCGCCCTCGGCACCACGATGCCGTGATCTTCGAAGAGTTCCCTTGCCTGGTGTTCGTACAGGTCCATTTCGGCTCCTGTCTTAAAAGTGCCGCACGCCCCCTGGACACCACCCACCGGATGCGGGATAACAAGGTTCATACAGTATTCGTCGACTGTATGCAATGTACGAGAGAGCGTTCCAACCCCCTACGAAGGGACAGGACTTCGCCATGCCCGACGACACCCAGGACGTGATTTCCGGTGGTCATCTCGTTGCCAAGGCGCTGAAGGCCGAGGGGGTCGACCGCATCTACACCCTGTGCGGCGGCCACATCATCGACATCTACGACGGCTGCGTCGACGAGGGCATAGAAGTCGTCGACGTCCGTCACGAGCAGGTGGCCGCCCACGCCGCCGACGGCTACGCGCGCATCACCGGCAAGCCGGGCTGCGCGGTCGTCACCGCGGGGCCGGGTACGACCGACGCCGTCACCGGGGTCGCCAACGCCTTCCGCGCGGAGTCCCCGATGCTGCTGATCGGCGGCCAGGGCGCGCTCACCCAGCACAAGATGGGGTCCCTGCAGGACCTGCCGCACGTGGACATGATGACGCCGATCACCAAGTTCGCGGCAACCGTCCCGGACACCGCGCGCGCCGCCGACATGGTCTCCATGGCGTTCCGGGAGTGCTACCACGGCGCGCCCGGCCCCTCGTTCCTGGAGATACCCCGGGACGTCCTCGACGCCAAGGTCCCGGCCGCGAAGGCCCGCATACCCAAGGCGGGCGCCTACCGGGCCTCCACCCGCTCGGCCGGCGACCCCGAGGCGATCGAGAAGCTGGCCGACCTGCTCGTGCACGCCGAGAAGCCGGCCATCCTGCTCGGCAGCCAGGTCTGGACGACCCGCGGCACCGCGGACGCCATCGAGCTGGTACGGACCCTCAACATCCCGGCGTACATGAACGGCGCGGGCCGCGGCACCCTGCCGCCCGGCGACCCGCACCACTTCCAGCTGTCCCGCCGGTACGCGTTCTCCAACGCCGACGTCATCGTGATCGTCGGCACGCCCTTCGACTTCCGCATGGGCTACGGCAAGCGCCTCTCCCCCACCGCGACCGTCGTCCAGATCGACCTCGACTACCGCACGGTCGGCAAGAACCGGGACATCGACCTCGGGATCGTCGGGGACGCGGGGCTGGTCCTGAAGTCCGTGACCGAGGCGGCCTCGGGGCGCGTCAACGGCGGGGCCTCCCAGCGCAAGGAGTGGCTCGACGAGCTGCGGGCCGCCGAGCAGACCGCGCTGGAGAAGCGGCTGCCCAGCCTGCGGTCGGACGCCTCGCCCATCCACCCGTACCGCCTGGTCAGCGAGATCAACGACTTCCTCACCGAGGACTCGATCTACATCGGCGACGGCGGCGACATCGTCACCTTCTCCGGTCAGGTCGTGCAGCCCAAGTCGCCTGGTCACTGGATGGACCCCGGCCCGCTCGGCACCCTCGGCGTCGGCGTCCCCTTCGTGCTCGCCGCCAAGCAGGCCCGCCCCGACAAGGAGGTGGTCGCCCTCTTCGGCGACGGCGCCTTCTCGCTCACCGGCTGGGACTTCGAGACCCTGGTCCGCTACGACCTCCCCTTCGTCGGGATCGTCGGCAACAACTCCTCGATGAACCAGATCCGTTACGGCCAGGCCGCCAAGTACGGCAAGGAGCGCGAGCGGGTCGGCAACACCCTCGGCGACGTCCACTACGACAAGTTCGCCCAGATGCTGGGCGGTTACGGCGAGGAGGTCCGCGACCCCGCCGACATCGGCCCCGCCCTGCGCCGGGCCCGGGAGTCGGGCAGGCCGTCGCTGATCAACGTCTGGGTCGACCCGGACGCGTACGCCCCCGGAACCATGAACCAGACCATGTACAAGTGAGGTGGAACGCCCATGACCGCCAAGGCACTTGAGGGCATTCGCGTCCTCGACATGACCCACGTCCAGTCGGGCCCCTCCGCCACCCAGCTGCTCGCCTGGCTCGGCGCGGACGTGGTCAAGCTGGAGGCGCCGACCGGTGACATCACGCGCAAGCAGCTGCGCGACCTCCCGGACGTCGACTCCCTCTACTTCACGATGCTCAACTGCAACAAGCGGAGCATCACCCTCAACACCAAGACCGAGCGCGGCAAGGAACTCCTCACCGAGCTGATCCGCCGCTCGGACGTGATGGTGGAGAACTTCGGTCCCGGCGCGGTCGACCGGATGGGGTTCACCTGGGACCGCATCAAGGAGATCAACCCCCGGATCGTCTACGCCTCCATCAAGGGGTTCGGGGACGGCCCGTACACCAACTTCAAGGCGTACGAGGTCGTCGCCCAGGCGATGGGCGGGTCGATGGCCACCACCGGCTTCGAGGACGGGCCGCCGCTGGCCACGGGCGCGCAGATCGGTGACTCGGGCACCGGAGTGCATGCAGTAGCCGGAATACTGGCGGCACTCTTCCAGCGGGAGCACACCGGCCGCGGCCAGCGTGTCAACGTCGCCATGCAGCACGCCGTGCTCAACCTGTGCCGGGTGAAGCTGCGCGACCAGCAGCGGCTCGCCCACGGCCGGCTGGCCGAGTACCCGAACGAGGACTTCGGCGACGAGGTGCCGCGCTCCGGCAACGCCTCCGGCGGCGGCCAGCCCGGCTGGGCGGTCAAGTGCGCGCCGGGCGGCCCGAACGACTACGTGTACGTCATCGTGCAGCCCGTCGGCTGGCAGCCGATCACCCAGCTGATCGGCCGGCCGGAGCTCGCGGACGACCCCGAGTGGGCGACCCCGGAGTCCCGCCTGCCCAAGCTCAACAAGATGTTCCAGCTGATCGAGGAGTGGTCCTCGACACTCCCCAAGTGGGAGGTACTGGAGAAGCTCAACGCCCACAACATCCCGTGCGGGCCGATCCTCTCCACCAAGGAGATCATCGAGGACGAGTCGCTGGTCGCCAACGAGATGGTGGTGACCGTCCCGCACCCCGAGCGCGGCGAGTTCGTCACCGTCGGCAGCCCGCTCAAGCTCTCCGACTCCCCGGTCGACGTCACCGGTTCGCCGCTGCTCGGCGAGCACAACGAAGCGGTCTACATCGGCGAACTCGGCCTCGGCGACGAAGAGTTGCGCCTGCTCAAGTCGAACGGAGTGATCTGACGTGATGGCAGAGGACCGGGAGCTGCGGGTCCGCGAGCTCCTCGACTCCGTGCGCGCGAAGGGCCGTACGGCACTCACGGCGCCGGAGGGCAAGGTGGTCGCCGACGCGTACGGGATCGCCGTACCGGGCGAGGAGCTGGCCACCGACGTCGACGAGGCGGTGGCGTACGCGGCACGCTTCGCCGGAGCGGTGGTCATGAAGATCGTGTCGCCGGACATCCTGCACAAGACCGACGCGGGCGGGGTCGTCGTCGGGGTGGAGGGCGCGGCGGACGTGCGGGCGGCCTTCCACCGGATCGTCGAGAACGCCAAGGCCTACAACGCCGATGCGCGCATCGAGGGCGTCCAGGTCCAGGAACTGCTGCCGAAGGGCACGGAGGTGATCGTCGGCGCGGTCACCGACCCCACCTTCGGGAAGGTCGTCGCCTTCGGGCTCGGCGGGGTGCTGGTCGAGGTGCTGAAGGACGTGACCTTCCGGCTCGCGCCCGTCTCCGCCGACGAGGCGCTGTCGATGCTGGACTCCATCGAGGCGGCCGAGGTGCTGCGCGGGGTGCGCGGGCAGGCCGGGGTGGACCGGTGGGCGGTCGCCGAGCAGATCCGCCGGGTCTCCCAACTGGTCGCGGACTTCCCGGAGATCGCCGAGGTGGACCTCAACCCGGTGATCGCCACGCCGGAAGGCGCGGTCGCCGCCGACATCCGGATCATCCTCGCGGAGAAGCAGCCGCCGGAGCGCAAGAAGTACACCCGCGACGAGATCCTCACCTCCATGCGCCGGCTGATGCAGCCCCGCTCGGTCGCCGTGATCGGCGCCTCCAACGAGCAGGGCAAGATCGGCAACTCGGTGATGCGCAACCTCGTGGACGGCGGCTTCGCCGGGGAGATCCATCCGGTGAACCCCAAGGCCGATGACATTCTGGGCCGCAAGGCGTACAAGAGTGTCACGGACGTTCCCGGTGAGGTGGATGTGGCCGTCTTCGCCATCCCCGCCAAGTTCGTGGCAGCGGCGCTGGAGGAGGTGGGCCGGAAGAAGATCCCCAACGCCGTCCTGATCCCGTCCGGTTTCGCGGAGACCGGTGAGCACGAGCTCCAGGAGGAGATCGTCGCGATCGGCGAGCGGTACGGCATCCGGCTGCTCGGCCCGAACATCTACGGCTACTACTCCACCTGGCAGGACCTGTGCGCCACGTTCTGCACTCCGTACGACGTGAAGGGCGGCGTGGCGCTGACGTCCCAGTCGGGCGGGATCGGCATGGCGATCCTGGGCTTCGCGCGCACCACGAAGACGGGTGTGTCGGCGATCGTCGGCCTCGGCAACAAGTCGGACCTGGACGAGGACGACCTGCTGACCTGGTTCGGCGAGGACCCGCACACCGAGTGCATCGCGATGCACCTGGAGGACCTGAAGGACGGCCGCGCCTTCGTCGAGGCGGCGCGGGCGACCGTACCGAAGAAGCCGGTCGTGGTCCTCAAGGCGGGCCGTACGGCGGCCGGTGCCAAGGCGGCCGGTTCGCACACCGGCGCGCTCGCGGGCGACGACGCGGTGTACGACGACATCCTGCGGCAGGCGGGCGTCATCCGGGCGCCGGGCCTGAACGACATGCTGGAGTACGCGCGCGGCCTGCCGGTGCTGCCGCCCCCGCAGGGCGACAACGTCGTGATCATCACCGGTGCGGGCGGCAGCGGTGTCCTGCTGTCCGACGCGATCACCGACAACGGGCTGACCCTGATGGAGATCCCGCCGGACCTGGACGAGGCGTTCCGCCGCTTCATCCCGCCGTTCGGCGCCGCCGGCAACCCGGTGGACATCACGGGCGGCGAGCCGCCGTCGACGTACGAGGCGACGATCCGGCTGGGCCTGGAGGACCCGCGGATCCACGCGCTCGTCCTCGGCTACTGGCACACCATCGTCACCCCGCCGATGGTGTTCGCGGAGCTGACCGCGCGGGTGGTCGCGGAGTTCCGGGAGCGGGGCATCGAGAAGCCGGTCGTCGCCTCGCTCGCGGGGGACGTCGAGGTCGAGGAGGCCTGCCAGTACCTGTACGAGCGGGGGGTCGTGGCGTACCCGTACACGACCGAACGGCCGGTGGCCGTGCTCGGCGCCAAGTACCGCTGGGCGCGGGCGGCCGGACTGTTGGGGGGCGGGTCATGACGTAGCCGAGGAAGGGGCCGGCCGGCGGAGCGCGTCCCCGGCCGGCCCCGGGACCCGTGCGCGCACGAAAGGCATTGGACAGGGGGCGCTGGCCAGAGCTTTCGACGCAAGGGGTGCTGAGCGAACATGTCATCCATCGATCTATCGGCGTCCGTCCCTTTCAGGGAGGTGACGGACCGCAACGGCCGCATGTACCGGATCGGCGAACGCGATGTCGATCTGATGGGCCGCACACGCAAGTGGATGGTCATCCTGCCCTGGGTGGGCATGATGGGCATCAGCTCCGCCGAGTACGCGTTCACGTCGGCGGAGGACACGCTGCACGAGGCGCATCTGTGGAGCAGCGGGCACATCTTCTGGCTGATGGGCGTCTGGGTTTTCTTCCAGGCGGCCGTGGCCTTCCCGGCCGGGCAGCTGCGGGAGAGCGGTCGGCTCCCCGCCCGTACGGCCATGCTGATCGGCGCGGTGGGCACGCTGCTGGGCTACGTGTCGCTGGCGTTCGCGCCGAACCTGGTCGTCGCCTATCTCGGCTTCGGCATGTGCAGCGGCATCGGCGCCGGTCTTGTCTATGCGACCTGCGTGAACATGGTCGGCAAGTGGTATCCGGAGCGCAAGGGCGGCAAGACGGGCTTCGTGAACGGCGGTTTCGCCTACGGGTCGGTGCCGTTCGTGTTCCTGTTCACCTCGGTCCTCGACCTGAGCAACTACAAGGTCCTGCTCTCCTCGGTCGGCATCGGGCTGTGTCTGGTGGTGGCGTCGGCCGGCTGGTTCTTCAAGGACCC
This sequence comes from Streptomyces sp. NPDC001980, assembly GCF_040296885.1. NCBI lineage: Bacteria > Bacillati > Actinomycetota > Actinomycetes > Kitasatosporales > Streptomycetaceae > Streptomyces > Streptomyces sp. NPDC001980. Next base: position 81,161 of record NZ_JBEOYD010000038.1, on the reverse strand, counting down.
GCCGAAGAACTGGTGGCCGCCGCACGTCGACCCGCTGAAGGCGACTCAGGATCCCAGGATACGGCGGGCGTTGGAGAAGAACCCGCCGGCGATCAAGCAGTACACACCCAAGGAGGCAGCCCGTACGCCCGTCCTGTGGATGATGTGGTTCTGTCTGCTCTGCACGGCCGGGATCAATATCTTCGGCATCGCCTTCCAGGTGCCGTTCGGCAAGGACATGGGGTTCGCGGGCGGGATCGTGGCCACGGCCATGTCCCTGAAGGCGATCGTCAACGGCACCGGGCGCGGCGTCATCGGCTGGATCTCCGACCGGTACGGCCGCCGCAACACGCTCATCATCGTGTGCATCGTGCTCGGCACCGCGCAGTTCGGCGTGCTGGTCTCCGGCCAGATGCACAGCATGCCGTTCTTCCTGTTCTGCTCCATGGTCTCCGGGTTCGGCGGCGGGGCGATCTTCCCGCTCTTCGCGGCCATGACGGCGGACTACTTCGGTGAGAACAACAACGCCACCAACTACGGAATGGTCTACAGCTCCAAGCTGATCTCCGGTCTGGTGGGCTCCGGTCTGGGCGCGGTCGTCGTCGGTGAGTGGGACTACCACGGCGCGTTCGTGCTCGCGGGCTCCGTCGGTCTGGCCTCCGCAGTGCTGGCCCTCTTCCTCAAGGCACCGGGCAGGCCCAGCGCCCGGCGCATCGTCCCCAACCCGCATCCGCTCGGCGAGGAGATGGCGTGACATGACGGCAGACCCTGTAGCCACGAACAGCACCGACGCCGGCCGGCGTCCGTACCGCGAGGTCACGGACGCGCGCGGCCGGGTGTACCGGATCGGGGAGACCGACCGGGACATCCTCGGCCACTCCCGCAACATCATGGTGTACCTGCCGTGGATCGCCATGATGGCCATCAGCGTCTTCGAGTACGCGTACGGCTCCGCGGAGGACACCCTCTCCCACGCGCACGGCTGGACGCAGTCCAACACCTTCTGGATCCTGAGCATCTGGGTGTTCTTCCAGGCCGGCATCGCCTTCCCGGCGGGCTGGCTGCGCGAGAAGGGCATCCTCACGGCCCGCCGGGCGATGTACACCGGCTCCGTGATGTGCCTGATCGGCTTCCTGGCCCTCTCCCACATCAGCGAGATCTGGCTGGCGATCATAGGCTTCGGCGTGATCGGCGGCCTCGGCTCCGGCCTGGTCTACGCGACCTGCATCAACATGGTCGGCAAGTGGTTCCCCGAACGCCGGGGCGCCCGCACGGGGTTCGTGAACGGCGGCTTCGCCTACGGCTCGCTCCCGTTCATCTTCATCTTCAACTACGCCTTCGACACGGCCAACTACCACCGCGTCCTGGACCTGATCGGCGCCTACGTGATGGTCGTCGTCCTGGTCACCGCGTTCTTCTTCAAGGACCCGCCGAAGAACTGGTGGCCGGCCGACGTCGACCCGCTCACGCACGCGACCGACACCAGGACCGGCGCGGCCCTCGCCAAGAACCCGCCCGCGGTACGCCAGTTCACGCCGAAGGAGGCGATCCGCACGGGCATGCTCCCCCTGATGTGGATCTCCATCGTCATGACAGCGGGCGTCTCGATCTTCGGCATCTCGTTCCAGGTGGACTTCGCGAAGGACGTCGGCTTCGGCCCGCTGGTCGCGGCCTCCTCCATGGGCGTGATGGCGGTCATCAACGGCATAGGCCGCGGTGTGGTCGGCTGGCTCTCCGACCGCCTCGGCCGCAAACCGACCCTCGTCTTCGTGATCGTCGTCCTCGGCCTCGCCCAGTTCGGCGTGATCTGGGCCGGTGACATCAAGAGCGAATGGCTCTTCCTGTTCTTCGCCTTCCTCTCCGGCTTCGGCGGCGGCGCCTTCTACCCGCTCTTCGCCGCCCTCACCCCGGACTACTTCGGCGAGAACTACAACGCCACCAACTACGGCCTCGTCTACAGCGGCAAACTCATCAGCGGCCTCTTCGGCGGCGGCCTCGGCTCCATGGTGGTCGGCGCCTGGGGCTACAACGGCGCGTACGCCCTGGCCGGCGGCATCTCGATGCTGGCGGCGGGGGTGGCGCTGCTGTTGCGGCAGCCGGGGCGGGGGGTGACCACGAAGGTGGGGGCGGCACAGGCACAGACGGCTACCTGACGGTTTCCGGGGAGCCTCAGGTCGAGGTCCTCCCGGTGCTGAGTCCCGGACCCGGGTCCGGGACTCAGCCGATTCCGGAGACGGCCTTCGCCGCCGGCTCGGACAATGCTGTTCCCGGTCCGGAAGGCGGAAGACCTCGACGGACAGCCTGAGATATCCGGGACCGGCCCACCGACGAGAGCGGCAGAAACGGTGTGAGTGCCGGCGGACGCCCAGGAGCTGACCGCCGTCGTACGCACGTACCCCGGCCAGCGGTGGGCCCGTCCCGGTCTTCCGTGGGGTCTCCGGCGGCCTCTCGTGGCCGGGCGGGGCGTGGGGCCGTGGCCCCCGGACGGGCCCCGGGAGCACCCACCGTGGGCGTCTGGTCACTCAACGCCCTTAGCTTCAGGTACGGTTGTCTGTGAAGCGAGCGGAGTGCCCGACAGCTCCGTGAAGTTAAGTAGCTGGCTATCTACAGTTGATGGACCAGTTCGGACTGAATCGCAGTGGAATGAAAGGGCGGCAGGAACCCCGCCCGGCATCGCGAGGCCGTCTCCCTCGGGATGCTTGATGTGGAAGAACTATCCAAAACGGAGCATCGTTCAGAAGCGCCCTGGCAAGGCACCGAGAGCCTTATCGTCGGCACGGCCTCAGCAAGACCTCACGTACATCACGTGGCGGTCCGGCTGAGAGCTGCGTGCCACAGTCCGATCGCCAGGAAGGTAAGTCGGACTCTTGAACCCCTCTCTCGGTGTAAGGGCGCTGATCATCTTCAGCTGCGCCTCCTTCTCCACCAACGTCGGTATGGCAGCCGCCTGGCTGAACCACATGCCTGGCACCCCTGCAGGTCAGGCTGTTCTGTACGGCGGGGGCTCCTTCGGGGGCTGCATGCTGCTGTGCCTGGCGGTGCTGAAGGCCTTGAAGGTGCTGTGACGCGCGGAAGTCCCAGAGTGCAGCCGACACCCCGGGACTTCGCCGCTGGCTTGCGGGCTTTGGTGACTCATCGCCAAATGCGGTCACCCGTGCTAGCTTTGACCCTCACCCCGTCCATTGAGCTGTCGCTGAAGCCGGTTCGATTCCGGCAATCACGCTTACGGTTGGCTTGGCAATTTGGCACTCTATCGAGTTTTCCAAGGTCATTCGCACACTCCGTAAGAGCAACACCCGTGGTTCGCGCGCTAAGCGCACAATTTCAAATAGCAGGCTGGAGGTTGGCATGAAGGTTACTGAAATCGTAATGTCAACCGTAAGCACCATTGTTGGTTGGCTCCATACGGCTTCAGCTGAGTGAACGGTGTATCGAGAAGGGGCGCCCCGTTTTTGTACGGGGCGCCCCTTCGGTGTTTTCGGATCACGTCTGCGCACAGGCCTCAAAGAGGGTTGAGGGCGCGGCGGGCCGAGTTGATGACGTTGTGGGCGTCCGCGCCGTAGACGGCGGACTCACGGAGGGTGCGCCAGGTTCGGAGGTAAAGGGCGACGGAGTCGGAGTCGTCCAGCCAAAGCTCCGCGTGCCAGGTCTCGGTGACCACCTGGCGGTCGTCGTAGAGCCAGAAGCCCAGACTGGGCGGAGCCTTCAGTGACGCCGTAAGCGGCACGATGCCCAGCTCCACGGTGTCCATGTTGATGACGCCCATGAGCCGGTCGAGCTGAGCAGTGAGGACCGAGGGCGGGCAGATCAACGAACGGAGGACGGGCTCCCACAACAGGATGTGGTACCGGCGGCCCCCGGCGTACAGCAGCTCTTGGCGCTTCATACGGGACCGTACGGCGGCCTCGATGTCACGCGGCGACTGGTGGAGTTCGGCCGACCGGGTGAGGACGGCGCGGGCGTAGTCAGGGGTCTGCAGAACGCCGACGATCCACGAGGACTCCCAGGCCCGCAGCACCTTCGCGCTGGCCTGTGCCTCGTTGTGGGCGTCCTGCACCGGCTTGTGGCCGCCGACCAGCTGCCGACGCCACGACCGTATGTGCGACTCGAACCCCGCCAGCCGGGCGCGCAGCTCGTCGTACGCGGCAGGCTGGCCGCACGCCTCGGCCCAGGCCTGGAGGTCCTCGGGGGTGGCGGTCTGCTTGCCCAGCTCCAGCTTCGAGACCTTGGAGCTGGGCCAGCCGAGCCGTCGGGCGAGAGCAGTGCCGGTGAGACGGCCCTCAGGGGCCGAGAACCGCAGCTCCCTCAGGCGTGCACCGAGGGTCTCGCGGGCCTGCTGATAGTCCGTGCTCACCGGGCCACACCTGCTCTACGCCTCCTTCGCGGCCATGTTCGCCGCGAACTGCTTGTACGGGACGGAGTAGTGCTGCGCAACGTCCCGCAGCCGGTTGTACTGGTTGACGGCCGCCGGTTCCGTGATCAGCTCGGCGCCCGTGAGGTTGTCCGCGTCATCGAAGTTGAGGACCGCGACGAGCTGCGAGTCGAAGACCCAGAAGTCTTCGTCGGGGAGGTTGGCCCGCTGGGCGTCCTCGCGCCACATGCTGCGAGCGTCCTCCCCCAGCGCCGCATTCTTATCGCCGTACGCCAGGAGGTACAGCTGGCCGGTGGTCGGAGGGTTGTCGACGATCCGGACCCGGCCGACGTACGCGCCATCGTCGGTCTTCGCGCGGATGGTGCGGCTCCACGGGGTGTCCAGGTCCCACGTCGGCTCCTCGCCCCGGACGAACTGGGCCCAGGTGTCGGTCAGCTCGTCGGCCGCGTACCGGCGTCGCATCTCCAGGTGCCAGGCCGAGTGCTGGAACTTCTCGAAGAGCCTGCCGAACTGGTCCAGGCCGATGATGCGTCGCTCGGGGTCGCGCTCCTTCGGACCGAAGTCGACCAGCGTGTTGCGCGGGACCACGATCGGAATCTCGTCCGCTCCCAGGTGCTGGAGCTGGGCAATGGCGGCAGGGTCGGTGAGCCTGGGCCCGTGCACGATGATCTCGCCCGAGTCCAGGTCTTCGTGCACGGCGGGACAGCCGCCCTCGCCGCTGCCAGTGCCGTTGAAGCGCAGTCGTCGGGTCATGACCAGCGTCCTTTCAGTGGGGACCGATCACACCAGCATCACCAGGGCCGGAGCCTGGGGCTACAGCGTCCAGCCACCTTCGTGAGAAAAATCGAGACAGGCAATGAGTAGCACGAGAAAAATCGAGAAAACAGTGTAGTACCGGCCAACTGCCCAGGCCTAGCGTCCGGTTCATGGCACCGAAGAAGACGCAGGACGTCACTGATACGCAGGCGGTGGTGGAGGCTCTCAGAGCCGCCCTGGACGGCGCGGGGATCGTCTTCCCCTCGCTCAGGGGCGACCCGGCGTCGCCCGGACTTCAGCTGATCGAGCTGGGACGGGTACGCGCCGACGTCGCCGTACGCCTCGCGAGGGCGCTCCAGAAGGGCATCCGCGAGTGACCGCCGAGGAACAGGAAGCGCCAGCCGGCACCCTGGTCATCGACACCGCCCGCGACCAGCTCGGGTACGTCATGGGCCGGGAAGGGCCGTACGTCCAGCTGCGGCCGGTGGCCGGAGGGCGCGAGTGGGACGCCGACCCCGCTCACGTCCGGCGCGCCACGGACGAGGAGCGCTTGCGGGCCGTGGCCGAGCGGACCCGCGCCATGAACTCGTTCAGCAGCAGCGGCATCTTCCCGTGACCGCCCCCACCGAGGACACCTCGACCATGTCCGCGGAATGCGCCCTCGCTCAGCGGCCGGGTTACTGGAAGCTGCACCAGGAGTGCCGCCAGACCCGGGACATCTCCCTCCCCCACGGCCGGGGCATCCTGCTCATACCTCGCTGCACCTGCTCCCACCACTGCTACAGCTCCCCCAGGTGACGCCCCCTCACCTACGCCCTGACCAGCCCCTGAGCCCCACCCCAATTCGACCGGGGTGGGGCTCAGTTGCTATGGCGCATCCAGGCCATCACATTGTGCTACCTTCAGGGATCGTGGAGATCCGGCATGTCGCCGGAGCACGCAACCTGTCTCTCATTCCTCGACTGGAGTACGCCAAGCTGCGAACGCGGTGTACTCCGGATGACGTGAGTCGGTGACCAGCAGGACAGCCACTGCCTCTGCGCTTCACAACCCCTGGGGCTACCAACCCCAAAACACCGAGAACATTTGCGCACACGTCGGCGCGGGTGTCTCGGTCCGAACCGAAGGGTTCGGATCGAGGCTGCCTGCGCACCCGATCCGGCCCATGACAGGGAAGGTAAGGATCGGTGGACGGCGCCGCCATCATCATCATTCTCGCCATCGCTGGCGTGGCTTCCGTGCTGCTCTTCGCTGTGAAGGGGCTGCTGGACCAGGTCCCGGATGCGATCGAGTCCGCCGGGAAGGCCCGTGACGCATGGGAACGCTTCAAGAAGCCTGAACTGCCGCCCTCGGCGGTGATCAGGAGCCGCCCGCTGCCGCATAGGCCGTCGTGGGGTGGGACGGGCATCCGGAGGGGCTGAGAGGCCACCGGGGGCACCAGGGACCGCCAGACACGAGAGCGCCCCGGACGGCCGTGGAGGACGTCCGGGGCGCGGCTCACGGGAGTGACTAGGCCGCCAGCCAGACCCTGAAGGGGATCGAGGAAGAACTGGTGCTCCCCCCGCAATGGGACCGCGCACGCCAATGACCAGCGGCTCGTCGGTCTGTTCAACGCAGGACCCGCGGCACCGCGCTAGGTTCAACCATGCGATCGCGAACAACCGGCATGTGGTGGGGAACAGCCGTCGAGGCACCGGACCCCGCACTCCTGGCCCGCTTCTACGCGGAACTGCTGGAGTGGCCGATCGTGCACGAGGAGCCCGGGACGGCTGTCGTCGCCCCGCCCCAGGGAGCCGTGTACATCGTCTTCCAGGAGGCCGCCGGCTACCGGCCGCCCACCTGGCCGCCGGTCGACGGTGAGCAGCGCACGATGATGCACCTCGACTTCCAGGTGGCCGACCTGGACAGGGCGGTGGCCGAGGCCGTCGCCATGGGAGCGGCACTCGCACCGGATCAGCCGCAGGACCACGTACGGGTGCTGTTCGATCCCGCCGGTCACCCCTTCTGTCTGTGCCGGGACGACAGGTAGGAGGAGGAACAGGACCCGCGAAATTCGTACGCGCTGACTGCGCAGGGTCCCGTAGATTCCCGGCGGGAGGCCTGCCCGAGGTTCTCCGGACGGGGGTGGTCATCGTGACCGTGGAGTCGATACCGGTGAAGTCGCCGCCGAAGTCGCTGGTGTGGGACGGCGACGAACTGGTTTCCGCGACCGGGGGCGGGCGGCGCTGGGGCCCGGACGGGGTGGCGCGCCCGGCGCCCTACATGTGGAGCTTTCCGTTCGACGCGGGGACCGTCTCGGCCTCCGGGCGATACTCCGCCGTGTACCAGGAGCGCGGCACCAAGGCCGCGTTGCTCGAAGGCGAACAGGTCGTACGGGAGCTGAACCGCAGCTACTACCGGGCGCCGAACTACGACTACCCGCTCGCCCTCGGCAGGTTGGGCGACGGACGCGAGGTCGTCGTGCACTGCCCGGACGAGTACAACGTGCTCCAGATCGAGGACGCGGCGAGCGGCGAGCGGCTGACCGCCGGTGGGCGGGAGCCGGAGGACGTCTTCCACGCCAGGCTCGCCCTGAGCCCGGACGGTCGCTACCTGCTCTCGGTCGGCTGGGTCTGGCAGCCCTTCGGGATGGCCCTGGTCTACGACACCGCGCTCGCGCTCAACGACCCCGGCACCCTGGACGGCGAGGGTCTGCTGCCGACGGCGACGGTCATGAACGGCGAGGTGACGGCAGGCTGCTGGCTCGACGCCGACCAGCTGGTGCTGGCGACGGGGGCTGACGAGTGCGACGAGGAGGAGACGGCCGGGCTGCCCCCGCGCCACCTCGGGGTGTGGTCCGTGTCCGAGGGGCGCTGGCTCCACCGCAGCCCCGTCGCCGATGCCGAGCCGGGGGTGCTGTTGCTGCCCCGTGGTGACCAGGTGATCTCGTTCCTCGGCCACCCGCGGCTGCTCGACACGGCCACTGGGCGCATCGTCGCGGAGTGGCCCGAGGTCGCCGTGCCCGTCAAACCGACCTGCTTCGGCTACCGGCGCGTTCCCACCCCCGTCGCCGCCCTCCACCCCGACGGCACCCGGCTGGCCGTCGTGACGGCAGAGAGCATCGCTCTCATCACGCTGCCGTGAGGCGACCTATAAACGCCGACCTGCGAAAGCCGGCCTGTAAACGCCGACCCGTAAAAACAGACGCGCCCCGCCGTCACCCGGCCCGGGTCAGGACGTGGCCCGCTCGTGGTACGACCGCCGGGTGTGCTCCGTGTGCTCGCGCATCAGGCGGGTCGCCAGCTGCTCGTCCCGGGCCGTGATCGCCGCGATCAACTCACGGTGCTCGATCCAGGACTGGTGGCCGCGCTGGCGGGCCACCGGGGTGTAGTACCAGCGGACCCGGCGGTCCACCTGGGCGGCGAGTTCGGCGAGGACCGCGTTGCCGGCCAGGTCCATGATCTTGGCGTGGAACGCGGCGTTCAGGGCGACGGCCGTGTCCACGTCGTCCGCGGCGACCGCCTTCTCGCCCTCGGCGCACAGGGATTCGAGGGCGGCCACTCCCGCGCTGCCCGCGTTGGCCGCCGCCAGCCGTGCCGCCTCCGCCTCAAGGAGCGTGCGGACGGTGAGGAGTTGGTCGGCCTCGTCCTCCGTCGGCTCGTGGACGAACGCGCCCTGGGCGGGCCGCAGGTCCACCCAGCCCTCGGTGTTCAGCCGCTGGAGCGCCTCGCGCACCGGCTGCCTGGACACGCCGAGGTGGCCGGCGAGTTCGCTCTCGACGAGGTGCTGGCCGGGCTGGAGGGCACGGGTGGTGATGAGTTCCAGCAGCGCCTCGTAGACGCGGTCGCGGAGCGGTCCGGGGCGTTCGAGCTTGGGCACCGCGCCCTGCGGCAGTCCGGCTGACAACATCGGGTCCCCCTTCGGCAGACACCCGTGACGAGCGGCGACACTCAGTATCGATTGTCTTTCGTCTACAGTCTACGGCGCACAGCTGCCAGAGGAAGCGGGAGTTGACCACGTCACACCGCAGAACGCGCTCTCAGGGACAGCGCACGACCTGCCCGGCATAGGACAGGTTGCCGCCGAAGCCGAACAGCAGGATCGGGTCGCCGCCGGAGACACGCCCCTGCTCGACCAGCTTGGAAAGGGCCAGCGGGATGCTCGCCGCCGACGTGTTCCCGGACTCGGTGACATCCCGCGCGACGACCGCGTCGACCGCGCCGATCTTCTGCGCGAGGGGCTCGATGATCCGCAGGTTGGCCTGGTGCAGGACGACGGCCGCGAGGTCGGCGGGTGCCACCCCGGCCTTCTCGCAGGCGCGCCGGGCGATGGGCGGCAGCTGGGTGGTGGCCCAGCGGTAGACGCTCTGCCCCTCCTGCGCGAACCGGGGCGGGGTGCCCTCGATCCGTACGGCGTGGCTCATCTCGGGGACGGAACCCCAGAGGACCGGCCCGATCCCGGGCTCCTCGCCCGGACCGCACGCCTCGACCACGGCCGCGCCCGCCCCGTCGCCGACCAGGACGCACGTCGTACGGTCGGTCCAGTCCGTCACCTCGGACATCTTGTCGGCGCCGATGACGAGCGCCCGGGTGGCGGCGCCCGCCCGGACGGTGTGGTCGGCGGTGGCGAGCGCGTGGGTGAAACCGGCGCACACGACGTTGACGTCCATCGCGGCGGGCTGCGGGATGCCCAGGCGGGCGGCGACGCGCGCGGCGGTGTTCGGGGAACGGTCGATCGCGGTGGAGGTGGCGACCAGCACCAGGTCGATGTCCGCGGGGGTGAGGCCGGCCGCGGCGAGGGCCTTGGCCGCGGCGTGTGCGGCCAGTTCGTCGACGGGTTCGTCGGGGCCCGCGATGTGCCGGGTGTTGATGCCCACCCGGCTGCGGATCCACTCGTCACTGGTGTCGACCATGCCCGCCAGGTCCTCGTTGGTGAGTACCCTGGCGGGCTGGTAGTGGCCGACGGCGGCGATGCGCGAGCCGTTCATGGGTGGTGGAGCCCCCTCGTTGCCTCGGTGTGGGTCCACCAGTCTGTTCAGTGACTCACGGGTACGACGGCACGTGAGGCCACAGGAAACGGGCACCCGAGTTGTCGGCTTCTTGCAGACCCTCGGACGCCCGACCATTCTCCCGGCTCACCCGTTGAACAGCTGTGTCGCTTTCTGCACGAGTTCGTACACCCCGTAGGCGAACGGCGCGCCCACCCAGGTCCAGGCGACGGCGATCAGCCAGCGGCGGTCCGGCTCAGGCCGGCTGCTCTCGTTCGACATCGACGGCCTCCCTCGGGGCGGGGATGTGGTGGCGGACATGGACGGGGCGGACCAGCTCGTTGGCGACGAACCCGACGACGAGCAGCCCGATCATGATGCCGAAGGACAGCGTGTACAGGTCGGAGCCGTGCTTGCCGGCGTCCTTCTGGTGGTCGGCGATCCAGTTGACGATCAGCGGCCCGAGCACACCGGCCAGCGACCAGGCGGTGAGCAGCCGGCCGTGGATGGCGCCGACCTGGTAGGTGCCGAAGAGGTCCTTCAGGTAGGCGGGGACGGTCGCGAAGCCGCCGCCGTAGAAGGAGAGGATCACCAGGGCGCAGAGGATGAACAGGGGTTTCGACGAGTCCCCGAACAGGGCGATGAGCAGGTACATCACGGCGCCCACGCCCAGATAGACGCGGTAGATGTTCTTGCGGCCGATCAGGTCGGAGGTGGACGACCAGCCGATCCGGCCCGCCATGTTGGCGGCGGACAGCAGGGCGACGAACCCGGCCGCCGCGGACACCGACACCGGGGTCGAGCTGTCGGCGAAGAAGTCCGTGATCATCGGGGCGGCCTTCTCCAGGATGCCGATGCCCGCGGTCACGTTCATGCAGAGCACGACCCACAGGCACCAGAACTGCGGGGTGCGGATCGCGCTGTTCGCGGAGACCTGCACGCCCTCGAAGGCGCTCGGCGCGTCCAGGACCGGCTTCTCGGTGCGCGGGACCCGGATCAGCAGCACGCCGAGGGTCATGAAGACGGCGTACGACAGCCCGTGCACCAGGAAGGCGAGGGCGATGCCATCGTTGTCACTTCCGAAGGAGGAGAGCATCTGCGCGGACCAGGGCGAGGCGATCAGCGCGCCGCCGCCGAAGCCCATGATGGCGATGCCGGTGGCCATGCCGGGCCGGTCCGGGAACCACTTGATCAGCGTGGAGACCGGCGAGATGTAGCCGATGCCGAGGCCGATGCCGCCGACGAAGCCGTAGCCGAGGACGATCAGCCAGAACTGCTTGGTCTCGGCGCCGAGTGCGGAGATCAGGAAGCCGGAGGAGAAGCAGATCAGGGCCACCATCATGGCCCAGCGCGGTCCGTTGCGCTCGACGAGGGTGCCGCCGAACGCGGCCGACAGACCGAGCATCACGATCGCGAGCTGGAAGGGCAGCGCGCTTTCGGTGCCGCTCAGGTTCAGCGCGGATTCGAGCGGCGGCTTGAACACGCTCCAGGCGTAGGCCTGGCCGATGGAGAGATGGACGGAGAGGGCGGCGGGCGGGACGAGCCAGCGGCTCCAGCCCGGCGGTGCTACAGGGGGGCTGCTCATGAATCCCGAACGGTAGGGCCCCGCCAGGGTGGTTGAGAACCCGAGGACTCGATCGTATGCGTTGAACGGTATCCAGAATGCGCCGAACGGTCGCCGTCCGAACCCTTGTCGCCGTCGACTCCATACTGTAGACAATATTTCGTCGACATGATTCGGCCGATGCTTCACACGATCCGGACACAACCCGGTCTCCCCCGAGGCCACCTCCGCGGTATCCCTCAAACCGAACGGAGTGTTCCGTGAAAGTCGCAGTCCTCGGCGCCGGTGCGATCGGCGCCTACGTCGGTGCCGCGCTCCACCGTGCGGGCGCCGACGTGCATCTCATCGCCCGTGGACCCCATCTGGCGGCCATGAGGCAGTACGGAGTACGGGTGCTCAGCCCGCGCGGCGACTTCACCGCGCACGCCCACGCCACCGACGACCCGGCCGAGGTCGGCCCGGTCGACTACGTCTTCCTGGGCCTGAAGGCCAACTCGTACGCGGCGTGCGGGCCGCTGGTCGAGCCGCTGCTGCACGAGCGGACGGCGGTGGTCGCCGCCCAGAACGGCATCCCCTGGTGGTACTTCCACCGGCACGGCGGCCCCTACGACGGCCACCGCGTCGAGAGCGTCGACCCGGACGGCACCGTCAGCGCCGTGCTCGCCCCCGAACGCGCCATCGGCTGCGTGGTGTACGCGGCCACCGAACTGGAAGCCCCCGGCGTGGTACGGCACTTGGAGGGCACCAGGTTCTCGGTCGGCGAGCCCGACCGCAGCGTGTCCAAGCGCTGTCTGCGGTTCAGCGAGGCCATGCAGACCGGCGGGCTGAAGTGCCCGGTCGAGCCCGACCTGCGCAACGACATCTGGCTCAAGCTGCTCGGCAACATCTCCTTCAACCCGATCAGCGCGCTGGCCCGCGCCACGATGCGGCAGATGTGCCTGCACGGCGGCACCCGGCGGGTCATCGAGATCATGATGCGCGAGACGCTCGACGTCGCCGAGGCGCTCGGCTGCGAGGTCGGGGTCTCCATCGAACGCCGGCTGGCGGGCGCCGAGAAGGTCGGCGACCACCGCACCTCCACGCTCCAGGACCTGGAGCGCGGCAAGCCGCTGGAACTCGACGTCCTGCTCGCGGCCGTCGTCGAGCTGGCGGAGATCACCGGCGTGCAGGTGCCCACCCTGCGCACCGTGCACGCCATCTCGGACCTGCTCGCGCTGAGGAGTGCCGCATGAGCCGCATGAGGAACAGGCAGCCGAAGACCTACACCCGGCTCACCCACCCCCTGATCCGGGACTCCCGCGACGAGCCGTTCCGGCAGGCGAGCTGGGAGGAGGCCCTGGACCGCGCGGCCCGCGGCCTGGAGCGCAACCGCGACGCGTTCGGGATGTTCTCCTGCGCCCGCGCCACCAACGAGATGAACTACGTGGCCCAGAAGTTCGCCCGGGTGGTGATGGGCACCAACAACGTCGACTCCTGCAACCGGACGTGTCACGCCCCGAGCGTCGCCGGTCTCTCGGCGGCCTTCGGCTCCGGCGGCGGCACCTCCTCGTACGAGGAGATCGAGCACACCGACGTCATCGTGATGTGGGGCTCCAACGCCCGCTTCGCGCACCCGATCTTCTTCCAGCACGTGCTGAAGGGGATCAGGAACGGCGCCCGGATGTACGCCGTCGACCCGCGCCGCACCTCCACCGCCGAGTGGGCGGAGAGCTGGCTCGGGCTGAACGTCGGCACCGACATAGCGATGGCGCACGCGATCGGCCGGGAGATCATCCACGCGGGGCTGGTCAACGAGGCGTTCGTCGAGCGGGCGACCTCCGGCTTCGAGGCGTACAAGGCGCTCGTCGAGCCGTGGACGCTGTCCCTCGCCGAGAAGGTGACGGGCGTACCGGCGCGTGCGATACGGGAGTTGGCGCACGCCTACGCCCGCGCCGAGCGCGCCCAGCTGTGCTGGACCCTCGGCATCACCGAGCACCACAACGGCACCGACAACGTCCGCGCCCTGATCAACCTCTCCCTGCTCACCGGTCAGGTGGGCCGCTGGGGCGCCGGGTTGCAGCCGCTGCGCGGCCAGAACAACGTGCAGGGCGGCGGTGACATGGGCGCGATCCCCAACCGCCTGCCCGGCTTCCAGGACATCCTCGACCCGGAGAGCCGGCTCAAGTTCGAGTCGGCCTGGGACACGGTCATCCAGCCGCACTACGGGCTGAACCTGACCGAGATGTTCGAGGCGATGGAGGAGGGCACGCTCAAGGCCGTCTACTGCATCGGCGAGAACCCGGCCCAGTCGGAGGCCGACAGCGAGCAGGCGGTACGGCGGCTGCGGGCGCTCGACTTCCTGGTCGTCCAGGACATCTTCCTCACGAAGACGGCGGAGCTGGCGGACGTGGTGCTGCCCGCGACCGCCGGCTGGGCGGAGACCGAGGGCACGACCACCAACAGCGAGCGCCGGGTGCAGCGGGTCCGCCGTGCGGTCACCCCGCCCGGCGAGGCCCGCGAGGACATCGACATCCTCTGCGAGCTGGCGGCCCGGCTCGGCCACGACTGGAAGTACCAGGACGCGGAGGCCGTCTGGAACGAACTCCGCTCCGTCTCTCCCGACCACTACGGGATGACGTACGACCGGCTCGTCGAGCACCAGGGCATCCAGTGGCCGTGCCCGAGCACCGAGCGCCTCGAACCGACGTACCTGCACGGCCGGTTGTGGGAGACGGACCCGGCGAAGCGCGGGATGCCGGCACCGTTCGGGCTGGTCCGGCACGATCCGCCGGTCGACCTCACCGACGAGGACTACCCGATCCGGCTCACCACCGGACGACGCCTCGACTCCTACAACACCGGGGTGCAGAGCGGCGGTTACGCCTCCCCGCTGCGGCGCGGCGAGTACATCGAGCTGTGCCCGGAGGACGCCGAGCGGTTCGGGGTGGTCGTCGGCGAGGAGGTCCGGGTGTCCTCGCGGCGGGGCGCGGTGGTGGCGCCGGTCTGGGTCGACACGGCGCTGCGCCCCGGGCTCGCCTTCATGACCATGCACTTTCCCGACGAGGTGGACACCAACCAGCTGACGATCGAGGCGAACTGCCCGATCGCGGGGACGGCGGAGTTCAAGGCGTCGGCGATCCGTATCGAGAAGCTCCCGGTCGCGACCATCGTGAGGTGACCAAGTGGACCTGCACTTCGGCGACAGCAAACCGACGGACGACGAACGGGCCGCCGTCGACGCCCTGTTGGGCCCTCCGGAGTCCTCCTGGGAGGGCGCCGACCGTTCCGACGCGGATCTGCGGTGGGCGCGCGGCGGCCGGGAGGCCCGGGACCGCCGCGACCTGCTGCTGCCGGGGCTGCACGCGATCAACGACCGGATCGGCTGGATCAGCGAGGGCGCCCTCGGCTACCTCTGCCGCCGCCTGACCGTCCCCCCTGCCGAGGCCTACGGGGTCGCCACCTTCTACGCGATGTTCTCCGTCAGGCCCCGCCCGGCGACCGTCCTGCACGTCTGCACGGACCTGGCGTGCACGGCGGCCGGGGCGGCCGCACTGTGCGCCGGGGTGGAGGCGGGCCTCGGTCCCGGGGTGCACGTCGAGCGCAGCCCCTGTCTGGGCCTGTGCGAGCGGGCCCCGGCGGCCCTCGCGATCCGGGCCGGGGATCCGGTGCGTACGGCGGTGGCGGCCCCGGCGACGGTCGGGACGGCCGTCCTCGCGGCCACCGCGCCCGACTCGGTGCCGGAGGAGCCGCCGGCCGCGACGGCCGTACCCCAGGCGGGGCAGGACGGGCTGACCCTGTTGCGGCGGGTGGGCGTGGTCGACCCGGCCTCGCTCGACGACTACCGGGCGAACGGCGGCTACACCGCCCTGCGGCTCGCCTTCGGGCTCGGCCCCGCCGGGGTCATCCGCGAGGTCACCGACTCGGGCCTGGTCGGGCGCGGCGGCGCCGCCTTCCCCACCGGCCGCAAGTGGCAGGCCACGGCGTCCCAGCCCGACCACCCGCACTACCTGGTCTGCAACGCCGACGAATCGGAGCCGGGCACCTTCAAGGACCGCGTGATCATGGAGGGCGATCCGTACTCCCTGGTGGAGGCGATGACGATCGCGGCGTACGCGATCGGCGCGCACCGGGGCTTCGTCTACCTCCGCGGCGAGTACCCGCGAGCGACCCGCCGTTTGCAGCACGCGATCGACCAGGCCCGCGCCCGGGGCTTCCTCGGCGACGACATTCTCGGGCAGGGCTTCGCCTTCGACATCGAGATCCGGCGCGGCGCCGGGGCGTACATCTGCGGTGAGGAGACGGCCCTGTTCAACTCCATCGAGGGGTACCGGGGCGAGCCGCGCTCGAAGCCGCCGTTCCCGGTGGAGAAGGGGCTGTTCGGGAAGCCGACGGTCGAGAACAACGTGGAGACGCTGGTCAACGTCCTGCCGATCCTGACCATGGGCGCCCCGGCGTACGCGGCGATCGGGACGGCGAAGTCCACCGGCCCGAAGCTCTTCTGCGTGTCGGGGAGCGTGGCCCACCCCGGCATCTACGAACTCCCCTTCGGCGCCACGCTCGGCGAACTCCTCCAACTGGCCGGGGTGCGGGAGAACGTGCGGGCGGTCCTGCTCGGCGGCGCCGCGGGCGGCTTCGTACGGCCGGACGAACTCGCCATCCCGCTCACCTTCGAGGGCACCCGGGAAGCGGGCACCACGCTCGGCTCGGGTGTGGTCATGGCCTTCGACGACACCGTGCCGCTCCCGCAACTCCTGCTCCGGATCGCCCAGTTCTTCCGGGACGAGTCCTGCGGGCAGTGCGTGCCCTGCCGGGTCGGCACGGTCCGGCAGGAGGAGGCGCTGCACCGGATCGTCGCGCGCACCGGCGCCGACGCGGCCGGGGACGTCGCGCTGCTGCGCGAGGTGGGCCGGGCGATGCGGGACGCCTCGATCTGCGGTCTCGGCCAGACCGCGTGGAACGCCGTGGAATCCGCCATCGACCGTCTGGGGGCGTACGAATGACCGTGACACCGCTGGGGATCCCGCGCCGGCTGCTGGAGTTCACCATCGACGGCGAAGAGGCGCGGGTCCCGGAGGGCTCGACGATCCTGGACGCCTGCCGGGCGGCCGGGAAGGACGTGCCGACCCTGTGCGAGGGCGACACGCTGCGCCCGAAGAACGCCTGCCGGGTGTGCGTGGTGGAGGTGGAGGGGGCACGGACCCTCGTACCCGCCTGCTCCCGGAAGGCCGAGCCCGGGATGGTGGTCCGCACCGGCAGCGAACGCGTCCGGCACAGCCGCAGGATCGTCCTGGAGCTGCTGGCCTCGTCGGTGGACCTGTCGACGACCCCGCGTGCCGCCGAGTGGATCAAGGAGTACGAGGCGAAACCGGACCGCTTCGGCCCCGACGCGGCCCGCCTGAACGAGGAGCCCAGGGTCGACAACGATCTGTACGTGCGCGACTACGACAAGTGCATCCTCTGCTACAAATGCGTCGACGCCTGCGGCGACCAGTGGCAGAACAGCTTCGCGATCTCTGTCGCCGGGCGCGGCTTCGACGCCCGGATCGCCGTCGAGCACGACGCCCCGCTGACCGACTCGGCCTGTGTCTACTGCGGGAACTGTGTGGAGGTGTGTCCGACCGGGGCGCTGTCGTTCAAGTCGGAGTTCGACATGCGGGCGGCGGGTACCTGGGACGAGGCGCGGCAGACGGAGACGACCACCGTGTGCGCGTACTGCGGCGTGGGCTGCAACCTCACGCTCCACGTGCAGGACAATGAGATAGTGAAGGTCACCTCGCCGCACGACAACCCGGTGACCCACGGC
Organism: Streptomyces sp. NPDC001980; assembly: GCF_040296885.1. Lineage (NCBI taxonomy): Bacteria > Bacillati > Actinomycetota > Actinomycetes > Kitasatosporales > Streptomycetaceae > Streptomyces > Streptomyces sp. NPDC001980. The sequence goes on along the minus strand of NZ_JBEOYD010000038.1, from coordinate 63,742 downwards.
AACCTCTGCATCAAGGGCCGTTTCGGCTACCAGCACGTACAGAACCGGGGCTGATCAGACCATGGGACGAGTCACGGAACGACGCAAGGTCATCCGCATCCGCGACGGAGCGGTCTCCGCCCGGCCGGACACGCTCGTCGCCGAGGAACCGCTGGAGATCAGACTCAACGGGAAACCCCTCGCCATCACCATGCGCACCCCCGGCGACGACTTCGCGCTGGCGGCCGGGTTCCTGGTGAGCGAGGGGGTGCTGGCGGCCGCCGGCGACCTGCAGAACATCGTGTACTGCGCGGGCGCCACCGTCGACGGCTCCAACACCTACAACGTGGTCGACGTGCGGACCACGCCGGGCGTCAAGCTGCCCGACTTCACCCTGGAGCGGAACGTCTACACGTCCTCGTCCTGCGGGCTGTGCGGCAAGGCGAGCCTCGACGCGGTGCGTACGACGGCCCGCTGGCCGATAGCCGACACTCCCCCGGTCCGGGTGGAGCCCGAGCTGCTCGCGAGCCTCCCCGACCGGCTCCGCGCGTCGCAGCGGGTCTTCGACCGGACCGGGGGGCTGCACGCGGCGGCCCTGTTCACGGAGGACGGTGAGCTGCTGGACATCCGCGAGGACGTGGGCCGGCACAACGCGGTGGACAAGCTGGTCGGCCGGGCCCTGCAGAACGGCGACCTGCCGCTGTCCCGGACGATCCTGCTGGTCTCCGGGCGGGCCTCCTTCGAGCTGGCGCAGAAGGCCGTGATGGCGGGCATCCCGATGCTCGCGGCGGTCTCGGCGCCGTCCTCGCTGGCGGTGGACCTGGCGGCGGAGACCGGGCTGACCCTGGTCGGTTTCCTGCGCGGCAGCAACATGAACGTGTACGCGGGCGAGGACCGTATCGCCCTGCGGGCCGCGGCCGCCCAGGGCTGACCCGGTTCCCCGCGGCACGGCGGCGGGGCCCCGACCGGCGGGGAGCGCCCCCTGCGCCGCAGGGGCCCCGCCTCAGCCGGAACCCGGCGCCCCGACGCGCGCCGCGGCCTCGGCGAACGCGGCGACCAGCGCGGAGCGGCGGCCGGCCGCCCAGGCCAGCAGCACCCGGTCGGGTTCGGCGTCGACGACCGGGACGTAGACGATGTCGGGGCGGGAGTACTGTTCGGCGGCCGAACGCGGCACCATCGTGATGGCGGTGCCGGCGGCCACGCACTCGAACTTCTCTTCGATGGTGCGCAGTGGCAGGTCGCCGGGCCGGGGGTCGTTGTAGCGCAGCCACTGCTCGCCGTCGAGGTCCGAGAGGGAGATCTCCTGCTTCCCGGCGAGCCGGTGCCGGTCCGGGAGCATGGCCACGCGGGGCTCGCTGTACAGGGGCCGCAGTTCGAGCCCCTCCTCGCGGACCGGAAGCCGTACGTAGGCGATGTCGACGGTGCCGTCGAGGATCAGCTGCTCCTGGTCGTCCCACTCGACCCGGCAGGCGCGCACCTCGACGTCCGGGTGGCCCGCGGTGAAGGCCCGCAGCGCCTCGGTGACCACGACACCGGCCCGGAAGCCGACGACGAGGCGCCGCCGGCCCCGTGCGGCCTGCACGACCCGGCGCCGGGTTCCGTCGGCGATGGCCAGCAACTGCCGTGCGTCTTCGAGGAGTTGGCGGCCCGCGTCGGTCAGGGTCACGCCGTGGCTGTCCCGTACGAACAGCTCGGCCCCCAAGTCCTTCTCCAAGGCGCGGATCTGACGGCTCAGCACGGGCTGGGCGATGTGCAGCCGTTCCGCCGCCCGGCCGAAGTGGAGGAGTTCGGCGACCGCCGCGAAGTAGCGGACCTTGCGCAGATCCAGGTCCATGACCGCGGCTCCTTCCCGGGTGGCGATGTCTTCAGGGTATCGCCACCGCCGAAAGAGGTCTTGGACGGCCGATGGAGCGGGACCGCAGGCTGGAGGTGTCCGAACGGGACGGAACACCGGCTTGGAAAGGGATCAGCCATGGGTCTGCAGGGACAGCGTGTCGTCGTCATCGGGGGTACGTCGGGTATCGGGCTCGCGGTCGCCGAGGGCGCGGCACGGGAGGGCGCGCGGGTGCTCGTCGCCTCGCGCCGGCAGGAGAGTGTCGACGCGGCGCTGAAGGTGCTGCCGGAGGGCGCCGAGGGGCAGGTGCTCGACGCCACGGACGAGGACGCGGTGCGCGCCTTCTTCGCACGGATCGGGGCGTACGACCACCTGGTGTACACGGCCGGTGACTCGCTCCTGCTGGAGACAGTGGCCGAGACGGACGTCGCGACGGCCCGGGGCTTCCTGGACACCCGGCTGTGGGGTGCGTACGCGGCGGTGAAGTACGGCGCCGGGTCGGTCCGGCCGGGCGGGTCGGTGGTGCTGACCACGGGAACGGCGGGGCGCCGGCCGCTGCCCGGATCGAGCGTCGCGTCGGCGCTGTGCGGGGCGATGGAGTCGCTGACCCGGGCGCTGGCGGTGGAGCTGGCGCCGCTGCGGGTCAACGTGGTCTCGCCGGGCGTGGTGCGGACCGAGCTGTGGCGGGAGCTGCCGGAGACGGTCCGGGAGGAGCTGTTCCGGTCGTCCGCCGAGTCGCTGCCGGTGGGGCGGATGGGCGAGCCGGCGGATGTGGCGGAGGCGTACCTGTACCTGATGCGTGGGGGGTACAGCACCGGGTCGGTGGTGGTCGTGGACGGCGGCGGGACGCTGGTCTGAGCGACCGGGCGGTCAGGCGGGGCCGAGGCGGACGTCGGCGGCGGTGACGACCGTGCCGAGGCGCGGGAAGTCGAGCCGGACGGACGCCTCGTGCTCGGGGCCGGTGAGGGCGGCCATGGCGTCCTCGACGAAGACCAGGTCGTAGCCGAGGTCGGCGGCGGCGCGGGCGGTGGACTCGACGCCGAGGTTGGTGGCGATGCCGCCGAACACCAGCCGGGTGACGCCGAGCCGGCGCAGCCGGGCGTCGAGTTCCGTGCCCTGGAAGCCGCCGATCGTCCGTTTGACGATCTCCAGGTCCCCTTCCTTCCTGAGTCCGGCGACGAGTCCGCTGCCCGGCGGCTGCTCGGCGAGGGAGGGCCGCTCGACGCGGATCAGCACCACGGGCGCGCCGACGGCGCGGAAGGAGTGGGCCAGTTCCTCGGCGGTGTGCAGGACTTCGGTGCCCTTGCGGGGCTCCAGGGGCAGCGCGACGATGCGGTCCATCAGGTCGACGAGGACGAGGGCCGTGTGCGCCGGATCGAGCGCCAGGGGTGCGGTCATGACGGAACGTTAGCCGTCATGAGCCGTCCGTACCGGAAATCCGGATCAACAGGCCCGTGAACTGGTCGGGTTCGGCAGCCGACGGCGGGGCGTGTGCCGCTGAGCCACGGCCGCGGCTCAGCGGCGGAGCGGCCCGGTGCCGACCGCGGGCCGTGACTCCGCCGCCGGGGCGGCCGGGGGTTCGGCCGCTTCCTGGACCTCGGGGTCGTGGGCGCGGCGCTTGGCGATCACCGCGCACACCATGAGCTGCATCTGGTGGAAGAGCATCAGCGGCAGCACGGCCAGCGAGGCGTGGGCGCCGAAGAGGACGCTGGCCATGGGCAGCCCGGAAGCGAGGGACTTCTTCGACCCGGCGAACTGGATGGCGATGCGGTCCCCGCGCCCGAAGCCGAGCGCCTTGGCGCCGTACCAGGTCAGCAGGAGCATCACGGCGAGCAGGACGGCCTCGACGGCGAGGAGCCCGGCCAGCCGGACCGCGCTGACCTGGTGCCAGATGCCCCGGACCATGCCCTCGCTGAACGCGGTGTAGACGACGAGCAGGATGGAGCCGCGGTCGACGAGGCCGAGGATCCTCTTGTGCCGGGCGATGAAGTCCCCGATCCACCGGCGCAGCAGCTGCCCGGCGACGAACGGCACCAGCAGCTGGAGCACGATCTTCACGATCGAGTCGGCGGAGAAGCCGCCCCCGCTGTTGCCGAGCAGCGCGGCGGCGAGCAACGGGGTGAGGACGATGCCGATCAGCGAGGAGAAGGACCCGGCACAGATCGCGGCGGGCACGTTGCCGCGGGCGATGGAGGTGAAGGCGATCGACGACTGGATGGTGGAGGGCACCAGGGTCAGGAAGAGGAAGCCCTGGTAGAGCGGATGGGTGAGCAGGACCGGCACCAGACCGCGAGCCGCGATGCCGAGCACCGGGAAGATCACGAAGGTGCAGACGAGGACCGTGACGTGAAGCCGCCAGTGCCGCAGCCCGTCGACGGCCTCACGGGTGGACAGGCGGGCGCCGTAGAGGAAGAAGAGGAAGGCGATCGCGGCCGTGGAGGCGCCGGAGGCCACGTCGGCGGCCGTGTCCCGGGCCGGAAGGAGCGCGGCGAGGCATACCGTCCCGAGCAACAGCAGGACGTACGGGTCGATCGGCATCCAACTGGGCCAGCTCAGGCGTTTCACGGTGCTCCACTTGCGGGTCGGTCAGGGTGTCGTGCCGGCGGATACGGCCGGGTCCTCGCCGGGGCCGGAACGGCCCCCTCCATCGTCCTCCTCCGACACTTGATCGGGAATCCCGTATACCACTCTCACTGCCATCGCGTTCCGCGATAACATGTTCGAGTGTATGACCCTTCGCAGCTGCGCACCTTCCTGGCGGTGGCCCAGACGCTCAGCTTCACCCAGGCCGCCCGGCGGCTCGGGCTGCGCCAGTCCACGGTGAGCCAGCATGTGCGCCGTCTGGAGGACGCGGCCGGCCGTCAGTTGTTCTCCCGGGACACGCACTCCGTGGAGCTGACCGAGGACGGCGAGGCGATGCTCGGGTTCGCCCGCCGGATCCTGGAGGTGCACGAGCAGGCGGCGGCCTTCTTCACGGGTACCCGGGTCCGCGGCCGGCTCCGCTTCGGCGCGTCGGAGGACTTCGTCCTCACCCGGCTGCCGGAGATCCTGGAGGGCTTCCGCCACGATCACCCCGAGGTCGACCTCGAACTGACGGTGGAGCTCTCGGGCACCCTGCACGAGCAGCTGGCCGCCGGGAAGCTGGACCTGGTCCTGGCCAAGCGGCGCGCCGAGGACCCGCTGGGCGAGCTGGTCTGGCACGACGACCTGGTGTGGATCGGCGCGGAACGGCTCCGCCTGGACCCCGCCCGCCCGGTCCCGCTGATCGTCTATCCCCCGCCGGGCATCACCCGCGCCCTGGCCCTGGAGGCGCTGGAGCGCCAGGGCCGCGACTGGCGCATCGTCTGCACGAGCGGCAGCCTCAACGGCCTGCTCGCGGCCGCCCAGGCCGGCCTGGGCGTGATGGCCCATTCGAAGGGCCTGATCCCCCCGGGCCTGTTCCGGGTTCCGGACCGGGCCGGTCTGCCGGAACTGGGCAAGGTCGACTTCGTCCTGGTGCACGGCCCGAGACGATCACCGGCACAGACAGCGGCAGATGCCTTGGCGGCAGCAATCCTGACCAGCGGAGCCCGCTTGAGACGCCCCTAGCTGCAGCGCCCCGAAAGGGGCGCGGGCCTGTATTCGATGTGAGGCTGCCGCCGCGTGGGCGCGATCGACCCCCACCGGTCAGCACTCTCAATACGACCCCGCATACGTCAACTGCTTCACCCTCCGCAAAAACGGCATGGCCTCCACGTGCTGCACCCCCTCCAGCCGCCCCACCGGCCCGCTCAGGTACGCGTACAGGTGGGCCGTGTCCCGCAGCACCGCCGTCACCACGACATGCGACGGCCCGGCGGTAGCCGCAGCAAACGCCACCTCGTCATGGGCCGCCAGCGCCTGCCCCACGGAGTGCATCGCGGCCGGCGTGGTGGTGATCCACAACACCGCGGACCTCGAGAATCCCAGCACCTCGGACCGGTACTCCACGTCGATGTACACCGCCCCGGAGCCGATCAGCGCGGCCAGCCGCCGCTTCACCGAGGACTCGGACCGCCCCGTTGCCCGCTGCAATTCCGGATACGTCGCCCGTCCGTCCCGTTCCAGCGCCGCGAGCAGCGGCGCGTCCTCGGACTCCAGCCGCGCGGGCCCATCCGCTTCCGGCGGCGACGGCCGCAGCGCCGCCGCCTGTTCCGCGGACAGCGCCCGGAACTTCCGCACCCACCCGGTCGGTCCCCCGTAGAACCGGTGCAGGAGCTGCTGCGCCCGGATCTCCACCACGCTCGGGGTCCGCGGCAGCTTGCCGAGCAGCAGGTCGTCGTGGTCGCCGGGATGACGCGGCCGGGTCATGCAGGCGATCTCCGTGCCACCGGAGGCCAGCCCGATCCAGGCGGTGTCGGGGCGCTTGGCGAGCGCGTCGGCGATGACGGTGGCGCCGTCGGGCGCACAGCGCAGCCGGAGCATCCACTGGTCCTGTCCGAGCCGCTCGGGGTCCCGGACCGCGACGACCCGCAGCCCGGCCTCGGCGCACAGCCGCCGGTAACGGCGGGCGATCGTCTGGTCGGAGACGCCGAGCACGGCCGCGATCCGGCTGAAGGAGGCGCGGCCGTCGACCTCCAGCGCGCTGAGCAGTTGCACGTCCAACGGATCCAGCGTGTCGGATTCCAGCTCCAGCATGGCCACTCCCGTCGGGTTCCGCCGCATGGCCGGTTCTCATCGCCCCGAACCGTACGCGCGCCGGGACGCACGGAGTGACGAAATCGGCCACCCCGGCGCTGTCTTCGTAGGGGGCTGCGGCACCCCGCCCCTGACCGGCGGGTAACCGGCCGGGGGCCGTAATCGGGTCGTACAGATTCCGTGGAGATTACGGAGCCGGAACTTACTGAACCGTAAGGATTCTGTCCGCCCCTTCCCGATGTGGGCGTATTTTCCAGACGTGAGCGAGGTCATACGAGAGCAATGCTCGTTTTCGCACCCCCTCCCGAACGGTCTGCCGGTGGGGTAGCTTTCACGGCGCTGTGCGGAGTGTCACTACTACCGTCACTGTGGAGCGAGGAGCGGGGAGCGGGGTTTGCGCGAGTTCACCAACCCGCCGTTGGCGTCGGCACCGCCGGTCGGTGGTCTGGCCGACAGCGTGTTCGAGCATGCCCAGACGGACCCGCTGCACGTCGCGCTGGGCCGCAAGGACGAGCTGGGCCAGTGGCGTGATGTGACCGCCGCCGAGTTCCGCGACGAGGTCCTCGCCCTCGCCAAGGGGCTGCTCGCCCGTGGCATCCGGTTCGGCGACCGGGTCGCGATCATGTCCCGCACCCGGTACGAGTGGACGCTGTTCGACTTCGCGCTGTGGACGATCGGCGCCCAGGTGGTGCCGGTCTATCCGACCTCGTCGGCGGAGCAGTGCTTCTGGATGCTGTACGACGCCGAGTGCACGGCGGCGATCGTGGAGCACGAGGACCACGCGATGACGATCGCCACCGTCATCGACCGGCTGCCGCAGCTGCGCCAGCTGTGGCAGCTGGACGAGGGCGCGGTGCAGGAGCTGTACGACGCGGGCGCGCACCTCGAGGACGAGGTGGTGCACCGGCACCGGCAGGCGGTCACGCCCGACTCGGTGGCCACGATCATCTACACCTCGGGCACCACGGGCCGCCCCAAGGGCTGTGTCCTGTCGCACGGGAACTTCATGTACGAGGCGGACACGGTCGTCGCCCGCTGGGAGTCGGTGTTCCGCGCGAAGAAGGGCGAGGAGGTCTCCACCCTGCTCTTCCTGCCGCTCGCGCACGTCTTCGGCCGCATGGTGGAGGTGGCGGCGATCCGGCACGGGGTCCGCTTCGGTCACCAGCCGCAGCTGCACGCGGCCGCGCTCCTGCCCGACCTGGCCGCGTTCCGGCCGACGTTCATCCTGGCCGTGCCGTACATCTTCGAGAAGGTGTTCAACGCGGCGCGGCGCAAGGCGGAGAAGGAGGGCAAGGGCGGGCCGTTCGAGAAGGCGGTCGAGATCGCGGTGAAGTACGCGGACGCCGTCGAGGCGAAGGCGTGGGGCACCGGGCCCGGTCCGTCGGCGTCGCTGCGCATGCAGCACCAGCTCTTCGACAAGCTCGTCTACGGCAAGGTGCGGGCGGCGATGGGCGGCCGGATCCGCAACGCCATGTCCGGCGGCTCGGCGATGGACCGCCGGCTCGGCCTGTTCTTCGCCGGCGCGGGTGTGCAGATCTACGAGGGCTACGGCCTGACCGAGTCGACGGCGGCGGCGACCGCCAACCCGCCCGAGCGCACCCGGTACGGCACGGTCGGCCAGGCCGTCCCGGGCTCCACCGTGCACATCGCGGACGACGGGGAGGTCTGGCTGCACGGCGGCCATGTCTTCCAGGGCTATCTCAACAACCAGAAGGCCACCGACGCCACCCTGCACGACGGCTGGCTGGCCACCGGCGACCTGGGCTCCCTGGACGAGGACGGCTATCTGACGATCACGGGCCGCAAGAAGGAGATCCTGGTGACCTCCGGCGGCAAGAGCGTCTCCCCCGGTGTCCTGGAGGAGCGGGTCCGCGACCATCCGCTGGTCAACCAGTGCATCGTCGTCGGCAACGACCGCCCCTACATCGCCGCCCTGGTCACCCTCGACACCGAGGCGGTGGACCACTGGCTGCAGATGCGCGGCAAGCCCCAGATGTCGGCGGCCCAGCTGGTGCGGGACGCCGACCTGGAGACCGAGGTGCGGCGCGCGGTGGTGGCCGCCAACACCCTGGTCTCGCAGGCCGAGTCGATCCGTACGTTCCGTATCCTCGCCCAGCCGTTCACCGAGGAACACGGGCTGCTGACCCCGTCGTTGAAGCTGAAGCGCAAGGCGATCGAGAACGCCTACGCCAACGAGGTCGACGCGCTCTACCGGGCCTGATACCCCGTCAACTGATGCTGACGCGGAAGATCTTGTCGGATCCGTCCGGTTCGTTGCCGTTGTTGTCGCAGTTGGTGGTGGACAGCCACAGCTGGTCGGCGCCCGGCACCTTGGTCACGGTCCGCAGCCGGCCGTAGGTTCCCACGTAGTACGCCGTCGGGGTGCCCACGCTCTCGGAGTCGCCGTTGATCGGGATGCGCCAGAGCCGTTCGCCGCGCAGCGAGGCCATGTAGACGACGTTGCGGACGATGGCGATGCCGCTCGGGGAGGCCTCGGAGACGTTCCAGGTGGCCTTGGGGTTGGTCATCCCGGCGACCGAGCAGGTGCCCTCGCAGGTCGGCCAGCCGTAGTTGGCGCCCGGCTTGATCAGGTTGAGCTCGTCCTTGGAGCTGTTGCCGAACTCGGCTTCCCAGAGCCGCCCGTTGCGGTCGAAGGCGAGGCCCTGCGGGTTGCGGTGGCCGAGGCTGTAGACGTAGTTGCCGAAGGGGTTGCCGGGGGCCGGCTTGCCGTCGGTCGTCATCCGCAGGATCTTGCCGTTGAGGGAGTTCTTGTCCTGCGCCAGGTCCGGTGTCTGGGCCTCCCCTGTCGAGACGTAGAGGTAGCCGTCGGGGCCGAAGAGGAGCCGGCCGCCGTTGTGGTAGCGGTTCTTCTTGATGCCCTGGAGCAGGATCTTGTAGTCGCCGAGCGTGCTGCCGTCGTAGGTCATGCGCACGACCCGGTTGCCCTCGTCGGCGGTGTGCATGAAGTAGACGTAGTGGTTCGTCTCCCACTTGGGGTCGACGGCGACGCCGAGCAGGCCGCCCTCGCCGTTGGTGGTGACGGCGTTCGGGACGGTCCCGACCTGGGTCCGGGTGCCGTCCTTGGTCACCTTCCAGACCCGGAAGTCGTCCCGCTCGGTGACCAGCGCGGTCTTGCCGTCGGGCATCCAGTAGGTGCCCCAGGGGATGGTCCAGCCGCTGGAGAGCGTGGCGATGGAGGAGGGGACCCCACCGTCGGTGGCGCAGGCCTTGGTGGTGAAGGTGACGGCGTTGCTCGGCGGGGAGACGTTCCCGGCCGCGTCCCTGGCGACGACGTCCAGGGTGTACGGGCTGTCGCAGGCGAGGCCGGTGAGGGTGGTGGTCGTACCGCTCGTGACCGTCTTGTAGACGGTGGTCCCGCTGCGGATGTCGTACGCGGTCACCGCCCGGTCGTCGGTGGACGCGCCCCAGGAGAGGTCGGCGGTGTTCGCGGTGATGCCGGTCGCGGACAGGGTGCCGGGGGCGGTGGGCGGGGTGCTGTCGCTGCTCGGCTCGGTCGTGCAGTCGACGACGGGACTGGCCGGCGAGGTGTTGCCGGCCGCGTCGCGGGCGATGACGGTGAGGTCGTAGGTGGTGTTCGGGGCGAGCCCGGTGAGGGTTTTCGAGGTCGAACTCCCGGACGCCTCACCGATCTTGTTGCCGTGCTCGTAGAGGTCGTACGCCGTCACGCCCACGTTGTCGGTGGCGGCGCCCCAGGCGAGGGTGAGCGCGTCCTCGCCGATGCCGGAGCAGGACGGCTGGCCGGGGCGGGTCGGGGCCTGGGTGTCGGCCGCCGTGCCGATGCTGATCCGGTCCAGGTTGGGGCCGCCGTTCGCGGTGGTGGCGGTGGCGCGGATCTTGTTGCTGCCCGCGGTCAGCGGGACGTTCACCGTCTTGGTCGCCCAGGTGTTCCAGTCGGCGGTGGCCGGGAAGGAGACGCCGGAGGCGACGACGGTGCCGCCCACGGAGATGTCCAGCGGCCGGTCGGTGTCGGTGCCGTTGGCGAAGCGCAGGGTGAGCGCGGCGGTGCCGGCGCCGGCGGCGCTCACCGTGAACTCCACGTACGAGCCCTTGATGTTGGTGTAGTCGACGAAACCGGTGCCGGTGTACCCGGTGTGGTTGGTGGCGACGGTGCCCTGGGAGATCGTCGCGTCCTCGGCCTGGTAGTCGGTGGCCGCCCGCGCGGTCCCCGGCAGCAGGGTGACCAGCGGGAGGGCGAGGGCCAGCGGCAGGGCGCGGGCCAGCAGGGTTCTGGGTGTCATGACGGTCCTCCTCAGCCGAGCGGCCGGACGCGGATCAGCCGGGTCTCGCCCGGACGCAGGGTCGCGCTGTAGGTGGTGGCGACGGTGCCCTTGTGGGAGCCGGACCACAGGTCGGTGACGTCCCCGGAGCCGGTGAAGCCGACCTGGGACCAGTCCACGCTCACCGTGGAACTGCCGGAGGTGCCGGTGTTGAAGAGGGCCACGACGTACTGGCCGTCGCTCTCCTTCTTGCTCCAGACCTGCCTGACGCCGCTGTTCACGATCCGTTTCGCGGCCACCCCGTCCTGGTCGACGCCGATGAGCCGGTCGTTGCTGAGCATGGCCTTGTCGACCGTGTCGAGGTGAGTGAGGTCGGTGCCGAGGAGCAGCGGGGCGGCGGCCATCGCCCAGAGGGTGAAGTGGGAGCGCCGCTGGTCGGCGGTGAGGCCCACCTGGTCGCCGTTGCCGATCTCCAGCGAGTCCAGGTCGTTCCAGCCGCCGGGTCCTGCGTACTGCTGCCAGCTCGCCGCCGTGTTGAAGCGGGCGGAGACGTGCGACCAGTCGGTGAGCGGGTAACCGCTGCCGTTGTCGCCGGGCCCGCAGTAGCACTCGACGTCGCCCTGGGTGCGCCAGCTGTTGGCCAGGGACCGCCAGGTCGGGGCGTCGGCGATCGCGAGGTTGTTGGAGAGCGCGAAGGTGATGGGGCGGCCGCTGACGCGCAGGGCCTTGGACCAGGCCTGGACGTCGGGGATGTCCTGGCTGCCCACCCCGTCGATCTTCAGGTAGTCGACTCCCCAGGAGGCGAACTGCTTCGCCCAGGAGTTCACGAACTCCTGCGCGCCCGGCTTGGAGTAGTCGATGTAGTACATGTTCTTGCAGTTGTAGTTCTTCTCGGTCTTCGAGGTGTCCGCGATGTCCTGCGCGTGGTACGAGGTGCCCTCGATCGGGGTGTTCTTGGTGACGGCGTTCTTGGCGATGCCGGGCGTGACGTAGAAGCCGAACTTCAGGCCCTTGGCATGGACGTAGTCCGCGAGGGCCTTGATGCCGTCGGGGAACTTGGCGGTGTCGACGGCCCAGCGGCCGTAGGAGTCGACGGTGAAGCCGTTCGCGTCGCACTTCTGCCAGAAGTCGTCGAGGTTGACCTGGACGAAGCCGTGGTCCTTCAGGCCGCTCGCGGCGAGCGCGTCGGCCTGGGCCTCGATCTTGGCCTGGGTGGGCCACCGGCGCACATAGCTCCAGCTGCTCCAGCCCATCGCGGGCCGCACCGCCTGGCCGTTGTCGGAGGCGGGGGCCGGGTGGCCGGGGCGCAGGAGCGGCACCGCTGCCGCGACCAGCAGCGCGGCGGCCGCCACGGTGAGGTTTCTGGTCCTGGTCACGGGCGTCCTCCGGTGACGGGTGTCGCGTAGGCGGTGCCGATCCACGCCTCGTCGATCCTCAGTCGCTGGTAGCGGGTGGTGTCGGTGGCGGCGGCCCAGGTGGAGTCCACCTCCAGGCGGACGTAACGGGCCGCGGTGGCGGTGAGGTCGATGCCCTGGATGCCGCGCCGGCTGGGCAGCTGCCCGGACTTGACCGCGCTCCCCCAGGTGGTGCCGTCGTTGCTGACGTACACCTTGTAGTCCTTGATCCGCGCCGACTGCTCGGTGTCCGACCGGGCGTAGGCGACCGAGTCCTCGCGCTGGTTGAGGCCGAGGTACTGCACCTTCTTCGCCGAGCCGAGGTCGAAGGTGAGGTTCACGGGGAGCGTCTTGTTGTTGTCCCAGTAGGTGAGGTAGTCGCCGTCCCCGGCGGCCGAGCCGGCGTGGCCGCTCGCCGCCGCGCTCGCGGTCACCTTGACGCCGGAGAGGATGCCCTGGCGGCCGGCGGTGGTGACCTTGAAGACGGTGTCGTACGGGTCCCAGTCGCCGAGCCCGGTCAGGGTCAGCACGCCGCCGGACTGCGACCAGGAGACCGCCTTGCCGGTACGGAGGTTCGTCACGGAGGCGATGCGGTAGCCGTTGTCGCGGATGCGCAGGGTGCTGGTCGACGGCGGGGTCAGGACGTGGACGTACTGGCGGTCCGGGTCGTCCTTGGCGATCGTCGTCACGCCGTGGGCGCCGTCGTTCCAGAAGCCGGGTTTGAGGCCGCCGTACAGGTAGCCGCCGCCCTCGGTGCCGTGCAGGGACTCCCAGATGGGGTCGAGGTAGGAGTTCGCGAAGGTGTTGAAGGCGGCCTGGTTCGCCGGGAACTTGCCGTTGACCTGGGCGGTTTCGGCCATCAGGGCCTTCACCGAGGAGCCCGCGTTGGTGACGAGGCGGCCGAGGGTGAGCATCCGGTCGACGGACGGGTCGGAGCCGTCGTACCACCACGCGCCGGTCGAGGGCAGCTTGAAGTCGGCCTCGGTCAGGCGCGGTTGGGCGGTGTAGACGGCCTGCGGGTAGTCGTAGGCCGGTGTCATCCCCGTCTTCTGCTCATTGCTGATCATGTCCATGATCGGCGTGTCCTCGTTGTTGTTGCTGAGCGTGTAGTTCGGGCGCTTCTCGTAGATCTGCCGGTAGAGGTCGTGGCTCTCCCAGTACGCGTTGTCGTTGTCGATCCAGAAGCCGCCGAGGTCGGGGTAGCGGTCCATCACCTCGAAGAAGTTGTCGTAACTGAACTGCCCGAAGCCGTCGTTGGTGGTCAGGTCGATGTTCTTGCCCTTGTAGGCGGAGTAGGCAGCGGAGTCGAGCCACTCGTGGCCGCCCTCGTCGTGCCACTGGGGGTCGTTGGTCATGTAGAGGATGACCTTCATGCCCTTGGCCTCGGCCGCGGTGATCAGCTCGCCGAGGAAGTCCCGGCGGGTGGAGCAGGAGCCGGGGATCTTCGACGGCCAGGGGCGAGCGTAGCCGAGGCGGCTGTGGAAGGTGGCGAGGACCAGGTACTGGGTGTGCAGCTTCTGTGCCTCCTTCACCCAGTAGTCCGGGGTCCAGCCGCCGTTCGTGACGTCGTTCTCCCAGGCGGTGCAACTGGTGTGGGCGGGCGCGGTGCGCTCGCCCCAGTGCAGGAAGAGCCCGCCGACGGAGTTGCGGAGGAAGTCCTGGCGGGGGTTCTCCAGGTCGAGGGGCCGCGTCGCCGCACCGCAGTCCTGGCCGCCGGAGACGCGCAGCGCACCGCCGGAGCTGGTGTGACTGTCCGTCAGGCAGGCGCCCGTGACGTCCTGGAGGCCGACGTCGTACGGGGAGTCGCTGCCCTTCTGGGCGGTGAAGCGGGTGAGGCGCAGGTCCCTTGCAGCGTTGGCGATGACCGCAGGACGGCCGTCGTTCGCGGCGAACTTCACGCTGCTGTCCGTGAACTGGACGTGGTCGGCGTTGTGCAGGTACCAGCCGTAGGCCGGGCGGGTGCCGATGGCCTTGGGGTTGTAGTCGTTCGGGTCGTTGCTCGGCACCCCGGTGGACATGGTGCCGTTGCCGCCGGGGACCGTGATGTCGACGTTGGTGAAGGTCACTCCGCTGATGCGGTGACCGCTCTCGCCCCACAGGGTCGGGCTGAAGGAGGGGCTGTTGCCGGTGGCGGTGATGTTGTCGTACGTGACATCGCTGATCGATCCGACACCGGGGCTGTTGCCGCATCGCTTTCGCGTGCCGATCCTCTCCATGATCGGCGAGTGGACGTTCGTCATCGTGATGTCGCGGTAGTGGACGTCGGAGATCTTCGCGCCGTCCATGGAGACCATGCCGAGGCCGGACTTGTCGGCGCCCTCGATGCGGATGTTCTCGAACTGGTAGTCCGAGAAGTCGCCGCAGGTCTCGGAGCCGAACATCAGGGCGTTGCAGCACTTGGCCGACAGATACGAACCGCTCACCCGGACATGGCCGTTGGCGAGCTTGGCGCCGAGAGCGTAGTCGCTCTTGAAGACCAGGGCGTCGTCGTTGGCCTCGATGTGGGCGTTGGTGATCGTGGCGTTCGTGGTCGAGATGACGTTCCAGCCGTCGCGGTCGCCCGCGGTGTCGATGGTCAGGTGGTCGGACGTCACGTCGTTGCAGCCGTTGATCAGAGCCGCGAAGTGGCCGCCGCGGCGGAGGGTGAGGCCGTCGCCGATCCGGAGGCCGTCGCACCTGGTCAACGAGATGATCTTGTCGGCCTCGCCGGTCTTCGGGTTGCCGGTGATCAGGTTGCCCGCGCCGTCGATGACGCCCTGGCCGACGAAGCCGATGTCGGTCAGCCTGTCGCCGTAGATCATCGCGTCGTGGAAGTGGCTGTGACCGTAGTCCTGGTAGGCGTCGTAGGCGTTGGACTCGGCCTTGTCGTAGGTGTCCGCGCTGGAGCCCTGGAGGGTGGCGCCCCTGTCGAGCTGGAGCGTCACATGGCTCTTCATGTGGATGGTGTTCTTGGACTTGTAGGTGCCGGCGGTGAAGCGGACGGTGCCGCCGCCCGCCGCGTTCGCGGCCGTGACGGCCTTGTCGATGGCCGGGCTGTCGTTGCTGGAGCCGTCGCCCTTGGCGCCGTAGTCACGGACGTCGTAGACGGCGCCGGCGCGTGGCGCGGCGGTCCGCGGCGCGGCGAGGGCCGCGGGGTGGGAGAGGCCGAGGACGACGGCGAGGACGAAGAGGACGATCGCGGCAGCACTGTGCCGTGGCATCGAGGCAGGACTGCGCCGTGGAACGGTGGGGGGTTTCATGGTGATGGTTCCTCACACCTGTTGGTAGCCGCGGAGGTTGGTGAGCAGGAGGTAGGTGTCCTGCAGGGAGCCCGAGGTGTCGCCGAGGGAGCGGTAGATGCCCCACTTCGGGCGGACCCGGTCGGCCAGGAAGGTGTCCACGCCGGACTTCGAGGCGTCGATCACGGTGGCGCCGCCGGACTTGAGGATCCAGCGGACCGAACCCGCCGAGCCGTTGCCGACCTTGATCTGGAAGTCGACGTCGGTCCAGGTGTCGTGCAGCGGGTCGAGGTCGGTGCGGCCGACGAGGATGTCGTCGATCGCGAGCTTCAGCTCGATGGTCTGCTTGCCGTTCACCCGCCGCAGCGACTGCACGACGATCGGCGAGGTGCCGGTGCCGGGCTGCTTCATCTGCATGATGTGCGTGAAGGTGGTGGTCGCCTTGAGGGAGCTCGGGATGTACATCGAGTACGTCACCCGCCAGATCTGGCCCTCGTTCCACTTGAGGTAGCTGCCGGCACCCGTGCGCAGGCCGGTGACCTCCTGGCGCTGGCGGTCGGTCGAGGTGTCGCGGTCGACCGTGTGCATGGTGAAGCGCCAGTTGTTCCCCGTGGCGTAGATGTGCGGGTGCCCGGCCGGGTGGGAGTCGGCGCGGTCGTCCTCGACGGTCTCGAAGGCGCCGAGGCCGTCACTGCTCGCCGACGGCTGCCACTTGAGCTGCCAGGACGCCGCGTGCGCGGGGGTCGCGGGCAGACCGACGGCGGCCGTGGCGGCTCCGGCGAACGCGGCTCCGAGAACCGCCCTTCTGGATGTTGTGCTCATGACACTGAATCACCTCGCAGTTGCTCGTTCATGATCAGGAAGGCCCCGAGGCCGTGGAAGTCGTTCACGGCCCGGGTACGGGCCACGTAGTACGCGTAGTCGCCGACGTTGGTGCCGATCGAGATGTCGGCCAGGTCGGTACGGCCGTCCGCGCCGATGGACAGTTCGGCGAGCACGCCCCGGTAGCCACGGCGGGCGACGTCCGCGAAGTGCGGGTCGAGGTAGTGCTGCTGGGCGCCGCGCGCAAGGGCGTAGGTGAACATGCCGGAGCAGGAGGTCTCGGTCCAGTCGTCGCTCCGGCCGCCCTTGTCGATCACCTGGAACCAGCGGCCGGTCGCCGGATCCTGGTACTTCTCCAGGCCGGCCGCCAGCCTCTGGAAGATGCCGAGCAGTTGCGGGCGGCGGGACTGGTTCGCCGGGATCGCGTCCAGCACGTTGACGACGGCCATCGCGTACCAGCCGACGGCCCGGCACCAGTGCTCGGGGGCGAGCCCGGTCTGTGGATCCGCCCAACTGGCGCTCTTCGACTCGTCGTAGGCATGCTTGAGCAGGCCGTTCGCGACCTGGAGGTGACCGCCGTAGACCGCGAGCTGCCTGGCCGCCTCGTCGTCGGTGTACGCGCTGTCGCCGAACTCCCTGCCGTACTCGACGAGGAACGGGTTCACCATGTAGACGCCGTCCGCCCAGAGTTGATGGGCGCGGCTGCTGGTGTCGGCGTGCCAGAAGCCGCCGTCGCTCGTGCGCGGATAGGTGTCGAGGCGGTCGCGGATCTTCTTGGCCGCCTTGCGGTAGCGGTCCTGACCGGTCTCGTGGTGCAGGATCACCAGGAGCCGGCCCGCCTGCATGCTGTCCAGGCTGTTGAAGGACTGGTCGATCGAGCCGTCGCTCTTCACGAACCGGTCGACGTAGTTCTTGATGTAGGTGAGGTAGCGGGCGTCGTGGGTGCGCCGGTAGGTGAGGTACTGGCCGTAGAGGTAGAGGCCGACCGGGTAGGACCAGCCGCCGATGGTGCTCGGGGTGTAGCGGGCCATGGTGGAGTCGACGACCGCGGTGGACCAGTCGGTGGCGGCGGCCGGCCTGACCGGGGCGGCCGCGGGTGGGGGTACGGCGGCGACGGCGGGCGGGGGTACGGCCGCGGGAAGCGCGGCCACGGTGGCGGTGGTGAGCGCGACGGCCGCGACGGCGGCTCGCAGGCGTTTCATGGTCCTCCTTCTGCAAGAGCTTCTCTGGGAACGGCGGCAGCCGAGGTCCGCCGCAGGGGTACGAGGTGGTGGTCGGGGGCATGGCGGCAGGCCGGGTCGGTGTTGCGGGCGTCTCCGGTGAGCGCGTACGCCTGGCAGCGACAGCCGCCGAAATCGGTGCTGCGCAGGGCGCAGCCGCGGCAGGGCTCGCGCATCCAGGACTCGCCCCGGTAGGCGTTGAAGGCCTTCGACTCCCGCCAGATCCAGGCGAGTCGATGGTCCCTGACGTTGGGCGGGTCGAGGCCGGGCAGGGTTGCGGCGGCCGGGCAGGGCAGGACGGTGCCGTCGGGGGTGACGGTGAGCGAGATCCGGCCCCAGCCGCCCATGCAGGGTTTCGCGGTGCCGGTGAGGAGGTCGGGGGCGACCCACACCAACTCCGGTTCGTCCAGGCGCCGGCGCCAGCGCAGGACCGCCTCGCGGGCCCGCTCGACCTGTCCGGGCGTCGGCAGCAGGGCGGCGCGGTTGCGGGCCGCCCAGCCGTGGTACTGGGTGTTGGCCAGCTCGATCCGGTCCGCGCCCCAGGCCACGCCGAGCGCGATCAGGTCCTCGACGGCGTCCAGGTTGCCCCGGTGCAGGACGACGTTCAGCCCGAAGGGCAGGCCTGCCGCCCGGATCAGCCGGGCCGCGCGCTCCTTGGCCGCGAACGAACGGGCACCGGCGATGCGTTCGGCGGCCGTCGGCTCCGCGTGCTGCACGGACAGCTGCACCCCGCGCAGCCCGGCGCCGACCAGCCCGGCCAGTCGCCGCTCGCTCAGCCCGACCCCGCTGGTGACGAGCTGGGTGTGCAGGCCGGCCGTGTCGGCGGCGGCGACCAGGTCGGTCAGGTCGCGCCTGAGCAGCGGTTCGCCGCCGGACAGATGGGTCTGGACGACGCCCAGCTCACCGGCCTGCCGGAACACCTCCGCCCACTGTCCGGTCGCCAGTTCCACTGACCGACCGATCAGTCGGACCGGGTTCGAACAATAGCCGCAGCGCAGCGGACAGGCATGGGTGAGCTCGGCGAGCAGCGCCCAGGGCGGCGCCGGCCCACCCGGTTCCGCGGTCGTCATCGCAGCCATCCCTCCTTCCGTAACGCGGTCAGGAACTCCGGGACCTCGGCCGCGACCGGGGCGCCCGGGAACGCCTCGGACAGTTCGGCGACGATCTCGGCCACCGCCCGGCTGCCGTCGCACAGCCGGAGCACGCCGCCCGCCCGGCCGTGCAGCACGACCACGCGCTCGGGCAGCAGCAACAGGTCGGTGCCGCGGACCCGGTCGTGGCGCAGCACGGCGGTGCGGGCGAGGACGGGCCGCCAGGTCATGGCCCGCCTCCGTCCCGGGCACCGCCCCGACCCCCGGTGTCCCCCCGGTCCACGGCGTCCAGCAGCGCCCACAGCACCTCGCACTTGTAGGCGAGCGCGGCGACGGCGCGGTGCTGCTCCTCGCGGGTGCGGGCCCAGGACAGGACCAGCGCGAGGGCCTCCGCGCCGTCCCGGGCGCCCTGGTCGACGCGGGTGCGGAAGTAGGCGAGGCCGGCCGGGTCGATCCACGGATAGTGGCGTTCGAAGGCGGTGATGCGGGTGCGCATCAGACCGGGTGCGGACAGTTCGGTGAGGGAGGCGGCGACCGCGTCCAGGGCTGGGCGCAGGCGGCAGAAGGTGACGTACCCCTCGACCGCGAAGCGCACCCCGGGCAGCACCCGGGAGCCGTCCCACAACTGTTCGCGGGGGACGCCGGCCGCCTCGCCGAGGCGCAGCCAGCGCTCGATGCCGCCCTCGCCGTCGGCGGTGCCGTCGTGGTCGACGATGCGGCGCAGCCACGGACGGCGCAGTGCGGGCCGGTCGAGTTTGGCGAGGATCAGGGCGTCCTTGACGGGGATGTGCCGCTGGTAGTGGAAGCGGTTGGTGATCCAGCGGCGCAGTTCGGCCGGGGTCAACTCGCCTTGGTGCATGCGCTGGTTGAAGGGATGGCGGTCGTGGTAGCGGTCGGCGGTGACGGCACGCAGCCGTTCGGCGAACTCCGCGACCGGCCAGGGGTCGGCGGCCGTCCCGGCGTGGCCGACGGTGGCGGCGGTGGCGGCGGCGGTGGCCGCGGCAGTGACGGTCATGGCGGCCCGTCCAGGGCGGATCAGCGGTCGCCGAGGGCGTAGCCGGTCACTTCCAGGGCGGTCTCCACGACCTGGTAACCAGGGCTTCGCCAGACCTTTTCATCCGATGTCTGCGGGGCGGCGGGTGCCGGCTGACGGTCCTCGGGGGTCGTCTCGTTCATGGCGTGGGTACCTGCTTTCCTGAGGTTGGGGGGTCTCAGAGCGCAGAGAGAGGTTTCTCTGTTCACAGGGATCGATCGGGAAACCCACAGGGATGTTCACATCCCTGGACCGGGTTCAGTGATACGTCCGACGATGCGCACCAGAGTCTCGGCAGAAACGGGCCGCGGTCAATGGTCCGGACCCATAACGTCGGATGCATTTCCGGCCAATCTCCGCCGGCGACGGCTGACCCACCGGTCAGTTCCAGCGGATTCCGCGGTCAGGAATGCGGCGGGGCCGGTGATCGTTGACGATGGGAGTACCACCTGTCGACAACCTAAGGATCGAGAGCTCGTGAGCAGCAAGGTCCCCCCGAAAATCCTCAACAACGGCGTCGAGATGCCCCAGCTGGGCTTCGGCGTGTGGCAGGTGCCGGACGACGAGGCCGAGCGCGCCGTCGCCACGGCGCTGGAGGCCGGGTACCGCAGCATCGACACAGCGGCGATCTACGGCAACGAAGTGGGCACCGGCAAGGCGATCGCCGCGTCCGGCGTACCGCGTGAGGACATCTTCGTCACCACCAAGCTCTGGAACGCCGACCACGGGTACGACGCCACACTGCGTGCCTTCGACGCGTCGCTGGCGAAGCTGGGTCTGGACTACCTGGACCTGTACCTCATCCACTGGCCGCTGCCGGCCCGGGGCAAGTACATCGACTCGTACAAGGCGTTCGAGCAGCTGCTGACCGACGGCCTCGTCAAGGCGATCGGCGTCTCCAACTTCCTCCCGGAGCACCTGGAACGGCTGATCGAGGAGACGTCGGTCATCCCCGCGGTCAACCAGATCGAACTGCACCCGCACCTGCAGCAGCACGCGTCCCGGGAGTTCCACGACGAGCAGGGCATCGCCACCGAGGCCTGGTCGCCGCTGGGCTCGGGCAAGGGCCTGCTGGAGGTGCCGGCGATCGTCGCGATCGCGCAGAAGCACAACCGCACCCCGGCACAGGTCGTGCTGCGCTGGCACGTCCAGCTCGGCAACGTCGTGATCCCGAAGTCCGTGACCCCGTCCCGGATCAAGGAGAACATCCAGGTGTTCGACTTCAGCCTGGACACCGAGGACCTCGCGGCGATCAGCGCGCTCAACGAGGACCGGCGCATCGGCCCGGACCCGGCCACCTTCGACATGGGCTGAGCAAGAACCGCGGCACAGGCCGGGCGAGAGCCCGGTCCACCCCGGCCGTTCCGCCGTCCGCACGCCGGGACGGCCGTTCGCGTGCCCCGAATCCCGTGCGGGGCGACTCCCGTGCGGGGCGACTCCCGTGCGGGGCGACTCCCGTGCGGGGCGGGTCAGTCGGGGCGTACGTCCGCGTGCAGGACCTCGAACTCCTCCAGGGCGACCACGGTCACGCGCGCCTTGGCGGCGTCCGCGCGCCGGGCGGCGGCCTGGCCGGCGCGTGAGGCGGCCATCGAGGCGCGGTCGACGAAGACCGAGCCGACCATGGCCCGGCCCCCCTGCCGGTCGACGAACAGAGAGCACTGGGCGAAGCCCGGCAGCGCTTCCAGCCGGGGTATCGCCGAGGAGCGGAAGGTCTCGGCGAACAGGTCCGTGTCGGCGGGGTCGAACTCCACCCGGGTGGAGCGCATGCCGCCGCCCGTTCTCGGCGGCTGCACGGGGTGGAAGACGGCGACCTCGTAGTTCTCGACGGCGACGGTGCCCGCGAACGGTTCCAGCATGGGTCTGCGCCGCTCGCGCATGACCTGGTCGCTGTTGCTCCGGGCCGCCTCGGTGCCCCACCAGCTCACCGCGAGCAGTTTGCCCAGCTCCCGGTCGATGAAGACGCCCGCGCCCCGGTACTCGGGACGTTCTTCCAGCAGTTCGCGCCCCTCGCTGTTCAGCGCCCTGACGGCCGCCTCGAGCTTCGCCGGATCGCCGGTGACGTACACCGTGCGTACGAACATGACCCCTCGCCTTCCAGGAGCCACCGGAGCCACCGCCGAACGTCCGCACGGCTCCTGCGTAAATATCCGGAATGTCCTGCCCCACCAGTGTTCCCCGGGGGTCATATCACCGCAATGCGCAAGAAATCACTGAGTTGACATCCAGGGGTTGACGCGGACATGCAGCCGGGTCCACCTTGTACGACACCCGGTCAGGAAACTTTCCTAACAGAAGGGGACCCCCCACAGTGCGCATCCGAACACTGACCCTTGCCGCGGCCTCCGGGGCCGCACTGCTCGCCGCCGGAGTGCTGCCCGCGAGCGCGTCGGGCGCCGCCGTCCCGAAGTCCGCCCAGGAGGGCTCGGTCAGCGCGGCGGACCTGCTCGCCAAGGTGACCTCCTGTTCCCAGATCTCCAACGGCAAGTACCGGACCGACGACGAGACGTCGGCCACCATCCCCGTCTGCGGCAAGAACGGCGCGGTCTTCTGGAAGGCCGACATGGACATCGACTGCGACGGGCAGCGCACCACCAACTGCAACGAGGACCGCGACCCCTGGTACCAGGACGACACCGCGTTCCACCAGTCCGACGGCAAGCCGCTGAAGGCCGAGTCGCTGCCGTACATCGTGGTCCCCAGCTCCAGCAGCACCTGGAACTACTCCAGCGCCGGCATCAAGGGCGGCGGAGTGGTCGCCGTGATCTACAACAACAAGGTCGAGTACGCGGTGGTCGGCGACACCGGCCCCACGAACATCATCGGTGAGGCCTCGTACGCCACCGCCAAGGCGCTCGGCATCGACCCCGACCCGGCGACCGGCGGCGCCGACTCCGGCGTGACCTACATCCTGTTCAAGAACTCCAAGGTCTCCCCCATAGAGAGTCACAGCGCGGCGGTGACCCTCGGCGACCAGCTGGCCAAGCAGTTCCTGGCGAACAACTGACCGAGGCGCCTTCGCTCCGCCATCGGCCCGGGGAGGGCGGACGGCCCGGTACCGCGCGGTGCCGGGCCGCTCCGGCGGATCGCTTCGAGCGCTCGTCACGAAGAGCGTGGCGGCGCGCCGCTGCCAGGGCGGGTCCGGCGAAGTCCGCTGCGGTTCGGCAGCGCCCCGAAGAGGCGCTGGGGGTACCCCCGGCCGAAGGCTGGGGGAGGAACTGCGCGACCGGCCACGACGGCGCCGCAGACGGCAGACGGCAGACGGCAGACGGCACACGGCACACGGCACACGGCACAGGCACACGGCACACGGCACACGGCAGATCGCGGCACTTCCAGCGGAGCGCTCAGGCGGGCCGTACCGCCGTGTGCACGGTCCGGACGCCGAGGACGAACAGGTCGGACCTGCGGTGCAGGCTCGCCGGGTCGGCCGGGTCGAGGAGGCGGTCCAGGGTGGCGCGGTCGTCGGCGTGGAGGTCGTCGGTGAGGGTGTCGCGGAAGCGGGAGAAGATCTCGACGGCGTAGGCGCGGCCCCGGTCGGAGGCGGGCGCGGGCAGGTCGAGCAGGAAGCTGCGGGTACGGGCGTACTTGAGGCCGCCGGAGGAAAGCAGCGTGGGCCAGTCCTCGGTCTCGGCGACCGAGCCGGGCAGTTCGGCGCGCATCTGCGCGAACCACTCCTCCTGCAGCGCGTCCAGCCGGGCCTGGAGCCCGGGGCGGCCGATGCCGATGTCGCGGGGCAGGAAGCGGCTGGGCAGGCCCCCTTCGAGGATGGCCAGCGTGCCACCGGGCGCCAGCCGCTCGGCGAAGGCGGTGAGCGCGGCCCGCTGGTCGCCGAGGTGGTGCAGGCTGTGCCCGGCCCACAGCAGGTCTGCCGGGTAGTCCAACTCGTCCAGCACACCGGGGAGTTCACCGGCGAGCACACCGAAGCGGTCGGCCACGCCGAGCCGCTCGGCGCGGGCCCGGGCCCGGTCGAGGAGCGGCTCGCTGCCGTCCACGGCCAGCACCCGCGCACCCGGGAACACCTCGGCGAACAGACACGACACCACCCCTGGCCCGCTGCCGACGTCGACGATCAGCCCCGGCTCGGTGACCTCCTTGCCGAGCCAGCTCAGCGCGCTCTCGTACAGGGGCGCGAAGAGCTCCGCCTGCGACTCCAGATGACCGGCCATCTCGCCCCAGTCGATGTCGGTGTTCGAGTGGGAGTGGTCGTGGCCGTGGGAGTGGGTGTGCTTGTGGGTGTCCGTGTGGTGGTGGTCGTGCGCCATGGGATCAGCCTCTCGTCCGGGTGCCGCCAGGGTGCGACGACGCACCGCCCGGAGGCCAGTCCTGTTGCCGGTGCGGCAAAAAACCGGATGCGGACGGCAAGGCGGACGGTCCACGATGGCCCGGTGGACGACGAGCTGGTGACACGCTTCCTGACCAACGGTTTCGTGAAGATCGAGGGCGCCTTCCCGCCGCGCGTCGCCAAGGACTGCGCCCGGCTGCTGTGGCGGGAGACAGGGTACGACCCGGAGGATCCGGGCACCTGGACGGACCCGGTGGTGTGGGTGGCGGGGATGGCGCAGGGCCCGTTCGCGGCCGCCGTCAACTCCCCTGTGCTGCATGCGGCGTTCGACCTGCTGGTGGGCGAGGGCCGCTGGGTGCCGCGCTACTCGCTGGGCAGTTTTCCGCTGCGGTTCCCGCACACGGAGGAGCCGGACGACGCGGGCTGGCACATCGAGGGCAGCTATCTCCCCGAGGGCGTCGAGTCCCGTTGGTACTACGCCAACCTGCGCTCGCGCGATCGTGCCCTGTTGATGCTGTTCCTCTTCTCCGAGGTGACCGAGCAGGACGCGCCCACCCGCATCCGGGTCGGCTCGCACCTCGACGTCCCCGCGGTCCTGGAGCCGTACGGCGAGGAGGGCGTCTCCATGCTGGAGATCGCCCCGAAGATCGTCGAGGCCTCCGCCCACCGCCCGCTCGCCCACGCCACCGGCCGCCCCGGCGACGTCTACCTCTGCCATCCCTTCCTGGTGCATGCGGCCCAGCCGAACCACGGCACCCGCCCCCGTTTCATGGCACAGCCGCCGTTGATGCCGGCCGTCCCCTACGAGCTGGACCGCCCCGACGGCGACTACTCGGCGGTGGAGCACGCGATCCGCCGGGGCCTGTCCCGCGCCCCATAGGGGCGCGGGACAGTTTCGACATGCGGCTCCGCCGCGTGGGCGCGACCAGCCACACACGGCCCGCAGCGTCGAGTTCAGCTCAACCGGTCATCACGACAGCGGCGGATACGCGTTGGCCATCAGCTGCTGGAACTGTGCCGAGAACCAGTGCCCGGACAGCGGCGCGTTCGGCAGGGCGCCGGACATGTTGTTGCCGTTGCGCGCGTTGCCCGTGTACGTCGGGTCGCACATCTGGTCGAAGCCCTTGCCCTCGTCGTTCGGGATGGCGGTGCTGGAACCGTCGGACTCACCCGGGGGCTTCATCCAGACGTAGGCGTCGATCCCGGCGGCCGGGCCGGCCTGCGGGCGCTCTCCGAGGCCGGCTCCGGACTGGTTGCACCAGTTGCCGACGTGGATCCGGCGGTCGTAGCGGCCGCCGTCGACGTACGTGTCCACGCTGGTCGTCGCGCCGGGCCCGGTCGGCCGCGCGCTGCCGCCCCAGCCGTTGCGGGAGGTGTCGATCAGCATGCCGATGCCGGAGTTGAAGCCGACCGACACCAGTTCGGTGCGGAAGGCCTGGGCGAAGGACAGCTCGTCGACGTAACGGTTCCAGTCGACCCACTTGGACTGGCGGACGGAGGTGCCGTTCACCGTGTCGTTGACGGTGAAGTTGTTCTCCTTCAGGGCGCTGTAGTTGGCCGTGTTGGTGATGAAGCCCTGCACGTCGTCGACGGTCGCGCCCTCGCTGGTGGCCGCCTGCTTGAACACGTTGGCCGCCGGGGCGAAGTTGTCGTCCCAGCCCAGCCAGCCGTGGTGGCCGGCGTCGAGGTAGTTGTAGACGTTGGGGATCGCGCCGAGCTTGGCGACGGCGTAGCCGACGCCCTTCACGTAGTTGCCGTTGGCCAGCATGGTGTTGCAGTTGGCGGTGGCGGTGGCCCGGCTGCCGGTGTTGGTGACCAGGTTGGGCAGCGAGTCGATCTCGATGGTGGTGACGATCCGCAGCGAGGCGTACTTGCTGTCGGAGAGGATCGCCGCGATCGGGTCGATGAACTGCGTCTTGTACTTGTCGATCTCCGTCGGGCCGAGCTCGCCGTTGGACGCGAGGGCCGCGCAGTCGCGTCCGGGGAGGTCGTAGACGACCAGCTGGACCACTTCCTCGCCACTGCCCTTCTGAGCCAGGGCCGCGTCGAGATGCGCGCGCAGGCCCATGCTGGTGCTGGTGCCGTTGATCGCGGCAATCCGGTCGAGCCACACGCCGGTGGGCTGGTTGGAGATCCGGCTGCCGCCCGTCTCGGCGGCGGCCTTCGCCGACCACTCCGGGTTCACGTACACCTTGGCGCCGGAGTACGGGTTGTCGACGCGGGTCCCGGAGCCGCCTCCGTTGTCCCCGCCGCCTCCGCCGCCGCTGCCGTCGTCGACATTGCAGGTGACGCCGTCGAGGGTGAAGGCGGTCGGGACCGCGTTCGTCCCGCTGTACGACCCGTTGAAGCCGAAGCTGACCGAGCCGCCGGTCGCCAGCGTGCCGTTGTAGGTCTCGTTGTTCGCGGTGACGGCGGTGCCGCTCTGGGTCAGCCTGGTGTTCCAGTAACTGCTCACCTGCTGGTTCCCGGCGTACGACCACTTCACCGACCAACTCGACTTCGCCGCCGAGTTGTTGGTGACGGTGACGGCGGCGGTGAAGCCGGATCCCCAGTCGTTCTGGATCGTGTAGTCGACGGTGCAGGGAATCGCGGAGATCGCCGCCTCGGCGGCCGGGGTCACGGCGACCGCCGGCCCGGACACCCCGGCGACGAGCGCCAGGGCGGCGAGAACCGCTGTTCTGGTACGACTCATGAGCGGGTTCCTTCTTCTTCGGTAGGCGTGCTTCTTCGGTGGGCGTGCTTACGGATTGACGGCCTTGAGGTGGTCGCGCAGCCCGACGCCGTACGCCGTCGGCGTACCGCTGTAGTCGGAGATCAGGGACGGGCCGGCGGAGCAGTCCCAGGTGCTCCAGGTCCAGCCCAGGTAGGAGAGGCCGCGGTCGTCGAACCACTTCATGACCTGGTCGACGAACGCGTGCGAGCAGGTGTTCTCGCCGATCTCCCCGGCGACCAGCGGCACCTGGGCCGCGACCGGGGCGAGGGTGGAGTTCCAGCAGCTCTCACTGGCACAGGTGTTGAAGTTGTAGCCGTGGTAGGCGGCGACGAGGTTGCCGGCCGGGTCGCTGGGTTTGTACGTCAGCCACTGGCTGAGGTCGTTGGAGTACGCGAGCCCGCCGATCATGATGACGTTCCTGGCGCCGGCGCCGCGGATGCCGTCCACCAGGTCCTGCATCCCGGCGACCTCGTAGCCGATCCCCGGGCAGGTGCCGCCGTCCCGCCAGCACTGCCAGGCCTGGGCGGCCGTCGAGGTCGCCCGGTCCGGGTAGGGCTCGTTGAACAGGTCGAAGACGGCCGCCTGGTCGTCCTTGAAGGTGCCTGCCACCGAGGACCAGAAGGACGGGCTGTACTGCGCGTCCGGCATCGGCTTCTGGCAGGTGGCGTGCACGTCGGAGCAGCCGGCCGAGTTGCCGGTGTACTGGCCGTAGGACCAGTGGAGTTCGAGGATCGGTGTGAGGCCGTACGACTCGACGCGGGCCACCAGGTCCTTCACGGCGCTGATGTAGTTGGCGCCCGCGTACTCGGGTTTGACGTTGGACAGGCCGAGCCAGCACTCCTCGTTGAGGGGGATGCGGACGGCGTCGGCCTTCCAGTCGGCGATCGCCTTGATCGCCGCGTCGTCCACCGGGCCGTCCCAGATGCCGTAGCCCTGCACGCACATGAACTCGCCGCCGGAGCGGTTCACCCCGAGCAGGCGACGGGCCGTTCCGCTCGCGTCCACGAGCTTGGTGCCGGAGACGTGCAGGGCCGGGGCCGTACCGCCGGCGGGCGGCTCGGTCGGCGTGGGAGTCGGCGTAGGTGTGGGCGTGGGCTCCGGATCGACGTTGCACGTCGTGCCGTTGAGCCTGAACGCCGTCGGTACGGCGTTGCTCCCCGACCAGGAGCCGAGGAACCCGGCGCTGACGCTCGCACCGGTGGCGAGGGAGCCGTTCCAGCTCTCGTTGGCGGCGGTGACCGTCGTACCGGACTGGGACCACTTGGCGCTCCAGCCCTGGGTGACCTTCTGGCCGTTCGCGAAGTCGAAGCTCAGGCTCCAACTGCTCATGGCGGCCATGTTGTTGGTGATGGTCACGGAGCCCTGGAAACCCGTGTCCCACTGACTCGTGACCGCGTACTCGACCGTGCACGCGGGTGTGGCGCCGGACGCCGACACCACCGGCACCAGTGCGGCCCCGACGAGGGCGACCGCACCGGTGACGGCTAAAAGAACTGAACGCGGGGGGTGTCGCATGAGCGACTCCTTGCAGCTCGGGCGCGTCGTGACGGACGCGTCGACTGAACGGAATCGCTCCCACTGGTGCGAAGGAAGGTAGCGCCAAGTGCGGGCAAAGAACAGGGGAGTTGCTTGACTTTTCCGCAGCGGGATCCGTCGAATCTTTTCGACTCTTCAACGGCCTTGACCGCACCATGCCACGTCTCCACTATGGGAGCGCTCCCACTGGTTCAAGCCTTGACTTCTCCCCGAGCCGCAAGCGCAAGGAGGAACCAGCACATGCGACCCGGATATGCCCTGCATCCCGGGCGGAGGCGCGGAGCCGTGCGACGGTTGTGGACGGCCGTCGTCGCGGCCCTCGCCCTGCCACTGTCCATGCTCGCGACGGGCACGACTCCCGCCCAGGCGGCGACCGTCCAGTGCAGCGTGGACTACAAGACCAACGACTGGGGCACCGGCTTCACCGCCGACCTCACCCTCACCAACCGCGGCACCGACGCGATCAACGGCTGGACGCTGGCGTACGCGTACACCGGCAACCAGAAGCTGGTCAGCGGCTGGAACGGCTCCTGGTCCCAGTCCGGCACCTCGGTCACCGTGCAGAACGCGTCGTACAACGGCACGATCGCGGCCGGCGCGGCGGTGTCGACCGGCGCCCAGTTCTCGTACACGGGCAGCAACGCGGCCCCGACGAGCTTCGCGATCAACGGCACGACGTGCGCCGGTGCGCACCAGCCGCCCATCGCCGTGCTGACCAGCCCGAGCGCGGGCGCGGTCTACACGCAGGGCGACGCGATCCCGCTGGCGGCGACCGCGGCGGCGGCCGACGGCGCGACGATCGGCAAGGTGGAGTTCTACGACGACACCACGCTGCTGGGCACCGACACGTCGTCGCCGTACTCGCTCCCGGTCTCCAGCTTGACCGTGGGCAGTCATTCCTTGGTGGCGAAGGCGTACGACAGCCTGGGCGCGTCCGCGTCCTCGACGCCGGTCGGCATCACGGTCGCCTCGGGCCCCGCGGTCGTGGCCTCGCCGGCCCAGCTGGGCATCCAGCAGGGCGCGACGGGCACGTTCGGCGTGAGCCTGTCGAAGCAGCCGAGCGCCAACGTGACGGTGTCCGTGGCCCGCACGGCCGGCAACACCGGGCTCTCGGTGAGCGCCGGATCGTCGCTCACGTTCACGCCGTCCAACTGGAGCACCGCGCAGAACGTGACCGTGGCCGCGGACTCCGCGGGCACCGGCACCGCGACCTTCACGGCGTCGGCGACCGGCCACACCGGCGCCACGGTCACCGTGACCGAACTGGCCGCGTCGAACGCCTACGACGCGCGCTTCCTGGACCTCTACGGGAGGATCACCAACCCGGCGAACGGCTACTTCTCCCCCGAGGGCATCCCCTACCACTCGGTCGAGACGCTGATCGTCGAGGCCCCGGACCAGGGCCACGAGACCACGTCGGAGGCGTACAGCTACCTTCTCTGGCTGCAGGCCATGTACGGCAAGGTCACCGGTGACTGGTCCAAGTTCAACGGTGCCTGGGCCCTCATGGAGAAATACATGATCCCGACCCACGCCGACCAGTCGACCAACTCCTTCTACAACGCGTCCAAACCGGCGACGTACGCACCCGAGCTGGACACCCCGAACGAGTACCCGGCGAAGCTGGACACGTCGGTGTCGGTGGGCTCGGACCCGATCGCAGCCGAGCTGAAGAGCGCGTACGGCACGGACGACGTCTACGGCATGCACTGGCTGCAGGACGTCGACAACGTCTACGGCTACGGCGACACTCCGGGCGGCGGGTGCGAGGCGGGCCCGACGGCCGAAGGACCCTCCTACATCAACACCTTCCAGCGCGGTCCGCAGGAGTCGGTGTGGGAGACGGTTCCGCAGCCGACCTGCGACGCCTTCAAGTACGGCGGGACGAACGGCTACTTGGACCTCTTCACGGGTGACTCGTCCTACGCCAAGCAGTGGAAGTACACGGACGCCCCGGACGCCGACGCGCGTGCGGTGCAGGCCGCGTACTGGGCGGACGTGTGGGCGAAGGAGCAGGGCAAGGGCGCCGACGTCTCCGCCACCGTGGGCAAGGCGGCGAAGATGGGCGACTATCTCCGCTACGCGATGTACGACAAGTACTTCAAGAAAATCGGCAACTGCGTGGGCCCGACGACCTGCGCGGCCGGCACCGGCAAGGACGCCTCGGACTATCTGCTCTCCTGGTACTACGCGTGGGGCGGAGCGACCGATTCGAGTGCGGGCTGGGCGTGGCGGATCGGGTCGAGCCATGTGCACGGCGGCTACCAGAACCCGCTGGCCGCCTACGCGCTGAGCTCGTACGCCGACCTGAAGCCCAAGTCGGCCACGGGCGCGACGGACTGGGGCACGTCCCTGACCCGGCAGCTGGAGTTCTACCGCTGGCTGCAGTCGTCCGAGGGTGCCATCGCGGGCGGTGCGACCAACAGCTGGCAGGGGCGGTACGCGAGCCCGCCGTCCGGTACGTCGACGTTCTACGGCATGTACTACGACTGGGAGCCGGTGTACCACGACCCGCCGTCCAACCAGTGGTTCGGTTTCCAGGCCTGGTCGATGGAGCGGGTCGCCGAGTACTACCAGCAGACCGGGAACGCCACGGCGAAGACGATCCTCGACAAGTGGGTGGCGTGGGCGCTGTCCAAGACCACGATCAACCCCGACGGCACGTACCTGATCCCGTCGACGCTGCAGTGGTCGGGGCAGCCCGACACCTGGAACGCGTCGAATCCGGGCTCCAACAGCGGACTTCACGTCACGGTCTCCGACTACACGAACGACGTGGGCGTGGCGGCCGCGTACGCGAAGACGCTGACGTACTACGCCGCGAAGTCCGGTGACGCGACGGCGAAGTCCACGGCCAAGGCGCTGCTCGACGGCATGTGGAACAACTACCAGGACAGCCTGGGGATCGCGGTGCCGGAGACGCGGGCCGACTACAACCGCTTCGACGACGGTGTGTACGTCCCGAGCGGGTGGACCGGGAAGATGCCGAACGGCGACGCGATCAACTCGTCGTCGACGTTCGCCTCGCTGCGGTCCTTCTACCAGAACGATCCGGCGTGGTCGAAGATCCAGAGCTATCTGGCGGGCGGGGCCGCGCCTGTGTTCACGTATCACCGGTTCTGGGCTCAGGCGGACATCGCGCTGGCCATGGGGTCGTATGCGGAGCTGCTGGAGTAGTTCCGGTGACTGCGGTGGTCGGCTGCGGGTTTCGTCGTGGCTGGTCGCGCAGTTCCTCCCCCAGCCGAAGGCTGGGGGTACCCCCAGCGCCCCTGACGGGGCGCTCCAGTGGGCGGCCCCTACCCGCACTAGGGGCCGCTCTTCCCCCCTACTAGAGAGGACTTTCTCCCGTGCGAAGAACCCGCATCCTCACCGCCGTCATGGCCCTCGCCGCCGGCTTGCTCGCAGGTACCCCGCCCGCGCTCGCCGCCCACGAAACCGCGAACGTCACGCTCGCCGCCGACACGTACACCTGGCACAACGCCCGGATCGACGGCGGCGGTTTTGTCCCCGGGATCGTCTTCAACCGCAGCGAGAAGAATCTCGCCTACGCCCGTACCGACATCGGCGGTGCCTACCGCTGGTCGGAGTCGACGAAGACCTGGACACCGTTGCTGGACTCGGTCGGCTGGGACGAGTGGGGGCACACGGGCGTCGTCAGCCTCGCCTCCGACTCCGTCGACCCGGACAAGGTGTACGCGGCCGTCGGGACGTACACCAACAGCTGGGACCCGACGAACGGAGCCGTGCTGCGCTCCTCCGACCGGGGCGCCGGCTGGCAGAAGACCGCCCTGCCGTTCAAGCTGGGCGGCAACATGCCCGGCCGGGGCATGGGCGAGCGGCTGGCGATCGACCCGAACAAGGACAGCGTGCTGTACCTGGGCGCGCCGAGCGGCAAGGGGCTGTGGCGGTCGACGGACTCCGGGGTGACCTGGTCGCAGGTGACCACCTTCCCCAACGTCGGTAATTACGTGCAGGATCCGACCGACACCACCGGCTACGCCTCCGACAACCAGGGCATCGTGTGGGTCACCTTCGACGAGTCGACGGGTACGGCCGGTACGGCGACGAAGACGATCTACGTCGGGGTCGCCGACAAGGACAACGCGGTGTACCGCTCGACGGACGCGGGCGCGACCTGGACGAGGCTCGCCGGTCAGCCGACCGGATACCTCGCCCACAAGGGCGTGCTGGACGCGAAGAACGGTTATCTCTATCTCGCCTACAGCGACAAGGGCGGCCCGTACGACGGCGGCAAGGGGCAGCTGTGGCGGTACGCGACGGCGACCGGCACCTGGACCGACATCAGCCCGGTCGCGGAGGCCGACACGTACTACGGTTTCTCCGGGCTGACGGTCGACCGGCAGCACCCCGGCACGGTGATGGCGACGGCGTACAGCTCCTGGTGGCCGGACACCCAGATCTTCCGCTCCACGGACAGCGGGGCGACCTGGACGAAGGCCTGGGACTACACGTCGTACCCGAACCGCTCGAACCGCTACACGATCGACGTCTCGTCCTCCCCCTGGCTGGCCTTCGGCGCGAACCCGTCGCCGCCCGAACAGAGCCCGAAACTGGGGTGGATGACGGAGGCACTGGAGATCGACCCGTTCGACTCGGACCGGATGATGTACGGGACGGGGGCGACGCTGTACGGCACCGAGGACCTGACGAAGTGGGACAGCGGCGGCCAGTTCACGGTCAAGCCGATGGTGCAGGGCCTGGAGGAGACCTCGGTCGACGACCTGGCCGCTCCCCCGTCCGGCGGTGCCCAGCTCTTCAGCGCGCTCGGTGACATCGGCGGCTTCCGCCACACGGACGTCACCAAGGTCCCGTCGATGATGTATACGTCCCCCACCTTCACGACCACGACCAGCCTGGACTTCGCCGAGTCCAACCCGAACACGGTGGTCCGGGTGGGAAATCTCGACTCCGGCCCGCACATCGCGTTCTCGACGGACAACGGGGCCAACTGGTTCGCGGGGACGGACCCTTCGGGGGTGAGCGGGGGCGGCACGGTCGCGGCCGCCGCCGACGGGAGCCGGTTCGTGTGGAGCCCGGCCGGTACCGGCGTGCAGTACACGACGGGCTTCGGCTCGTCCTGGTCGGCGTCGAGCGGGATCCCGGCGGGCGCGACCGTCGAGTCCGACCGCGTCGATCCCAGGACCTTCTACGGCTTCAAGTCCGGCAAGTTCTACGTGAGTACGGACGGCGGGGCGACCTTCACGGCGTCCGCCGCGACGGGTCTGCCGAGCGGTGACAGCGTGCGCTTCAAGGCGCTGCCCGGAACGAAGGGCGATGTATGGCTGGCCGGTGGCTCGACCGACAGCGCGTACGGCCTCTGGCACTCCACCGACGGCGGCGCGAGCTTCACCAAGCTCTCGAACGTCGACCAGGCCGACACGATCGGCTTCGGCAAGGCGGCGCCGGGCGCCTCGTACCAGACGCTCTACACCAGCGCGAAGATCGGCGGAGTGCGCGGCATCTTCCGCTCCACGGACCGGGGCGCGACCTGGACCCGCATCAACGACGACGCCCACCAGTGGGGTTGGACGGGCGCGGCCATCACGGGTGACCCGCGGGTGTACGGCCGGGTGTACGTCTCGACCAACGGCCGGGGTGTGATCTACGGCGACGCGGGTGGCAGCGACGACGGCGGGGGCGGCACGGACCCGACGCCGACCGCCGCCTGCACGATCGCCTACAAGATCACCAACCAGTGGACGGGCGGCTTCCAGGCGGACGTCCAGCTCGCCAACACGGGCTCGTCGGCGTGGAACGGTTGGTCTCTGGGCTGGTCCTTCCCGAACGGCCAGACCATCGGCCAGCTGTGGAATGCCGACTGGACCCAGTCCGGTGCGGCCGTCACGGCCAGGAACGTCAGTTGGAACGGCACAGTGGCAGCGGGCTCGTCGGTGTCGTTCGGCTTCACGGGCACCTGGAGCGGCTCGAACGGCAGACCCACGGCCTTCGAACTGGGTGGCCAGACCTGCGCGGTGGCCTGAGGACCGAGGGCGCGTGCCGCACCGGGCACACGCCCTCCCCCTTCCCATGGGCCATCATGGGTCCCGGTTCACTCATGACGCGTGGGGAGTCTGTCGTGGTCCAGACGATGCCGTCCGTTCTTGAGGCCCCGGAGCACTCCAGGTCCGTGGGCCACATGGTCCTCTGCGGAAACGGGGCGCTCACCCGGCAGACCGCGCACCACCTCAGAGAGGTCTACGCCGCGGACGTCCGGGTCATCCCCTTCGACCGCGAACGGGGACACGGCCTGCGGGCAGCCGGTGCCTGGACGGACGGCGCCGACTGGGCGGCGCGGGAAGCCGACGGCCATCCGCTGGCGGCGGAGATGACCGAGGCCGGTGTGGAGTCCGCCTCGGCCTTCGGCGTACTGATGGACGACCCCAGAGATGTCCTGCCCATCGCGCTCCTGGCCCTGCGGCTGAACCCCGGGATCAGACTGGTGCTCAGATGCGAGAGCACGGCCTGGTTCTCCGTGCTGGAGGAGAGCCTCTCACGCGCGGGAGCCGCCTCGTACACCGTGCTGGCGCCCTGGCACCTGGCGGGCGTCAACATCGTCACGAGGTTCTTCGGGATCTCCGGAGCCGTCTCGGCACCGTCCGGGTTCACCGTCTACGTCGCCGAGCGGCCGGCGGCCGAACCGACGCCGGACAGGGGCTCCGCGAGCGTACCGATCGCCCTGCGCGACGACGCCGGAGACGTGTCCCTGCTGCCACCGGACTCCGTCGTCGCGGCCGCCGCGCCCGACCGGACGGTGGTCGAACTGCGTTCGAGCCCACCGCACCGGGGGAACCTCCCCTCGAACGGCCACGTCGTGCTCGTCGGGCTCGGCCGTACCGGCACGGGTGTGCTGGAGCAGTTGCTCGCCCTCGGCCTTGAGGTCGTCGCCGTGGACAGCGACCCGTCGGCGGACGGTCTCGACGTCGCCGAACTGCAGTCGGTGCCGGTGATCGTGGGCGACGCCAGGCAGCCCGAGGTGCTGGCGGCGGCACGCGTCGACCAGTGTGCCGCGGTCATCGCGCTGACGGGCCGGTACGCCGTGAACATGGACGTGGCCTGGTTGGTCCACGGCCGCCGGCCGCTGGTTCGGGTCGCGGCACGCGACGACCGCGAGTCCGACGAGATCCACGAGATCCACGACCGCCCGCGTCCGCTGCCCGAGGAATTCCGCACCTACAACATGCCGATGCTGGCGGCCCCGTCCTTCGCGGCGGCCATGGCGGGCTCCACCGCGGCCGGGTCCGTCCCTGTGGGACGGCGTGTGCTGCTGCTCCTGGAACGCGACGTGGACGACTTCGGTGACGCGCCGCGATCGATCCTGGACCGGGCGTTCCGGCCCGGCAAGTGGCGGGTCGTCGCCCTGAACGGGGACCGGGATCCGTCGAACGCCACCTGGTCGTGGACTCCGGCCGCCGAGCCGCCGTCCGGGGCGAGGCGCGCGCTGGTGATCGCCACCCGCAAGGGTGTCCTGGAACTGCTCGGAGACGGCAGCGCCCGCTCGTCCTGCGATGCCGCCGACGAAGTCCCGGAACCCTCCGAGGCCACGGCCGCTTCGGATCGGTCGGAGCAGGCCGCGACGGACGCGGGTCGGGACCGCTCCGCGGTAGGTGCCGTCCCGGCGTCCCGGCCCAGGCCGCTCCGTCTCTTCCTCGGCATGCTCGGGCTCGCCGCCGCGCTCTGGTGTGTGCTGGAGTTCCTGCCGTCGGGGCGTGGCCTGTGGTGGCCGGTGACGCTCCTCGTGACCTGGGTCTCTCTCACGGCGGCCCTGGCCCGGCGGCGGCGCCCGCCCCGCCCCGCTGCCGAGCCGCCCGACCGGCTCGTCCTGGCCCGGTTGGCGGAGATGTACGCCGCCCTGGGCCCGCCGCCCGAACCCGACGACGGTCAGGGCGCTCCGCCTGATCCCGATGGGACAGGACCGGCACCGCAGCTGTCCTGGCCGACCGGCCTGTTCCAGCACACCGAGCGACTCGGGCGGCACGCATGAGCATGCAGGACGAGACCCCCACGGGATCCGCCGCCCCGGTGGAATCCGCCGGTGGGCCGGCGGGTTGGCGGCAACTGCCCGTGGTGGAGCAGGCCGAGCGCTGGGAGCAGATCATCCCCGGCAGCGCCGAGCGCATGCTCGCCCAGGTGGAGCGGGAGTTCGATCACCGCCGGCGGGTCGAGGTGCTGAGTCTGGTCTTCTACGCGGTGAGTGTCACGGTCGGTGCCTTCATCGGGGTGGGGTGTCTGTGGCTCGCCAAGTACTTCCTCGACCACGGTCAGGCCGCGGCGGGCGCGGGACTGCTCGGCAGCGGGTCGGTCGTCGCCACCGGCCTGGCCGTGGTGCGCCGGAGCGCGGGCCGCTGAGGAGCGGACCGGGCGCGCGCTGGTTCCCGCTCAGGGCGTGTACACCGACGGTCGAGGTGCCGTGGTCATGCCGTCGCCGTCGACGTCCGCGACGGACAGCTGGTGGTTGCCCTGGCCGTCGTGGCCCTTGCCGGTGTTGGTGGAGGAGTTGGTGTCGAAGGTCCAGCGGCGGGTGAAGCGCGTGGGTGGAGTTCCCCGCCGTCAGCCGCTGCCGGCCGCTGTTCGACGGCGCCGCCAACGTCGACGAGATCGACATGCCGTATCTGGGCGCGAAGGGCGTGACCTTGCGGCTCTTCGACCCGGAGACCGGGCAGTGGTCGCTGAACTGGGCGGCGAGCCGGAGCGGGAAGCTGTTCCCGCCGGTCGTCGGACGGTTCGACGGCGGCCGCGGGGAGTTCTACGGCGACGACACGCACGAGGGCAAGGACGTACGGGTGCGGTTCGTGTGGTCGGGGGTCTCCCCCACCGGCGCGCGCTGGGAGCAGGCGTTCTCGGTGGACGGCGGGGAGACCTGGGTGGCCAACTGGACGATGGACTTCAGCGGGCCGCCGGTTTCCTGAACGCCCGTACCGCGAAGCGGGGGTCGGGGCGGCGGCGGTCCTGGTCGGGCAGGGCCGCCAGCCGGCCGGCGAAGTCGTCGGCGCCGGGGTCGTCGGGCGGGAGCATCGTGAACCAGCCGCGCCGCAGGTCGGCAAGGGTGGAGCGGGGGCTTCGGCCCTGGCCGACGCCGGTGAAGGCGGCCTGTCCGGCGGGCAGCAGGCCGCTCGCCAGGGCGTACCCGCTCACGTCCGCGGCGGCGTCGGATGCCGGGCGGCGCGGGCGGGCGGCGAGGACGGCGTCGATGTCGCTGCCGACGTCGTGCGCGGCGGCCTTGTCGACGGTGGTGACGTACACCCCACCGGGCCGCAGCACCCGCGCGCACTCGGCGACGATCCCGCGGACCTCGGTGCTGTCCGTGATGAGGTGGAGCAGCCAGACCGTCGTGACGGCGTCGAACGTGGCGTCGCGGAAGGGCAGCCGACGGCTGTCGGCGAGCAGGACCGATCCCGGCAGCCGGGCCGCCGCCATCCGGGCCATGCCGGGTGCGCGGTCCGCGCCGGTCACCTGGAGCCCGGGGCGGGCGGCGGCGAGCCGGCGGGTGACGATGC
This sequence comes from Streptomyces sp. NPDC001980, assembly GCF_040296885.1. Classification (NCBI taxonomy): domain Bacteria; kingdom Bacillati; phylum Actinomycetota; class Actinomycetes; order Kitasatosporales; family Streptomycetaceae; genus Streptomyces; species Streptomyces sp. NPDC001980. The sequence goes on along the minus strand of NZ_JBEOYD010000038.1, from coordinate 26,211 downwards.
CGGTGCCGCAGGCGAGGTCGAGGAGACGGCCGGGGCGATCGCGGCTGCCGTGGCGATCGCGGTGGTCGAGGCCTTCCGTACCGCCGGCGCTGCCGATGCTGCCGATGCTGTCGGGGATCAGGCCGAGGACGGCGTCCGCGGCCGCCTCGGCGCGGGCCTCGCCGCCACGGGTCGCGTCGTAGGCGCCGGCTTCCTTGTCGTAGTCGAGCACATGGCTCAGTGTGCGCCGTGGCCTGGGGCGATGTCCTCCACCCTGTGGGCGAGTTCGACGTCCTTGGCCGTGACGGCGCCGCCCACGCTGTGGGTGTTCACGGTCAGGGTGACGGTGTTGTAGCCGAGGGTGAGGTCGGAGTGGTGGTCGAGTTCGTCCTGGATGCGGGCGATGTGCACGACCAGGGCGACGGCGGCGAAGTGCGAGTCGAGTCGGTAGGCGCGGGCGAGCCGGTCGCCGTCCAGCGACCAGCCGGGCAGCTCGGCCAGCCGGTCCTCGATCTCCTGCTGCGACAGCGGTGCGACGGCCATGGTGCGGCTTCCTTCCCGGGGACCGGCGAGTGACGTACGTGCGTTCAGCCTGCCATGGACAGGCCTTCCGGGCGGCGAGCACGGTCGCGTGTCCGGGTCCCCGGCCCGGCACTTCGACTTCGCCGAGCCGGCCGTCGGGACGTTCCTGCCCGCGGCCCCGGTCCCGCCAAGTACTCACACTCGTCGGTAAGTTGACGGAAGTAGTTCCCTCGACCAGGTGTGCGACGCGGCATCGCGTGACACACTGCTCCCCGTACTTGGGCACGTAGGGGAGGCGTGGCGTGAGTGAGCGGCGTGCTGCGCCCACAGTGGGGCAGGTCGTGCTCGGCAAGCGGCTGCAGGAGCTGCGCGAGGCGGCCGGGCTGGGCCGGGACGAGGCGGCGCGGGTGCTGCGGGTGGCCCAGGCGACCGTACGGCGGATGGAGATGGCCGAGGTCGCGCTGAAGATCCCGTACCTCCAGGTGCTGCTGGAGACGTACGGGGTGGCCGAGGAGGAGCAGGCCGCGTTCGTGCGGCTGGCCGAGGAGGCCAACCAGCCGGGCTGGTGGCAGCGGTTCCACGACGTGCTGCCGGACTGGTTCAGCCTGTACGTGAGCCTGGAGGGCGCCGCCCGGGTCATCCGCTCCTACGAGCCGCACTTCCTCCCCGGCCTGTTGCAGACCGAGGCGTACGCGCGGGCCGTGATGGAGGCCGGGACGATCGGCCACAGCGATCCCACGGCCGTGGAGCGGCATGTGGCGCTGCGCATGACCCGGCAGCGGCTGCTGGAGCAGGACGATCCGCCCCACCTGTGGGTGATCATGGACGAGACGGTGCTGCGGCGCCCGGTCAGCGGCCCCTCCGAGGTGATGCGCGACCAGGTCGACAAGCTCCTCGCCTACATCGAACGGGACCGGATAACCCTCCAGCTCGCCGAGTTCGCGAGCGGCCCGCACCCGGGTACGTACGCGCCGTTCACCCTGTTCCGGTTCGGCGAGCCGGAGCTGCCCGACATGGTCTTCACCGAGTACCTGACCGGCGCCCTGTACCTGGACTCCCGCGACGAGGTCGGGGCGCACCTGGAGGTCCTGGACCACATGACGGCCCGGGCGGCCTCGGCGCAGCGGACCGAGGACCTGCTGCGCGAGTACCGCGACAAACTCTGAGCGGGAGCACCGCGACAGACCCTGAGCGGGAGTACCGCGACAAACCCTGAGCAGAGGAGCACAGACTGTGACCGCACCCGAGCCCGCCCCGACCTCGATCGACACGAGCCGGCCGCATCCGGCGCGGGTGTACGACTGGTGGCTGGGCGGCAAGGACAACTACCCGGTGGACGAGGAGCTGGCCCGGCGGATCCTCGCCGTGGACGGCACCGTGCTGCGCGGGGCGCGTGCCAACCGCCGGTTCATGCAGCGGGCCGTGCGGACCGTCGCCGAGTCCGGTATCCGGCAGTTCCTGGACATCGGCACGGGCATCCCGACCGAGCCGAACCTGCACCAGGTGGCGCAGGGTGTGGCGGCGGAGTCGAAGGTGGTGTACGCGGACAACGACCCGATCGTGCTGCGCCACGCGGAGGCGCTGCTGCGGGGCACGGAGGAGGGCAGCACCGCGTACGTGCACGCGGACGTCCGGGACGTCGACACCCTGCTGGCCCGGGCCGCCGAGAGCCTGGACTTCGAGGAGCCCGTGTCGCTGTCGCTGGTGGCGCTGACCCACTACCTCGACGACGACCCGGACGGCGACGACGTGTACGGCCTGCTGCGCAGGTACGTCGACGCGCTCGCCCCGGGCAGCCATCTGATCCTCTCCCAGGTCACCCCGGACCTCAGCCCGGAGGCGGTCGAGCAGGCGGCCGCGAACTTCCGGCGCAGCGGGACGCCCTTCCACCCGCGCACGCTGCCCGCCTTCTCCCGCTTCTTCGACGGCCTGGAGCTGCTCGGCCCCGGGGTGATCCCGGTCTCCGGCTGGCGCCCGGAGCCGGTGGACGTGGCCGTCCAGGCGGAGGGCATCGTGCCGGTGTACGGCGGGGTCGCCCGCAAGGTCTGACCCGTCCGGGTGCCCTGAACAGGTGCGTTCCCCGGCCCGCCCCTAGCGTCGAAGCAAAGGGCGAGCGAGGGAGCGGACGTGACCGACACGCGGACACCACCGAAGGAGCCGGGCGCGGCGCTGCTGAGCGCCGGCCGGTTCTTCCGGCCCGGTACGCCCGCGCCCGATCTGCACAGTGTGGCCCTGAGCGGCGGCCGGGAGGCGGACGCCTTCTACCGGGACCGCTGGAGCCACGACAAGGTGGTGCGCTCCACGCACGGGGTGAACTGCACCGGGTCGTGCCGCTGGAAGGTGTACGTCAAGGACGGGATCATCACCTGGGAGACCCAGGAGACGGACTACCCGTCGGCCGGCCCCGACCGCCCGGAGTACGAGCCCCGCGGCTGCCCGCGGGGCGCCGCGTTCTCCTGGTACACGTACTCGCCGACCCGGGTGCGTCATCCGTACGTCCGGGGCGTGCTCCTGGAGATGTACCGGGAGGCGAAGCAGCGGCTCACGGACCCGGTACTGGCCTGGGCGGACATCCAGAACGACCCCGGGCGCCGCCGCCGTTACCAGCAGGCGCGCGGGAAAGGCGGCCTGGTACGGGCGAGTTGGGACGAGGCGGTGGAGATCGTCGCCGCCGCGCAGGTGCACACGATCAAGACGTACGGCCCGGACCGTATCGCGGGCTTCTCCCCCATCCCGGCGATGTCGATGGTGTCGCACGCGGCCGGCGCCCGCTACCACTCCCTCATCGGCGCCCCGATGCTCTCCTTCTACGACTGGTACGCGGACCTGCCGGTGGCCTCGCCGCAGGTCTTCGGCGACCAGACGGACGTGCCGGAGTCGGGCGACTGGTGGGACGCGGCCTATCTGATGATGTGGGGCTCGAACGTCCCGGTGACCCGCACCCCGGACGCGCACTGGATGGCGGAGGCCCGCTACCGCGGCCAGAAGGTCGTGGTCGTCTCCCCCGACTACGCGGACAGCGCCAAGTTCGCCGACGAGTGGCTGCACCCGCACCCCGGCACCGACGGCGCGCTGGCCCTCGCGATGGGCCACGTGATCCTCAAGGAGTTCTTCGTCGACCGCGAGACCCCGTTCTTCGCGGACTACGTACGGAGGTTCACCGACCTGCCGTTCCTGGTGACGCTCACCGAGCGGGACGGCGCGTACGTGCCGGGCAAGTTCCTGCGCGCCGCCGACCTCGGTCAGGACGGCGAGGGCGCCGAGTGGAAGACGGTCGTCCTGGACGCCGCCTCCGGCCGCGCCGTCGTCCCGAACGGCTCCCTCGGCTTCCGCTGGACGGACCCCGGCAAGGGCCGCTGGAACCTCGAACTCGGCGCGATCGAACCTCGGTTGACCCTGTACGGCAGTGAGGTGGCGGCCGGGGTCGAGGTGCTGTTGCCGCGCTTCGACACCGACGGCGGCGAACACGGGCAGGGCAGCGGGGACGTCCTGCGGCGCGGGGTGCCGGCGACCCGCCTCGGCGGTGCGAACGGCCCGCTGGTGACGACCGTCTACGACCTCCTGCTCGCCCAGTACGGCGTGTGGCGGCACGGGCTGCCGGGCGGCTGGCCCACCCACTACGAGGACGCCGACGCCCCGGGCACCCCCGCCTGGCAGGAGCGGCACACCTCGGTCCCGGCCGCCAGGTGCGTGAAGATCGCCCGGGAGTTCGCCCGGACCGCCGAGCGCTCCCAGGGCCGCTGCATGATCCTGATGGGCGCCGGCACCAACCACTGGTTCCACTCCGAGACCATCTACCGTGCCTTCCTGGCCCTGCTCCAGCTCACCGGCTGCCAGGGCCGCAACGGCGGCGGCTGGGCACACTACGTCGGCCAGGAGAAGTGCCGCCCGGTCACCGGCTGGGCCTGCCTGGCCTCCGCCAACGACTGGTCCCGGCCGCCGCGCCAGATGATCGGCACGGCCTACTGGTTCCTCCACACCGACCAGTGGCGCTACGACCGGTTCGGCGCCGACGTCCTCGCCTCGCCGCTCGGCGAGGGCAGGTTCGCCGGGATGACCGGCGCCGACTGCCTCGCGCTGTCGGCCCGTTCGGGCTGGATGCCGTCGTACCCGACCTTCGACCGCAACCCCCTCGAACTCGGCGAGGTGTCCGGCGACCCCGTGGCCAGGGCGGTGGCCGAACTCCGCGCGGGCACCCTGAAGTTCGCGTGCGAGGACCCGGACGCCCCGGAGAACTGGCCGCGCGTCCTGACCCTCTGGCGGGCCAACCTCCTCGGCTCGTCGGCGAAGGGCGCCGAGTACTTCACCAAGCACCTCCTCGGCACGCACTCCTCCCTGCGCGCCGAGGAGGCATCCCCGGACCAGCGCCCCCGGGACGTGACCTGGCGGGACGAGGCGCCCGAGGGCAAACTCGACCTCCTGCTCTCCCTGGACTTCCGGCAGACCTCCTCCACCCTGCTGTCGGACGTCGTCCTGCCGGCCGCCACCTGGTACGAGAAGCACGACCTGTCGTCGACCGACATGCATCCCTACGTGCACGCCTTCACCCCGGCCGTGGACCCGCCCTGGCAGGCACGCACCGACTTCGACACCTTCAAGGCGCTCGCCGAGCGGCTGAGCGAGCTGGCCGCGCGCCATCTCGGGGTGCGCAGGGACCTGGTGGCGGCGCCGCTCCAGCACGACACCCCGGGCGAGACCGCCCAGCCCGGCGGGGTGGTGCGGGACTGGAAGCGCGGGGAGTGCGAGCCGGTGCCCGGCCGGACCATGCCGAACCTGGTCGTGGTCGAGCGGGACTACCCGGCGGTCGGCGCCAGGTTCTCGGCACTCGGCCCGCTGGTGGAGCAACTGGGTCTGCCCGCGAAGGGGATCACCCTCAGACCCGATCAAGAGGTCGTACGTCTGAGGGAGTTGAACGGCACCGGATATCAGGACCGGCCCGCCCTCGACACGGCGGTGAAGGCGGCCAACGCCATCCTGGCACTCTCCGGCACCACCAACGGCCGCCTCGCCACCCAGGGGTTCCGCACCCTGGAGCAGCGCACCGGGCAGGAGATGGCCCACCTGGCCGCCGAGCACGAGGGCAAGCGGATCACGTACGCCGACACGCAGACCGCGCCGGTCCCGGTGATCACCTCGCCGGAGTGGTCGGGCAGCGAGTCCGGCGGCCGCAGGTACACGGCGTTCACCCTCAACACCGAGCACCTCAAACCCTGGCACACGCTCACCGGGCGCCAGCACTTCTTCCTCGACCACGACTGGATGCACGAACTCGGCGAGGCGCTGCCCGTCTACCGGCCACCGCTGGACATGAACAAACTGTTCGGCGAACCGCGCCTCGGCCCGGACGGACAACGGGAGGTGACGGTTCGCTACCTGACCCCGCACAGCAAGTGGTCGATCCACTCCGAGTACCAGGACAACCTGTTCATGCTCGCGCTCTCCCGGGGCGGCCAGAACATCTGGATGTCCCCGCAGGACGCGGACGCCATCGGGGTCGGGGACAACGACTGGGTGGAGGCGGTCAACCGCAACGGCGTGGTGGTGGCGCGGGCGGTCGTCTCGCACCGGATGCCGGCCGGCACGGTCTACATGCACCACGCCCAGGAGCGCACGGTGGCCGTCCCGAAGACGGAGACCACCGGCATGCGCGGCGGCATCCACAACTCGCTCACCCGGCTGATCCTCAAGCCCTCGCACCTGATCGGCGGTTACGCCCAGCTGTCCTGGGCCTTCAACTACCTGGGCCCGACGGGCAACCAGCGCGACGAGGTGACGGTCGTCCGGCGCCGCGCCCAGGAGGTCGAGTACTGATGCGCCCGATGGCCCAGATCGCGATGGTCATGAACCTCGACAAGTGCATCGGCTGTCACACCTGTTCGGTCACCTGCAAGCAGGCGTGGACCAACCGGCGGGGCATGGAGTACGTCTGGTTCAACAACGTCGAGACCCGGCCGGGCCAGGGCTATCCGCGCCGCTACGAGGACCAGGAGAGGTGGCGCGGCGGCTGGGAACTGAACCGGCGCGGCGCGCTGAAGCTCAAGGCCGGCGGCCGGCTGCACAAGCTGGCCGGGATCTTCGCCAACCCCAGGCTCCCGGAGATCAAGGACTACTACGAGCCCTGGACGTACGAGTACCGCAACCTCACCGACGCCCCGCTCGGCGACGACTACCCGGTGGCCCGCCCGGTCTCCCAGCTCGACGGCAAGCCGATGAAGATCGAGTGGTCCGCGAACTGGGACGACGACCTGGCCGGCGCCCCCGCCCACGGCGACCTGGACCCCATGATCGAACGCGCCCGCCAACAGGCCTCGGACAAGGTGAGGTTCGAGTTCGAGCAGACCTTCATGTTCTACCTCCCCCGCATCTGCGAGCACTGCCTCAACCCGTCGTGCGTGGCCTCCTGTCCGTCCGGGGCGATGTACAAGCGGACCGAGGACGGCATCGTGCTGGTCGACCAGGACCGGTGCCGGGGCTGGCGGATGTGCGTGACCGGATGCCCGTACAAGAAGGTCTACTTCAACCACGCCACCGGCAAGGCCGAGAAGTGCACGCTGTGCTACCCGCGGATCGAGGTCGGCCTGCCGACGGTCTGCTCGGAGACCTGCGTGGGCCGGCTGCGCTACCTCGGGGTGGTCCTCTACGACGCCGACAAGGTGACGGCGGCGGCCGAGACCGAGGACGAGAAGGCGCTGTACGAGGCCCAGTTGGGCGTCTTCCTCGACCCGGAGGACCCGGCGGTGCGGCTGGCCTGCGCGGCGGCGGGCATCCCGGACGACTGGACGGAGGCGGCCCGGCGCTCGCCGGTCCACGCGCTGATCAGCAGGTACCGGGTGGCACTGCCCCTGCACCCGGAGTACCGCACGCTGCCCATGGTCTGGTACATCCCACCGCTGTCCCCCGTCGTGGACGCGCTCTCCGAGACCGGACACGACGGCGAGGACGCCGACAACCTGTTCGCCGCGATCGACACCCTGCGCATTCCCCTCGCCTACCTGGCCGAGCTGTTCACCGCGGGCGACCCCGCCCCGGTCCGCGCCTGCCTGGAGAAGCTCGCGGCGATGCGCTCCCACATGCGGGCGCTCAACCTGGGCGAGGAGCCGGACCCGGCGGTCGGCTCCGCGGTCGGGATGCGGCCGGAGGAGATCGAGGCGATGTACCGGCTGCTGGCGATCGCCAAGTACGAGGACCGGTACGTGATCCCGACGGCGGCCGTCGGCGACGCCCGCCGCCTGGAGGAGTCGGCGCTGCCCGACGGGTGCAGCCTCGACTTCGACGGCGGCCCCGGCATGGGCGGCGACGGCCCCTTCGGCCAGGACTCGGGGCGGAAACTGCTCCCTGTGGTGTCGGTGCAGAACTTCCACGGTCTGCGCAGACGGCAGACCGCCGACACTCCCGACGAGGCGAAGGAGGACTGATGCCCTCGGACGCGGTGTTCTACCAGGCGGCGGCGCTCTGTCTCACCTACCCGGACGACGACTTCGTCGCCCGGCTGCCGCTGCTGCGCGAAGCCGCCCCGCAACTGCGGGAGTTCACCGACCACGCGACGGTGACCCCACCGCAGGAGCTGGCCGCGCACTACGTGCAGGTCTTCGACTTCAAGAACCGGCACAGCCTCTACCTCAGCTGGTGGCGGGACGGCGACACCCGCCGCCGGGGCATGTCCCTGGTCCGGTTCCAGGACATCTACAAGGCGTACGGCATGGAGTTCACCGGCGAGGAGCTGCCGGACTTCCTGCCCGCCGTCCTGGAGTTCACGGCCCGCACCGGCAACACCGACCTGCTCACCGAGCACCGCGACTGCCTGTCACAACTCCGCTGCCGGCTGACCGACTTCGGCACCCCGTACGCCTGCGTCCTGGACGCGGTCTGCGCCACCCTGCCGACGGCGCCCACCGGAGTGCGCCCATGACCACCCTCCTGTGGGGCGCCCTGCCCTACACCGCGTGCGCCCTGCTCGTCGCCGGACTGGCCTGGCGCTACCGCTACGACAAGTACGGCTGGACCAGCCGCTCCTCCCAGGTCTACGAGTCGAGGCTGCTGGACATCGCCTCCCCCGTCTTCCACTACGGCATCCTGTTCGTCCTGGCCGGCCACCTCGTCGGCCTGTTCGTCCCGGCGTCCTGGACGCGGTCGCTCGGTGTCGGCGAGCACACGTACCACCTGTTCTCCCTCTACGGCGGCACGCTCGCGGGCGTCCTCACGGTGGCCGGCCTGGCCCTCCTCCTCTACCGGCGCCGCACCCGGGCCCCGGTCCTGCGCGCCACGACGACGAACGACAAGGTCATGTACCTGGTCCTGGTCGCCGCGATCGTGCTGGGCATGACCGCGAAGCTGAGCCACACCTCCGGCGACGGCTACGACTACCGCGCCACGATCGCCCCCTGGGCCCGCAGCCTCTTCACCCTCCAGCCGAAGACGGCGCTGATGGCGGGCGTCCCGCTCCTCTACCGGATCCACACGGTCATCGGCATGCTCCTCATCGCCCTGGTCCCCTACACCCGCCTGGTCCACATGTTCAGCGCCCCGGTGCTGTACCTGTTCCGCCCGTACGTGGTGTACCGGTCGAGGGACCCGAGGCAGTTGGGCCCCCGCCCGGAACGCCGGGGCTGGGAGACCACCCGCAACTGATCTCTTCTCCGCCCGCAACCAATCTCTTGCCCCGCCCGCGACCAATCCTTTTTCCGCCGCAACGGCGCTCAGCCACGACGGCGGAATCCGGCGGTGCCTCACCCAGCCGCACCCCTCTCGTCGTCCACGATCTCGGCGTCCACCACACCCTCCTCCTCGCCCTCCGGCGCCCGCTGTTCCTCGGCCGAACCGCCGGAGGCGGAGGCGTTCGCGTACATGGCCTGCCCCATCTGCTGGCTCACGGTCGCCAGCTTCTCCACCCCCTGCCGCAGCTCGCCGGTGTCGGCGTCCCGCTCCAGCAGCGCCTTCAGCTCGGTGATCGCCGCCTCCACGTCGGTCTTCGTGCCGCCCGGCACCCGCTCCTCGTTCTCCCGGAGGAACTTCTCGGTCTGGTAGACGAGCTGCTCGGCCTGGTTCCGGGTCTCCGCCGCCTCGCGGCGCTTGCGGTCCTCCTCGGCGTACTGCTCGGCCTCCCGCATCATGCGGTCGATGTCGTCCTTGGGGAGGGCGGAGCCGCCGGTCACGGTCATCTTCTGCTCGCGGCCGGTCGCCAGGTCCTTCGCCGAGACGTGCATGATCCCGTTCGCGTCGATGTCGAAGGCCACCTCGATCTGCGGCACCCCGCGCGGTGCGGGCGGCAGGCCGGTGAGGTCGAAGACGCCCAGCTTCTTGTTGTACGCGGCGATCTCACGTTCGCCCTGGTAGACCTGGATGCCGACGGAGGACTGGTTGTCGGCCGCGGTCGTGAAGATCTCCGAACGCCGGGTGGGGATCGTGGTGTTGCGCTCGATGAGCCTGGTCATGATGCCGCCCTTGGTCTCGATCCCCAGGGACAGCGGGGTGACGTCGAGCAGCAGCACGTCCTTGACGTCGCCGCGGATGACACCCGCCTGGAGGGCGGCGCCGACCGCGACCACCTCGTCCGGGTTGACGCCCTTGTGCGGGTCCTTGCCGGTGAGTTCGCGGACCAGGTCGGTGACGGCGGGCATCCGGGTGGAGCCGCCGACCAGGATGACGTGGTCGATCACCGACACCTGCACGCCCGCGTCCTTGACGGCCTGGTGGAAGGGTTTCTTGCAGCGGTCCAGCAAGTCGGCCGTGAGCTCCTGGAACTGAGCCCGCGTCAGCTTCTCCTCCAGGTGGAGCGGCCCCTCCGCGGAGGCGGTGATGTACGGCAGGTTGATCGACGTCTCCGTCGACGAGGACAGCTCGATCTTCGCCTTCTCGGCGCCCTCGCGCAGCCGCTGCACGGCCATCTTGTCGTTGCTCAGGTCGATGCCGTACTGCCCCTTGAACCGCTTCACGAGATGCTCGACGATCCGCTGGTCCCAGTCGTCGCCACCCAGATGCGTGTCACCGTTGGTGGCCTTCACCTCGATCACTCCGTCGCCGATCTCCAGGAGCGACACGTCGAAGGTGCCGCCCCCGAGGTCGAAGACGAGGACCGTCTGCTCCTCGCCCCGGTCCAGGCCGTAGGCGAGCGCGGCGGCGGTCGGCTCGTTGATGATCCGCAGCACCTTCAGGCCGGCGATCTCCCCGGCCTCCTTGGTGGCCTGCCGCTGGGCGTCGTCGAAGTACGCGGGTACGGTGATCACCGCATCGGTGACGTCCTCGCCGAGGTAGGCCTCGGTGTCCCGCTTGAGCTTCTGCAGCACCCGCGCCGACAGTTCCTGGGCCCGGAAGCGCGTTCCGTCGACGCTCCCGCTCTCCGGGAACCGCCAGGCCGCGTCGCCCATGTGCCGCTTGACCGAGCGCGCGGTGCGGTCCACGTTGGTCACCGCCTGCCGCTTGGCGACCTCGCCGACCAGCACGTCGCCGTTCTTCGCGAAGGCCACGACCGACGGGGTGGTGCGCGCCCCCTCGGCATTGGCGACGACGGTGGGCTCACCGCCCTCCAGCAGGGCCACCACCGAGTTCGTCGTACCGAGGTCGATACCGACCGCACGTGCCATGTCCGTCCCCTTTCCGCCCGGGCGCTTCCTCGACTCCAGCACAAAACTTGAGCGAGCTGTTGTCAATGCCGGGTACCCCGTAAACGACGATGCCGCGCCCCCCGCGGAAGGGGGGCGCGGCATCGCGGCGGGTACGGCGGTCAGGCGAGCTTCGCGTCCAGGGTGATGGTGGTGCCGGTCAGGGCCTGGCTGACCGGGCAGTTCTTCTTGGCGTCCTCGGCGGCGGCGACGAAGCCGTCCGCGTCCAGGCCGGGGACGGTGCCCTCGACGGTCAGGTGGATGCCGGTGATGCCGGTGCCCGGCTGGAAGGTGACGTCGGCGTTGGTGACCAGCTTGGTGGGCGGGGTGCCGGCACCGGTCAGGGCGTGCGACAGCGCCATGGAGAAGCAGCTGGAGTGGGCGGCCGCGATCAGCTCCTCGGGGCTGGTCCTGCCGTTCGCCTCCTGGGAGCGCGAGGCCCACGTGACGGGCTGCTCGCCGATACCGGAGGAGTCGAAGGTGATGACACCGTTGCCCTCGGTCAGGCTGCCTTCCCAGACGGTGTGTGCGGTGCGCGTGGTAGCCACGGTTGTTCCTTTCGGCGATGAAGGCGAATGAACCGGTTCGCTCGCCCCCATCCGATCACATCAGGGCTCACCGCACCCGGAAGACCGGCCCACGGGGGGTGAACGGCAGGCGACGTCCGTCCGGGATCAGATAGGCGTGCTCGCGGCGCACCCGCAGGACGTCGCACCAGCCGTCGGTGATCACGAGGACCGGCGCGGTGGGCGGAAAGTCGTCGGCGCGCTGGAGCAGGTCGATGCCGGGCTGCAGGACCGTACCGCCGCGGCCGTGCACCCGGACCCGGCCGGCGATCTCGGTGGTCGGGAGGTAGCCGGCGTCGTGCGGGGCCGCGTCGCAGAAGACGACACGCGCGGCCGGTACGTCACGGGCCTCGGCGTAGGAGGCGATCGCGCCGAGGGCCTTGCCGAGCAGGGTGCGGTCCATGGAGCCGGAGGTGTCGAGGACCACGCCGAAGGTGCACCGGGCGACCTCCTCGGGCGGGAAGTACCGGCCGGCGCGCGGGATGTCCGGGGTGGACGACTGCCGGCGCGAGGGGCGGGCGTACGACCGTACGGCCTCCGGGCGCGGCACGAACTCGTCGAACCACCGGGCCAGTCGGGCGTCCCAGGGCAGCGGCGGATGGCTGAGTGCGCGGATCTCCTCGACCAGGCCGCCGGGCAGCAGGCCCCGGTCCTGTGTCTGGTGCAGGTCGAGCCCCTGGCACAGTCCGCGCCGGTAGAACTCGTCGAGGTCGACATACGCGCCGGGCGGCCCGAGCGGCGCGCCCAGCACGTCACCGCGCCCCTTGCCGCGCAGCGTGGCGAGCCGCCGCATCCTCCTCAGGTCGACGGCGATCCGGTCGTACACCTCCTCGGCCGACAGCCCCTTCAACTCGGCGTCGTACAGCAGCCCTTCGGGCATGGTGCCGACGCGCATCTCGACCAGCCAGCCGTTGATGACGTAGTCGCAGGCGATGTTGAAGAGGTAGGGGTCGCGGCTGCCGAGGCGGTCGCCGTGGCGCAGGGCGGCGTGCAGCATCTCGTGGGCGAGGACGAACCGCCACTCCTCGTCGTCCATGGTCCGCAGCGGGTTGACGTAGATCTCGCCGGCCTCGGGGTTGACCGCGGCGACGGCGATGTCGTGGGCGCGGGCCAGTTCGGCGTCGGCGACCAGTTTGATGCCGGCCGCGATGCCGCCGAGCAGCGGGTACGAGGAGACGAACCAGCTCAGTGCCTGTTCCCAGGGGCGCAGCGGGGTGGGCGGGCCGGTCATGGAGGTGCGGCGGCCGCCGGCCAGGTCCATCGCCCGCGACATGGTGCGGGTCAGCGCGTGCGCGAACCCGACCTGCCAGTCGGGGACCTGGCCGGCCCACTTGTTCCAGGAGAGGAGGAGCTGGTCGGGCTCACCGCCGCTCGTGCCACCGTGCTCGTACGCGGTCGGAATGCCGCCGGTCCGGCGCCAGCCGGCGGCGAGCCGTTCCTCGTCGCCCTCCGGGTAGGAGGCGGGCAGGTGGTCGGGGGCCTCGCCGATCGGGAAGGTCTCCAGGAAGCGGTTGACGACGGTGCAGCGGGCGGCGAGGTCGTAGCGGTCGGGCTGGGTACGCGGTCCGGTGGTGGCCGGCAGGTGGCCGAAGCCGAGGTGGATGGTGCAGTGCGCCAACGCCCAGGCCCACTCTGCGGGTTCGGCCCGCCGGGTGGCGTGCGCGTGCAGCACCCCGTCGGAGTCCGCGCGCACCAGCCCCTCCCGGGGGGCGAGTTCACACTTCTCGTGCCGGCAGATCGTGAACTCCACCGCCCGCAGGGCGGGGTTGGCCCGGAGCAGCTCGACGCCGGCCGCGAAGTTCTCTGCGGCCGGGTCCTGCTTCTTGCGGGCGGCGGCCCGGCTCATCGCCGGGCCTCCACCAGCCGGGGCATGTCCCGGGCCGCCTCGATCAGGAACCAGGCGGGCAGGACCGGGTTGCCGTCGGCGTCGGAGGCGATGACGGTCTGGGCGACCTCGACGGAGATCTCGGCGAGCTGCACCAGCAGCGACTTGGCGCGGTACGCGGTCTGCCGTCCGTTCGCCGACATGTGCTCCTTGTCGGCGGGCAGTTCCTTGACGAGCCGCCCCCGGAACGACTCGGCGAGGTAGTAGAGCAGGTCGCGGTCCTCGGTCCGGGGCGGCCAGCCCGCGTCCCCCTTCAGGATGGCCTCGATCCCGAACCGGCTGCGCACGATCTTGACGTATCCGCAGAAGGCGGTGGCGTGCGCAGGGGTCAGCGTGCCGTGCGCCAGCACCTTCAGCGTCTCCTCGTCCAGATCGCGTCCGAAGGAGTGCAGGGCGTCGGAGAGCATGTGCCAGGAGCGCGGGGTGGAGAAGGGCTCCTCGGTCTTCGGCGGCTTGGACCACAGGTGGTCGGGCCGGTCGGTGAGGTGGTCCAGGATCCACGGGTGGATGCCGTTGGCCGCGGCCCAGGCGAGCCAGTCGTGCGCGGAGGCCTCCAGATGGACGTGGGCCAGCCGGTTGACGAGCGCGGAGGCGATGGGCCGGGCGAGGGCGTTGTCGGTGGCCCGGTTGCCGGCGCCGATGACGATCGACCCCTTGGGCAACTCGTAGGTGCCGATGCGCCGGTCGAGGATCAGCGAGTAGAACGCCTTCTGCACATCGGGGGTGGCCGCGTTCAGCTCGTCGAGGAAGAGGCAGTACGGCTCGTCCCGGGCGATCGACTCGGGCGGACAGAACACCGACCGCCCGTCCCGGATCTGCGGAACCCCGATCAGGTCCTCGGGCGCGAGCTGCGTACCCAGCAGGCTCACGCACTCCAGCCCGAGCGATTCGGCGAACTCCCGCACCAGGGAGGACTTCCCGATGCCGGGGGCGCCCCAGATGAAGACGGGCCGGACGGTGGCGAGTCCGAGGAGGAGTTCGGGGATACGGGAGGGCGTGACGGTCACGGCTGCCTGCAAGAGGCTGCTCCTTGGGGGGTGTTCGAGAGGTTTGCGACTCGAACAGTGTGAGCCGGGAGCGAGAGGAACGCAGCCGATTTATCCGGGGCCGAGCTGGAGCGCCCCTTGAGGGGCGCGGGGCTGTATCGATTTTCGGCTCCGCCGCGCGGGCGCGAACACCCCCCACCGGCCCGCAGCCAACGAACTACGCGGCCCTCTCCCCCTCCTCCGCAGGCAAGGGAACCTGCGGCCCGTCCGCCTCCCGAAGCCACCGCCGCAGCACCCCATGCACGGCCTCGGCCCCCGCAAGCTCCTCCCCCTCCCCCACCGGAGCGGAGACGCAGACCGGCGACAACAGGAACGGCCGCCCCTGAGCGCCCCCCAACCCCCCGTGCGACCCGATCTGCTCCTCGAACGCCAGCACCTCGCCGCTCTCCGCGTCGTACCAGGAGTTGACCATGATGTCGGCGGTGTGCGGAAAGGAGTGCGTCCGCCGTACGGCGTCGGCCGCGCCCGCCCCGAAGACCGCCAGCGGCCCCGCGAGGCCGTCGAGCCGGTCGAGCGGGATCTCCGCGCCGTACGCGCCGAGCACCACCCCGCCGTGCTCCTCGCTGCGCACCAGCAGGAACCCGATGCCGGGATGGTTGGCGAGGGTGGTGAGCAGCGCGGGATGACGGGCGTCCAGCTCCTCCTTGGTCATGCGGTGCGGCACGTCCGGGAAGGAGACCAGGCCGAGGTTGCCGGAGGCGAGCACGATCGGC
Source organism: Streptomyces sp. NPDC001980 (assembly GCF_040296885.1). Taxonomy (NCBI): domain Bacteria; kingdom Bacillati; phylum Actinomycetota; class Actinomycetes; order Kitasatosporales; family Streptomycetaceae; genus Streptomyces; species Streptomyces sp. NPDC001980. The sequence goes on along the minus strand of NZ_JBEOYD010000038.1, from coordinate 10,902 downwards.
TCCGAGTCCCGCGTCGGCCGGTGCTTCTCGCCGCCCTCCTCGACGGGCCTGCGCAGCGCCGCGCGGACGGCGGCCCGCGCCTCCGTACCGCTGTGGGTTCGCTCGGCCTTGCGCGGCACGTGCAGTCCGCAGCCGGCCCGGACCAGGTCGCCGAGGCCGAGGCCGTAGCGGGTGTGGAAGGTCTCTCCGGGGCTCTGGCCGTGGTCGGACAGGACGACGATCCGGTACTGCCGTGGGGCGTGTTCGGCGGCCTTCTCGATCAGGGCGAGGGCGCGGTCCAGGCGTTGCAGCACCTTCTCGGCGTCCCGGCTGTGCGGGCCTGAGTGGTGGGCGACCTCGTCGTAGGCGACCAGGTCGGCGTAGACGGCGGTGCGGCCGACGAGCAGGTCGCCCATGACGGCGGCGACGACGACGTCCCGTTCCACGACGGTCGCGAAGGCGCGGACGAAGGGGTAGAGGCCGCCGCGGCTGACGCGCGGGCGCTGCTTGCGGAGCCGGGCCACGGTGGACTGGCCGATCTCCCGGCCGACCTCGGCGAAGAAGGAGAGCGCGGTGCGGACGGCGTTGGCCGGGTCCGCGAAGTACGCGAAGTAACCGGCGCGGGAACGGTTCTCCCGGCCGCGGCGGCGGGTGGCTATCGACAGGACGAGGGCCTGTTCGTCGGCGCCGCCGCCGAACAGGTTGCCGCGGCTGGCGCCGTCCAGGGTGAGCAGTCCCCCGTCGGCGGTGCGCTCGACCGCCCGGCGCTGGAGTTCGGCGGCGCTGGTCGGCCGGTTGCAGACCATCACCTCGCGGCTGTCCTTCTCGTACCAGCGGAAGGCCGGGACGTCGACATTGGAGCCGTGCAGGATGCCGAGCTGGCTGGCGCCGGTCTGGCTGGACCAGTCGGTGCGCCAGGGGGTGAGCCGGTGGGTGGTGGCGAGCCATCCGGCGACGGTCGGCATCAGGCCCTTGGCGACCGCGGCGGTCAGGACGTCGTGCCCGACTCCGTCGAGCTGGAGGAAGACGGTGCCGGGGGTGGCCGGGCAGGGCGGGTGGGATCTGCGGCGGCGGATGGCGAGCCGGGAGAGCCGGTGGCCGTAGGCGTCGTCGTCGCGGACGGCGAGGGCACCGCCGGTGGCGGAGGCGACGGCGGACATCACGGCGGCCACGATCACGGCGGTCTCCGGCGCGGCCTCGCTCTGCCCGGAGGGGTTGATGCGCAGGGCGACGAGAAGGAGGGAGCCGTTGAGGAAGAAGACCAGCAGGCCTAGGACGAGGGCGGGCACGAGCAGCAGCAGCCGTACGAGGAGGGGCCAGACGACGGCCGAGAGCACACCGAAGGCGCCGGCGCCGAGGGCGGCGGTCACGGCGACGCGGGTGGCGCTGTCACCGTCGGGTGACTGGAGCTGGAAGTCGGGCAGGATGCCGGCGAGGACCAGCATGGTGACGGTGGACACCGCCCACACCGTGACGCTCCGCCCGACCTGACTGACGACCCGCCGCCACCGCACGCCCCACCGACCTCACGTCCGCGACCCGCGCCGGATGCGGGTCTGCTCGCGCCAACACTGTCACATGCGGGCGGGCCGGAAGCGGTCGGTCACGGTGGGGTCGGCACCGCCGGACACGGCTGCGGGAGCTGGGCGCCGTGGCGGCGGATGCAGGGGAGCCGATGCCCGCAAAGAGCCTGTGCGGGGTCGGTTCTCCGAGTCCGCCGCAGCGGTGGCCCGCCACGACGGCGGTGTCCGGCGGTGCCGTGCCCGCGGCTGCCCGACCGGCGGGGCACAGCTCCGCTGCTCGACGGCCCCGGCCCTACCGCCCGTCGTACCCCGCCGTCGGCATGGACAGCCTGCGGTGGATCATGGCCTTCATCCGGGCGTCGTAGCGCGGTTCCGCACGGCCCACCGTCTCCACCCGGACCCCGCGTCTCGCGCACTCCGCCATGAAGTCCTCGACCGACGACAGCGCGCTCTCCAGGACCCGTCTGCTCGGGGCGACGAAGACGTCGAGGCCGGGCCGGACGCCGGTCCACAGGGCGCTGTGGTCGGGGCGCAGGCCGCGGACCAGGAGTTCGCGGGCGATGACGTAGCCGTGTTCCACGGCCCAGCGCGCACACATCGCGTGCTGGCTGCGGGAGTCGACCAGGAAGGGGTCGATCTCCAGTTCCTCCAGGGGCGTCAGACTCGCGATCGCGGTCACCCGCACCAACGCGAGCCCGCCGGAGGCACCCCGCACCTGTCCCATGGCGTCCCCCCTCACCTCCGGGTTTCGCCGCCGACCCTACTCCTGCACGTAGGCTTCGGGGAGTCGCGCGAAGGAGGCAAAGAGGTGCCGGTGGAGATCACCTGGTGGGGTCACGCCACCTGCACGATCGAGGATTCGGGCATACGCCTGCTCACCGATCCTCTGTTCGCGCGCCGGCTCGCGCACCTGCGCCGCCGCCGGGGCGCCCCGCCACCGCCCGAGGCCCGCCGCGCGGACCTGGCGCTCGTCTCCCACCTGCACGCGGACCATCTGCACGTCCCCTCGCTCGCCGGTCTCGCCCCGGGCACGCGCCTGCTGGTGCCCCGGGGCGCACCACGGGCGGTCCCCGCGCTCCGGCGCCTCCGCCGGCTGTTGATCACCGAGGTCGAGGCCGGGGACGAGATACCCGTCGGTCCCCTCCTCGTACGGGCCGTACCCGCACGGCACGACGGCCGCCGGCTGCCCGTCGGACCGCACCGCTCGCCCGCCCTGGGATACGTCGTCGAGGGCGCGGCGCGGACGTACTTCGCCGGAGACACCGGGCTGTTCGACGAGATGGCCGAGGCGGTCGGGCCGGTGGACGTGGCCCTGCTGCCGGTCGGCGGTTGGGGCCCGTACCTCGGGGAGGGCCACCTGGACGCCGGACGGGCGGCGCGGGCACTGGCGCGGCTGGCGCCGCGCAGCGCGGTGCCGGTGCACTACGGGACGTACTGGCCGATCGGCATGGACGGGGTACGGCCGCACGAGTTCCATGCGCCCGGTGACGAGTTCGTGCGCCTCGCGGCCGAGTACGCGCCGCAGGTGGCGGTGCACAAGCTCGGCCACGGGGAGAGCGTGCGGCTGGAGGCCGCGCGGTGAGGCTGCTGGTGGTCATGGCGGCCGCCGCCGGCTCCACGGCGGCGACCTCCACCTCGACCGAGTCCACGCGGCAGGCGATCGGGTATCCGACGCTGTTCCTGCTGGTGCTGATCGGGGCGTTGGTGCCGGTGGTACCGACGGGGGCGCTGGTGAGTTCGGCCGCGGTGGTGGCGTTCCATCAGACGGCGCCGTTCGCGCTGGCGCTGGTGTTCGTGACGGCGTCGCTGGCGGCCTTCCTGGGGGATGCGGCGCTGTACTGGCTGGGGCGGCGGGGGCTGCGGTCGAAGAACGGGTCGCGGTGGCTGGAGGCGATACGGGCGCGGGCGCCGGAGGAGCGGCTGGAGCAGGCGCAGGGGAAGTTGGCCGAGCACGGGGTTGCCGTGCTGGTGCTGTCCCGGCTGGTGCCGGCCGGTCGCATTCCCGTGATGCTGGCGTGTCTGCTGGCGGAGTGGCCCTTGCGGCGGTTCGCGCGGGGGAATGCGCCGGCCTGTCTGGCGTGGGCGGTGACGTATCAGGTGATCGGGATTCTGGGCGGGTCGCTGTTTCCGGAGCCGTGGGAAGGGGTGGTGGCTGCGGTGGGGCTGACGGTCGTCATCAGTGTGGCGCCGAGTGCGTGGCGGCGGGTTCGATCTGCCGTGTGACGGTGCGTTGCGGGGCGCGGGTGCGTGAGGGTCGGTCGCGGCGCTCCGATCGACGATGCCTCAGAACAGAGTCCGCTCCAGAACCCTCGAACCTCCCACCGGCAGGTCCCACAGATCCTCCCGCTCCCGCCCCGCCCTCTCCCAAGCCGCCCGTGCCCGCATCAGCGGTTCCAGGACCGGTTCCGCCGAGAGGATGAAGGTCCCCCAGTGCATCGGGGCCATCCGCCTCGCCCTCAGGTCCTCCGTGGCCCGTACCGCCTCCTCCGGGTCCAGGTGGACGTCGCTGAGCCACCAGCGGGGGTCGTAGGCACCGATGGGCATCAGGGCGAGGTCGATGCCGGGGTAGCGGCGGCCGATGCGGGAGAACCAGTGGCCGTAGCCCGTGTCACCGGCGAAGTAGACGCGGCCGCCGTCGGGTGCGGTGAGGACCCAGCCGCCCCAGAGGCTGTGGCAGGTGTCGGTGAGGGTGCGCTTGGACCAGTGGTGGGCGGGGACGAAGTCGAAGCGGACCCCGGACAGTTCGGCCGCCTCCCACCAGTCCAGCTCGGTCACGGTGGTGAAGCGGCGGCGCCGGAACCAGCGGCCCAGCCCGGCCGGCACGAACACCGGGGTGTCGCGCGGGAGACGGCGCAGGGTGGGGGCGTCGAGGTGGTCGTAGTGGTTGTGGCTTATGACGACCGCGTCGACGCGCGGCAACGTCTCCCAGGGGACACCGACCGGGGTGACGCGGGCGGGGGTGCCGAGGATGCGGCGGGACCAGACCGGGTCGGTGAGGACGGTCAGACCGCCGAGGCGGACGACCCAACTGGCGTGTCCCGCCCAGGTGACGGCGACGGTGTCGGTGTCCGCGCGGGGCAGCGGGCCGGGTTCACAGGGCAGCCGGCCGACGTCGGCGAGGCCCTCGCGGCCGGGGCGGACGGAGCCCTCGCGGGCGAACCGGGCCATGGCCTTGAGGCCGGGCAGCGGGGCGGTCAGGCGGTCGTGGAAGGTCCGTGGCCAGACCCGGAGTTCGCCCAGCGGCCGGGGGGCGGCGAGCGGCGGGAACGGCGGCGTGCAGGTAGCGGTATCGGCTTCACTGGTCGTCGTGGCAGGCGTCGTGGTGGCAGTCGTCGTGGACCCTGACTCATGCGTCTGCTGCGTCATCGAGGAGGCTCCCATCGCTGAGCGTCGTCGCGGAGATCGTCGAGTACCGACCCCAAGGACATCAACGCGCGTTGCACGTGTGGCAGTTCCAACGGTGCGGGTGACGTGAGGCATTCCAGGCGTTCCGCGTCGGTGCCGCCGAGCAGCGGGCCGGTGGCGAGCCGGACGCGCAGCGCGCCGAGGTCGTCGCCGAAGCGGTGGCCGCCGGGCGCCGGCATGCCGAGCCGGGCGGTGAGGAAGTCCTCCAACTCCTGTGCGTCGCCGACCCCGTGGACGCCGAGCGCGGCGCGCAGCGGTTCCAGGTCGGCGTACAGGTGACGGCCGGCCTGCGGGGGCCGGGCCAGGGCACCGCCGGCGACGACCGCGGTGTACGCGGCGGCGGCCACGCGCGCGTGCAGCCGTACGACGGCCTCGCGGCGTGCGGTGACGGGCGCGGGCTCGTCGAGCGCGTACCCCGCGGCGACCGCGACCGGTCCGGCGAGGCGGGCGCCCAGTGCCGTGAGGATGTCGAGCACGCGCGCGTGCAGGACCCTGCCGGTGGCGCCCTCCGGGAACCGGGCGACTGCGGCGGGCCAGCCGGCCGGCAGCAGGGCACCGGCCAGGTCGGTGACGACGGTGACCCGGTCCGGGAGCATCTCGGCGGGGCTGAGCAGCACCGTGGCGTCCGGGGCGTGCAGGGTGTCGCGCCAGGTCTCGTCGCTGACCAGGTGCAGTCCCGCGCCGGTCGCGGCCTCCACGGTCTCGTGCAGCAGTTCGGGCGGGGCGACGGTGGCGGTGGGGTCGTCGGCGACGGAGAGCACGAGCAGCCGGGGGTCGCCGCCCTCGTCCCGGACCCGGCGCACGGTCTCCAGCAGCGCGTACGGGTCGGGGGCGCCGCCGGACTCGGCCGGGGTGGGCACGTGGAAGACGGGCCGGCCGAGGAGTCGGGCGTACGGCGCCCACCAGGCGGCGCAGGGGCGCGGCACCAGGACGTCGCCGCCGAGGGCTGCGGTGAACGCCAGCAGCAGGGCGGGGGCGCCGGGTCCTGCGGTCACCCGGTCGGGCGGGGCGGGCAGCCCACGGCGTTCCCAGTAGCCGCGGGCCGCGTCCAGCAGCGCCGGTCCGCCGCCGACGGGCTCCTCCGCGCCCCGGTTCGCGGCGGCGGCCAGCACGGCGGCGAGCTCGGGCAGGACGGGCAGCCCGTCGTCGGGCAGGGGCGGCCCGTAACGGACGGGCCCGTGGCCTTCGGGCGAGGCGGGAGCGTTCTCCTCCGGGGAGGTGCCGGCCGCCGGTCCGTGGCCCTCGGGATCCGTCCGCCGCATGTCCGCCTCCGCGCAGTCCGTGGTGCCGTGTGCTGTCCGGTCCGGGTCGTGCGTACGGTGCCGGAGTGGTCGCTCCGGGGTACCCGGCGGCCGCCCGGTCACCCGTCCGCGCCGGACCTCCCGCCCCACAGCCGGTACGGCCGTCCGCCCCACAGCCGGTACGCGGCGCCGCAGCAGGCCGCCGCGATCAGCATCCCGCCCGCGACCAGCGCCGGTACGGACGTGTTGTAGGCGCCGCCGTCCCCGGCCGCCACCCCGTGCTGCACGCCCGCCGCGGCGCAGGAGCCGTCACCGTCGCGGGCGTCGCCGCACTCCTGCGCGCCACCGCCACCGCCACCGCACGACTGCTGCCCTCCGGAGCAGGGCCGCTCGCCGCTCCCGTGAGACCCGTGAGAGACGTCACCGTCCTCTCCCCGAGGGTCCACGGCACCGACGTCACCGCGGGAAGCCGCGTCACCGTCACCGCGATCACCGAGGGAGGCCGTGCCGTCGTCCCCACGGCCGGCGATGCCCGCGTCCCCACGGGCACCGGTGCCCTCGTCACCACGGGCGCCGGTGCCCGCGTCACCGCGAGGAGCCGTGCCCTCGTCACCACGGGCGACCATGCCGTCGTCCCCGCGCAAGCCCGTTCCGTCGTCCCCGCCAGTGACCGTCCCGCCGTCCCCGCCAGTGACCGTCCCGCCGTCCCCGCCGGTGACCGTCCCGCCGTCCACCTGGGGCGCCGCGCCGCCGTCCACCTGGGGCGCCGCGCCGCTGCCGGTCTGCGGCACGGCCGCACCGCCGACCTGCGGCATCGCCCCACCGTCGCCCTGGAGGAACGTGCCGCCGTCCCCCACGGAAGCCGTACCGCCGTCGCCCCCCGCGACGGCCAGGTGCGTGCTCCAGGGCCGTCCCTGCTGACCGCTCGCCGCCGGGCAGGTCCCGTCGACGGTCCGGGTACCGTCCCGCCCGGCGCCCGCCGCGTCCCCGGCCACCTCACCCGCCGCCGCGTCCCCCTCCGTGTAACTCACCGGCTGGTCGCCGGAGACGACCCGGGCGGTCCCCCGATAGACGAGGCCGCTCTCCTGCTCGACCCTGGCCAGCCGTACGGTGCGCCCGGCGAACGCCGACGACGTGGCGTCGATGGCCGCGGGCACCTGCCCACCGCCCCGCCCGTCGAGGGCCTTAGCGCAGGTCACGGAGACGGTGACGACGGTGCCCGGCCGGGCACTGCCGGGGCTGATCCCGGCGGCGGGGCCGGTGGCCGCGGCGGCTGTGCCGGCGGCGCCGAACCCGGCACCCGCCAGGACGGCGACGGACAGGGTGCGAACGGTGCGGCGCATGGGAGGAACTCCTTGCACGGACGACTCGGAGGCACGGGGCCCGTACCCCCGCAGCCATCACAGCCCGGCCCCCGCCCCGCCGCGCGCGGCCGGGCCCCATTCGCGGGACACGCGCCGCCTTTCGGGTGACGTCACGGCCCGGTTCCGGCGTGTCGGGAACGCCCGGGTGGATCCCCGTGTCGGCCCCGTGTCCCCGGGGTACGCGGTCCGCACCCCCTGACGTACCTGGAGGGAGAACATGCAGCGAGGCAGTGACCGGCTGAACGTGCACCGGGACGACCAGATGAAGCACGAGCTCCAGGGCCTGCTCAGGTCCGGGCATCCGACGCGTACCGAGGAGTGGACCGACCCCGAGCCGCCGGCCGAGGACGATCCGGAGGTGTACCGCGGTGCGATGGTGGCGGGGACCGGTGGGCGGCCGGCACCGGAGAGCGTACGGCTGGAGTTGTACCGGTCCCTGACCCGGCACGACTTCCCCGCGGCGCCGCGGGAGCTGGCCGGCGTGTTGCGGCGCAAGAACGCTCCCGAGACGCTGGTCGAGCGGGTTTCCCGGCTGCCGCGTTCGGCACGCTACGGCAGCCTGCTGGCGCTGGCCGAGGCGGTGACCGGCGGGGAGTGAGCCGGGGGCGCAGAGAACGGACGAAGCCGCGCGCGACGGGCCGCCCGGTCCGTCGGCGCGCCTCGGAAGGGAGTGAGCATCATGCGTATCGCGTTTCTGGCCGCGCCCGAGGGCGTCGAGCAGGTGGAGCTGACCGAGCCGTGGAAGGCGGTCTCCGACGCCGGGCACGAGCCGGTGCTGGTGTCGACGGAGCCGGGGCGGATCCAGGCCTTCGACCACCTGGACAAGGCGGAGACGTTTCCGGTGGACGAGGTGGTCGGCGATGCGTCGGCGGACTCGTTCGGGGCGCTCGTGCTGCCGGGCGGGGTGGCCAACCCGGACATCCTGCGAACGGACGACAAGGCCGTCACGTTCGTGAAGGGCTTCTTCGACGGCGGCCGGCCGGTCGCGGCGATCTGTCACGCGCCCTGGACGCTGGTGGAGGCCGATGTCCTGGGCGGCCGGACGCTGACCTCCTGGCCGAGTCTGCGGACCGACATCCGCAACGCGGGCGGCACCTGGGTCGACGAGCAGGTCGAGGTCTGCGACAGGGGCCCGAACAAGCTGGTCACCAGCCGTAACCCGGACGATCTCAAGGCGTTCTGCGAGGCCTTCCTCGACGTGCTCGCCGAGTCCACGGCGGCCGGCTGAGACCGCAATGCCCCGGCCGGGCCCCCGCGCAGTCGATCGGCGACGGCCTCAGCTCGCGGTGGCGCCCGGCGTCGCCGTCTCGGCGCAGTTCCGCTCCCGGGCGCCCTCCCGGGTACGGCCGGCGGCGACGAGACGGCGCGGGTTGCGCCGCAGGTACTCGCCCTCCAGCTGGGCCATGCGCTCGTTGTGGGCCCGCAGCGCGTCGTTCGAGCCGTACAGCAGGGTGTCGTGGCGCGTCCGGTGGATGGTCTCCAGCTCCTTCATGAGCTGCTGGTCGTCCAGCCGGCTGGGGTCTACTCCGGTCATGGTGGTACCCCGCTCGTCGTGTGGGTCCCGGCGGTCCGGATTCCTGCCTCCACTGTACGAACATCCGGGCGCGCGGGCCTCCCTGGGCCACCGCCTCCACCCCGCCGCCCTCCACCCCGCCGCCCTACCGCACCCGCTCCACCCGGCGCTCGTCCCACACCGGCTCCGCGGTCTCGCGGACCCGGCCGTCGCTGCCGAAGACCAGATAGCGGTCGAAGGAGCGGGCGAACCAGCGGTCGTGGGTGACGGCGAGCACCGTGCCGTCGAAGGCCTCCAGACCCTCCTGGAGGGCCTCGGCCGACTCCAGGTCCAGGTTGTCGGTCGGCTCGTCCAGGAGCAGTGCCGTCACACCCTGCAGCTCCAGCAACAGGATCTGGAACCGGGCCTGCTGGCCGCCCGACAACCGGTCGAAGTTCTGCTCGGACTGCTGGGTGAGTTCGTAGCGGCGCAGCCGGGACATCGCCGCGCCACGGTCCTGGGAGTGCTCCGTCCACAGGATGTCCAGGAGGGTCCGGCCCTCCAGCTCGGGATGCGCGTGGGTCTGCGCGAAGTGCCCGGGCACCACCCGCGCGCCCAGCTTCCACTGCCCCGCGTGCGCGACGTCCTCGCCGGCCAGCAGCCGCAGGAAGTGCGACTTGCCGGAGCCGTTGGAGCCGAGGACGGCGACCCGTTCGCCGTAGAAGACCTCCAGGTCGAAGGGTTTCATCAGGCCGGTGAGTTCGAGCTGCGCGCAGGTCACGGCCCGTACGCCGGTACGGCCGCCCTTGATCCGCATCCTGATGTCCTGCTCGCGCGGCGGCTCGGGCGGCGGGCCGGCCTCCTCGAACTTGCGCAGCCGGGTCTGGGCGGCCGCGTACCGGGACGCCAACTCGTGTGAGATGGAGGCGGCCTGACGGAGGCTCAGTACCAGCTTCTTCAGCTGGGCGTGCTTCTCGTCCCAGCGGCGGCGCAACTCCTCGAAGCGGGCGAAGCGTTCGCGCCGGGCCTCGTGGTAGGTGGCGAAGCCGCCACCGTGCACCCAGGCGTCGGCGCCGGTCGGTGAGGGCTCCACGGAGACGATCTTCTCGGCGGAGCGGGAGAGGAGTTCGCGGTCGTGGGAGACGAACAGAACCGTCTTGCGGGTCTCCTTCAGCTGCTGTTCCAGCCAGCGCTTGCCGGGCACGTCGAGGTAGTTGTCCGGCTCGTCGAGCAGCAGCACCTCGTCGGTGCCCCGGAACAGCGCCTCCAGCACCAGCCGCTTCTGCTCACCGCCGGACAGGGTGCGCACCTGCCGCCACTGGGCCTTCTCGTACGGCACCCCGAGCGCGGCCGTGGTGCACATGTCCCAGAGCGTCTCGTGCTCGTAGCCGCGTACCTCGGCCCAGTCGGCGAGGGCCTGCGCGTACCGCAGCTGGGCCGCCTCGTCGTCGACGGTCATGATCGCGTGCTCGGCCTTGTCGACGGCCTGCGCGGCCTCCCGGATCCCGGGCGGTGCGACGGACACCAGCAGGTCACGCACGGTCGTCTCGTCCCGTACGGAACCCACGAACTGGCGCATCACCCCGAGACCGCCGCTCACGGCCACCGTCCCGCCGTGCGGTTTCAGCTCGCCGGAGATCAGCCGAAGGAGGGTGGTCTTGCCGGCGCCGTTGGGTCCGACGAGGGCGACGGCGGCCCCCTCGCCCACCCGGAACGACACATCGCCGAGCAGCGCCCTCCCGTCGGGGAGGTAGTACTCGAGATGCGCGGCTTCCAGATGTCCCATGGTCAGGGATTCTGCGTGCCGTGCCCGCGATGGGGCAAACCGTTATCGAGTGGTTCTACGGCTGCGGCCCGGTGGGGGCTGGTCGCGCAGTTCCCCGCGCCCCTTTCAGGGG
>NZ_JBEOYD010000037.1:0-103673 GCF_040296885.1 Streptomyces sp. NPDC001980 | reverse complement strand
GGGCTCGACCGTCACCCTGAAGTTCAGCGGTGTCGAGGACTCCTCGCTCCAGACCAGCTTCGTCGTCGACGACACCGCCGTCACGACCGGCTGACGCACCGAAGCCGAGAGTCCCGCACCCGCGAGCCGGGTGCGGGACTCTCGCGCGGGTCAGCTCAGCGGGTCCAGCGTGAGGTACGCCTGCTGCGGACGGCCGTCGTTGACCAGGGACTCCTGGTTGCCGACGTCGTCGAAGGCGAAGGCGTACGCCTTGCCGTCGGCCATCTGGGCGTGGATCTTGCGCGCGTAGTGGTTGGTGACCGTGTCCAGGTAGAAGTCGGCCGGGTTGGTGTCCGGCTGGCTGGCGCCGGTCAGCAGTGTCGACCGGTTGAAGCCCGCGCAGAGTGTGCGCGATATCGGGCCGCGTACCAGGTCGTTGGGCGCGTCGAGCAGGTTGTGGCAGCCGAAGATGCTGTTCGCGTCCGGCTTCTGGAAGCTTGTCACCACCGCTCCGGCGGAGTTGGTGAAGTTCATGACGTTCCCCGAGACCCGGCCGTAGTACTTGGTGTTCGGCTGGTCGGCGAACGGTGTGACGGTCAGGGTCGACGTCGAGTACTTCGACCAGACCCGGTTGACATAGTCGTCCATGACGGTCGACGGCAGCGCCCCGGTCTCCACGCCGTACAGCGGGGAGAGCGCGCGGAGCACGGTGCCGTCGGACCGGGTCTGGATCAGGTTCGCCCAGCCGCCCGGCTGTCCGCGCAGGGCGCTGAAGAACCCGTTGTAGCCACCCGACTTGAGGTGCCCGGTGCTGGCCGTGCTGCCGTCGGCGCGCTGCACCCCGACCGCGTACGGCACCGAGAACATGTCCACCTGGGTGCTGTTGATCCACAGGCCCGAGTCGTTCAGCGTGTACTCGGACCAGTTGAAGAGGATGTTGCGGTTGGGGTCGGTCGGGTTCTGCACCGCGGGCTGCACCAGGCCGCCGGTGGTCAGTCTGAAGTCCAGCTTCTGGCCGTAGGAGAAGTAGATCCGGCCGGAGAACTTCGGGATCCGGATCGTCTTCGACTGACCCGCCGCCGGGCCGGTGATCGAGGCGTCCGGCGCCGGGGTCGGCGGGTTGCCGCCGGCCGGCCAGGCGTGGAAGGTGCCGCCCGCGTCGGCGTACCCCTGCTGTCCGGTGGAGAGCTGGGTGCCGAGATCGTAGATGTAGACCTGGTCGCCGCGGCCGGAGTTGTTGGTGATCTTCAGCGGGATCGTGTCCGGCACGGCCGCGCCGGCCGGGGCCGGCGTGCCCAGGGTGAGCGCCCCGCCGATCAGCGCCGCCGCGGCCGTGAGCGGCAGCGTCCGGCGTACGAGTCCTGTGCGCACTCTCCACCTCCGTGTGGGGTCGGGGTTGGTCCGGAAATTGGTCCGGACCAATTCTGAGAGCGCTCTCAGGTTGGCGGTCGGTCGGGTCCATGTCAACAAGGTGGACGAAAACGGGGGCCCGTCGGTCGACGGGCCCCCGGAACCGGGTGAAGCGGGTGGATCAGAAGGTGCGCTTCAGCAGGTCGAGCAGCGCGGACCAGTGCCGCTCGTCGGCCTCGGCGGAGTAGGCCGGGGTGTCGGCCTGCGTGTAACCGTGGTCGGCGCCCCGGTAGATCTCGCAGGTGTTGCGCACTCCGGCGGCGGTGAGCGCCGCCTCGAAGGTGCCGATCTGCTCCTCGGTCATCGACTGGTCCTGGTCCGCGAAGCCGAAGTACAGCTCCGCGGTGATGGGGCCGACCGTCAGGTGCGGGCTGTCCGGGGTGTCGGTGACCAGTCGGCCGCCGTGGAAGCCGGCCGCCGCGGCGACCCGCTCCGGGAAGACGGCGGCGGTCCCCACGGCCAGCCGGGCGCCCATGCAGTAACCGGTGATGCCGACCGGTCCGTCGGCCACCAGCGGGCTGTCGGCCAGCCAGTTCAGGTAGGCGTCGGCGTCCCGTGTGACACGCTCGGGCGTCAACGTCTGCATGGCCGGCATGATCTGCTGCCAGATCGTGGGGTCCACGGAGGGGTCGATGAACTCGGGGAGGTCGATCACCGGCGTGCGGCCGCTGCGGTAGAAGACGTTCGGGATCAGCACTGTGTAGCCCGCGGCGGCGAGCCGGTCCGCCATCGACTTCAGGTGGGGGCGGATTCCGTACGCGTCCTGGTAGAAGAGCACGCCCGGGTGGGGGAGCCCGTCGGCGGGATGGGCCAGGTAGGCGTCGGCGACACCGTCCTCGGTGGTGATGTCCACGTCGGTTCCCTGTACGGCGGTCATGGCGCAAGTGCCTCTCTGTTGAGTCGGCGTCGGGGTGGGGGACACCCGGCGCGGCATGTCGTGATCATCGTGGCACGCCAAGGTGAAAGGGCCGTGTACGGGGGACCCTCGAGTTCACTCGAAGCGGGAGGTGTCGCCCGCGCCCCGGCGGACGATCTCGGCCTCCCCGCCGGAGAAGTCGATGACCGTGGTCGGCTCGGTGCCGCACTCCCCGGAGTCGACCACCGCGTCCACCTGGTGGTCCAGCCGGTCCTTGATCTCCCAGCCCTGGGTCGGCGGCTCCTCCTCGTCCGGCAGCAGCAGGGTGCTGGACAGCAGCGGCTCGCCCAGCTCCGCCAGCAGCGCCTGGGTGACCACGTGGTCGGGGATGCGGACGCCGACGGTCTTCTTCTTCGGATGCAGCAGCTTGCGCGGCACCTCCCGGGTCGCCGGAAGGATGAAGGTGTAGCTGCCGGGCGTCGACGCCTTCACGGCCCGGAACACGTCGTTGTCCACGCGCACGAACTGGCCGAGCTGCGCGAAGTCCCGGCACATCAGCGTGAAGTGGTGCCGGTCGTCCAGATGCCGGATGGTACGGATCCGGTCGATGCCGTCCCGGCTGCCGAGCTGGCAGCCCAGCGCGTAGCAGGAGTCGGTCGGATATGCGATGAGTGACCCCGATCGGACCGCGTCGGCGATCTGCGAGATGCTGCGCGGCTGCGGGTTGTCGGGGTGCACGTCGAAGTACTTCGCCATCCGCCGAGCTTATGCCGTACGGCGACTTTCGGCCGGGCGAGCGGGGCGCTCCGCTGGAGGTGCCGCGATATGCCGTGATTCGACTGCGGCGCCGTCGTGGCTGGTCGCGCAGTTCCTCCCCCCAGCCTTCGGCCGGGGGGACCCCCAGCGCCCCTTCGGGGCGCTGCCAAACCGCGGACTTCGGGGAGCCGGCGGCGTTGAAAATCGGCACGCATACCCGGCGGATTCCCGGGCATCCGAAGAACCAGCCACCCCGGGACCCTCCCCCCGGCCCCGGGTGAGGCTTCCTCCGTCGGCGGCCCTTCCCCCGAGGGCCGCCGGCGGAGCCGTGCCCAACGGTCGGCACCGGGCTTCGTTCATCGGGTAACGTCCGTGGATCGAGGCCGACGCGAGGGACGAGGGGCAGGGCGAGATGGCAGGCCGAGCAGGCGAGGGCCCCCAGCACCCGGCACTGCACGGCGACGGCTGGGCCGAGCGGCTCCTCGACCATCTGCGTCCCGGCGCCCGCGACCCGCGCCGGGTCGTCGCCTGGCTCGCCGGCGCCGTGCAGGGGACCGTCTGCCTCCAGGACGCCGACGGTACCCTGCTCGCCGGGACCAGGATCCCCCTCGACGCAGGGCTCGCGGCCGACGTGGCGGCCGGGCGGATCTCCGCCGCCGCCGTCCAGGACGACGACCGCCACCTGCGGCTGGTCGCGGTCCGCGCCCCCGACTCCCGTCCGGCGGCCGCCGGGCTGCTCGCCGTCGCCCGCGCGACCCCCTTCGACCGGCGCGCCGCCGAGATCGTCACCCACACCGCCGGCGTCGTCGAACTCCTGCTGCGCGAGCGGGAGCTGACGGCCGCCGGGCACCGGCTTCGGCGCGCCGCCGCCGACCTGCGTCTCGCCATCCTGCAACTCCTGATGGTGGAGGACACCGTCTCCGCCCGCCGCGTCGCCGCCGGCCTGTGGCCCGGACTGCTCGACACCGACAGCGCCAGCGTCTACATCGTCGAGGGGCACCCGGCGGAACGCGACGGCCTCGCCGAGGACTGCCTTGTCGTGACCCGCGGCCAGGCCCTCGTCGTGCGCTGCCCCGCCATGGACGGCCACGTCATCGTCCTCAGCCCCGTGCCCGCGACCACGGAACGGCTGCGTTCGCTCGTCGACGGCCGCCCCGGCACCTTCCTCGGCGGCAGCGTCCGGCAGAGCCTGGCCCAGACGTCCACCGCCTACGGCCAGGCCGTCAGCGCCCTCGCCGTCGCCCACTTCCGCCCCGACCAGGCCGCCGTCTACGCCGAACGCACCCACCCGGAACGCCTGATGGATCCGGACGCGCTGCACGCCTGGTCCGCCGCCGTGCTGCGCCCGCTCGACACCCTGCCCCACCACACCCGCGCGGAACTCCTCGCCACCACCCGTCTCGGCCTGGAGTTCACCGCCGTCAGCGCGGCCAAGGTCCTCGGCGTCAGCCGCAACACCGTGCGCGCCCGCATGGACCGGGTCGAGGCACTGCTGGGCGTGGACTTCTCCGACCTCACCGTGCGCGCCGCCGCCCATCTGGCCCTCAACACCCAGGCGTCCCTGACGGAGGAGCTGGCCGCCGGGCTGCCGCGGCCGTCCGGCGTCCGCCTCTGCGACCTGCTGGCCGGCCCGGCGCTGCGCGCCTGGGCGCACGACCTCCTGGACCGCCTGGACCGGGACGGCCGCGACCTGCGCGGCACCCTGCGCGCCTGGATCGCCGTCGGCGGCAACGCCGAACGCGCCGCCCACGACCTGGGCGTGCACGCCCAGACCGTCCGCGAACACGTCCGGGGGGCCGAGCCCGTCCTGGAACGCCAGCTGCTGGCCGCCGGCACCGACCTGTACGAGGTGGTGCTGGCCCATCTCGCCCTCGGGGACCTCGCCGTACCCGTCCTGCTGCGGGCGAATCCGGGCCAACCGGACTCACCTGTGCACGGGTGAGTCCTCGGCGGGTACGAACGGGCACCAGCGCGATACCCAACGGCCGGATCCGGACGTATGTTCACGATGCGCGGGGGCACGACCGGAACGGGGGACCGGTCGAGGCCCCCGCCCTCCCCGTCGCACTGCCCCCGCGACGCCGGTTCACGCCTCCAGACGCACCGGGATCTCCTGCCAGCCGAACGCGATGAACGACGGCACCTGCCGCAGCTCGTCCGCCCCGACCGCGAGCCGCAGCCCCGGGAACCGCTCGAACAGCGCGGGCAGCGCGGCCAGCGCCTCCGCCCGGGCCAGCGGCGCGCCGATGCAGCGGTGCACGCCGATCCCGAACGCCAGGTGGTCGTCGCCACCCCGAGCGGCGTCGAACGCGGCCGCGTCCGGCCCGTAGTGCGCCGGGTCCAGGCCGGCCGCCGCGTACGTCGTGATGATCGCGTCCCCGGCCGGAACGGTGACGTCCCCGACCTTCAGGTCGCTCACCGCGAACCGCAGCGGCAGCGAGGCGATCGACGGATGCACCCGCAGCGTCTCGTCGATCACCGCGTCCCAGCCGACCGTCCCGGCGCGCACCGCCGCCAGCTGCACCGGATCCGTCAGCAGCGCCACGACCGCGTTGCCGATCAGGTTGACCGTGGTCTCGAACCCGGCGCCGATCACCAGCAGCAGCGTGTACAGCAGCTCCTCGTCGCCGAGCCGGTCGCCGTCCTCGTCGCGGACCCGGATCAGCTCCGTGGTCATGTCGTCGCCCGGGTGCTCCACCTTGTACGCGATCAGCCCGCCGAGGACCGTGCCGATCCGCTCCTGCACGAACGCGGCGTGCTCGGGGGTCGGGTCGGAGGTGTCCATGATGGCCGCGATCAGCGCACCGGTGTCGTCCCGCATCTCGTCGGGCACCCCGAACAGCTCGCAGATCATCCGCATCGGCAGCGGCTGCGCAAGACCGGCCCGCAGATCCACCACCGAGCCGTCGGCACCGGCGGCCGCCACGCCGTCCAGCAGCTCCGCGGCGATCGCCGCGACACGCGGCCGCATCGCCTCGGTACGGCGGTGCGTGAAGCTCGGCGCCACCAGCTTGCGCAGCCGGGTGTGGTCGGGGCCGTACGCGGAGAGCATGTTGACCACGCCGATCCAGCTCACCACCCAGCCCCAGGAGGGGTGTTCGCCGATCTCCGGCCAGAGCCGCCAGTGCTTGCGCGGGTCCTTGCTGACCCGGGGATCGAGGATGAGTTCCCTGAGGACGTCGTAGCCGGTGGGCGCCCAGGCGGGTATGCCGCCGGGCAGTTCGACGGGCACCACGGGGCCGAGGGCGCGCAACCGTGCGCTCTCCGCCGGGATGTCGGAGCCGAACGGGTCGAGAGCGATGCGGTCGGTGACGGTCACGACGACTCTCCAGGCTGGTCGGGGGAGCGGGGACTGAACCGGACGGGCAGCGAGGTCAGTGAGCGGTGGAACGGGCCGGGCCGCCAGCTGAGCTTCTCGCGGGGCAGGACCGGGTCGAGGTCGGGCAGCCACAGGGTGAGCCGTTCGATCGCCTCGGTCGCGATGAGCAGCGCGTGGTGCCGGACCGGACAGGCGTGCGGGCCGGCACCCCAGGACAGGTGCGAGGCGTCGCCGGCGCGCCGGCCGCCGCTGACCTCCCGCTCGGCGAACAGCCCGACGGCGCCGAAGGAGACCACCACCGGGATCGCCGGCCTGACCCACGCCCCGTGGAAGGCGACCGGCCGACGGGCGTAGTAGATGCCGTAGTTGGCCAGCGGGGTCTCGTGGTGCAGCACCTCGATCACCGCGTCCATCACCGGGCGGGCGCCGCTGGTCAGCGTGGAGTAGTAGAGCGGGTTGCCGAGGATCCGGGAGAGCGCGTTGGAGACGAGGTTCGTGCTCGGCTCGTAGCCGGCGCCGAGGGTGAGGAACACCTGCCAGGTGACCTCCTCGGGGGTCAGCCGGGCGGGATGGTCCAGGAGCATGCTCGGCAGGTCCTCGCCGGGCTCCTCGACCTTGGCGGCGATCAGCCGCAGCACGTACTCGACGAAGTCCGCCTCGCCCGCGGCCGCCTGCGCGCCGCCCTCCATCATCTTCAGCAGGCCCTCGTTGAGCCGGTCGCCCTGGCTGTCCGGCAGCCCGAACAGGTTGTTGAAGACCAGGGCCATCAGGGGCCGGGTGAAGTCGGTGACGAGGTCCGCCTCGCCCTTGGGCCCGAACCGGTCGACCAGCAGCCGGACCGCCCGGTGCACCAGCTGGCGCAGGTCGTGCGGCTCGATCAGGTCGAACACGTCGATGAGGGTGGCGCGGTAGCGGATGTGCGCGTCGGCGTCGGAGAACAGGGCGTTGGGCCGCCAGCGCATCATGCCGAGCAGCGGGGAGTCCTCGGGGACGGTCGCCTCCCAGTCCCGCGGGTCGTGCGAGAAGGTCTCCACGTCCCGCAGCACGTCGAGGGCGGCACGCCGCTCGGTGACCACGTACGCCGGGGTGCCCGGCGCGAGCTCCGCCCAGCCGACCGGGCCCTGGGCGCGCAGGGCGGCGTAGTAGCCGTGCGGGTTGCGGGCGAACCCGTCCTCCCACAGCCGTACCGGACCCGAGACGGTGAAGGACTGCTGCGCGGTCATCGGGCCTCCGCCGGCCGGTCGTCGATCAGATGCTGGACGAGGGCGAGCAGCGCGTCGACCGAGGAGTGCGCGTCCCGGGCGTCGCAGGTCACCATCGGGGTGCCCGGCGCCAGGTCCAGGGCGGCACGCAGCTGGTCGCCCGTGTAGTGGCTCGGCGCGTCGGGGAACGCGTTGAAGGCGACCGCGTACGGCAGCCCCGCCTCCTCCACCAGACCGAGGACGTCGAAGGAGGCGTCGATGCGGCGGCTGTCGACGAGGACCAGCGCGCCCAGCGCCCCGTAGGAGATGTCGTCCCACAGCGTCCGGAACCGGTCCTGCCCCGGCGTCCCGAACAGGTACAGCACGATCCCGCCGGTCAGGCTGATCCGCCCGAAGTCGATGGCGACGGTCGTCGTCTCCTTCTCGCGTACCCCGTCGAGGTCGTCGACGGGCACGGAGGCCTCGGTGAGATGCTCCTCGGTGTGCAGCGGGCGGATCTCCGACACCGAGTCGATCAGGGTCGTCTTGCCCACTCCGAACGGCCCGGTGACCAGGATCTTCACCAGGTCGCGGGCGCCGTCGGGGAGATGGGTGCCGCCCCCGCGGGGCAGCTCACTGGTGCTTGAGGGCGCGGAGGCCATCGGCCACTCTCTTCAGCAGGTCGGGGTCGAACCGTTCGGCGGGCGGGATCGGCGCGCGGGCCTGGACCAGGCCCCGGTCGACGAGGTCGGCGGCCAGCACCCGCACGGCCGTGAACGGCAGCCGTAGCAGCGCCGCCGCCTCCACCACCGTCAGCGCGCCGCCGGACAGCAGCTCCAGCAGGGCCAGTTCGGCGGCCGGCAGACCGGCGGGCAGGGGAGTCCCGTCACGGGTGAGCACCGTCAGCCGTTCCAGGTACGGACGGCTGGGCCGGGCCACCCCGCCGGTCGACAGATACGCGGGGACCAGAGGACGGCCGCCACGGCGGCCGGTCATGCCGGCGCGCCGCCGTCGGAACCTCTGGGCGCGGCCGCCATCGCCTTCTCGCCCAGCCGGGCCACCTGCGAGTGCACCCGATGCGCCAGCAGGTCCAGGCGCACCTCCGGGTCGCCGTAGGCGGCGACACAGGTGCCGTGGTCGGTCGGCACGATCAGCACGTACCCGTGGTCCGACTCGATGACCACCTGCCGCACCTCGGCCCGGTCCCGGTCGGCGAACGCGGCCGCCGCGGCCCGGCAGGCGCCCTGCACGGTACTGGTGATCGCGGCCACCCGCTCGGCACTCGCCCGGGACAGGCCGTCGGTGTAGCCGGTCGCGAGGCCGTCCCGGGTGAGCAGGACGGCGGCCAGTACATGGGGCACCTGCAGGACGGGGTCCAGCACCCATGCCGTCTCGCCCGCATCGCGGCTGATCATCTGGCCGCTCCTCCTTCGTCGTCGGTCCGGTGGGGTTCGGGCGCGCTCGCCCGCTTGGGGGCCCGCGCCGCCGCGGTGCCGTACTGCAGGGCCGCCAGCGCGGCGGCCGCCTCCTCGGGCCGGCGCGCGGCCGGCTGCGGCTGCGGCACGCCGGGGGCGGCGGCCGGGGTACGCCGGCGCCGCTGCGGCAGACCGCCCAGGTCACCCGGCTCCACGCCGCCGGGGGCGGGTGTGCGTTCGTGCTCGACCCCCGGCCCGGACCGGGCCGACGCCGGCCCGGCGGCCGCCGGAGACTCGGAAGGCGCGATCTCGGGCACGGACGTCTCGGGCACCGGCGTCTCAGGCGCGGGCGTCGCACGTACGACTGCCTCGCCTGCGGACGCCTCGCGCGCCGCCGTCGCACGTGCCGGTTCCGTGCGCACCGAGCGCTCCCGGGTCGACCGGGGCGCGCTGGCCGAGGGGGGCCGCTCGTCCGGGTCGATCCGGCCGAGCAGATGGCTGTCCACCCGCAGCACCGCGCGCACCCCGCCGTAGGGCGAGGGGGAGGAGACGTCCACGCTCAGGTCGAACTGGCGGGTGAGCTGGCCGATCGCGGCCAGACCCATGCGCGGCGGGTCGCCGAGGTCGGTCAGCAGGATCGGGTCGCTGCCCGCCACCAGCCGCTGGGCGCGCGCCCGTTCGTCCTGCGTCATGCCGAGGCCCGCGTCGTCGACGGACACGCACACCCCGTGGTGGACGTGCTCCAGATTGACCACGACGTCGGTGTCCGGCGCCGAGTGGCGCAGCGCGTTGTCCAGGAGTTCGGCGACGATGATGGCGACCGGCTCGACCGCGTGCGACACCAGGGCGGTGCCCGGCTCCAGGTGGTTGTTGACCAGAACCCGGTGGTAGCCCGAGAGCCGGGCCTGGCCGCCGGTGACGGCGTCCACCACGTGGGACTCCTCGCGGGCCAGTCCCACCCAGGCCCCGCACACCACCGCCGCGACCTGCGCCCGCCGCAGCGACTGCTCGTTCTCGTGGTCCAGCGCGAACAGCGTCTGCGCCAGCTCCGGATCGTCGTAGCGCTGCTGGAGCCCCCGCAGGGCGTCCTGCAGGCGGTACAGGGCGGCCTGGATCTCCCGGGTGGCGCCGCGCAGTCCGGCCTGTGCGGCCGCGTCGATCCTGGTGCGCTGCGCGGTCAGCTCCTCGCGCAGCGCGGTGAGCACGTACTCCAGCGCGATCCCGGTGGGAGTGCCGGGCGTGAGCTGTCCGGCCGGCCCCGGCACCCTCAGGTGCGGGTGGGCGAGCTGGGCGGCGGCCGCGGGCATCCGGCGGGCGGCTAGATGCTCGACCTCGGTGATGAACGCGCCCTCGGTGCCCTCCAGCCGGGCGCGCAACTCCGTCACCTCGGCCCGCAGCGCGGCCTTCTGGCGCCGGGACCTGAGCAGGCTGCCGCCGAGGGCGAGCGCGGAGAGCGTTCCGGCGGCGAGACCACCGGCCACCAGTTCCGGTAATTCGATCATGGAATCGGTTTCCAGGGGAGTAGGGCAGCAGTGGGCAGGGGGGAGCCCGGGGCCCTCCCATGTGGCGCTCGCTGCACAGTACACACCGTCATTGACCGGCCTCGCACGGTGAATCGTTACATCACTGCGAATCCGTTCGGTGACTGTTCGCTTCTGTGTCAAGTGTCGGAAATGCCGTACAGGCTCGGGGAGTTGGGGATCCCCGACCACATGCCGTCGCCGCGTTGCGTCACCGCGTTGCGTCACCGCGTTGCGTCACCGCGTTGCGTCACCGCGTTGCGTCACCGCGTTGCGTCACCGCGTTGCGTCGCCGCATGCCGTCGTCGCGTGTCCTCACCGCGTGGCGGAGGCCGGCGCCGGGAGGTCGAAGACGTGGGCCGGGGAGATGATCCGGGTGACCGCCTCGCCGAACAGGGTGCTGGGCTCGATGTCGCCCTTGTAGCCGATGTCGGTGTTGAGCAGCACGACCACGGTCGTCTGCGTCGACGGCAGATAGACGGTCAGGGACTCGTAGCCCGGCAGCGAGCCGTTGTGCCCGATCCACCCCTGGACGTCGAAGATGCCGAGGCCGTACCCGGCGCCCTGGATGCCGGTCGAAGGGGTGGTCAGCCGCTGCTTCTGGACGGCAGGTCCGACCATGGCCGTACCGTCGGGGAAGACCCCGGTGGCCACGGTGCGCGCCCAGGTGTGCAGATCGTCCAGGTCCGAGATCATCGCTCCGGCGGCC
Source organism: Streptomyces sp. NPDC001980 (assembly GCF_040296885.1). Classification (NCBI taxonomy): domain Bacteria; kingdom Bacillati; phylum Actinomycetota; class Actinomycetes; order Kitasatosporales; family Streptomycetaceae; genus Streptomyces; species Streptomyces sp. NPDC001980. The sequence goes on along the minus strand of NZ_JBEOYD010000037.1, from coordinate 92,528 downwards.
CAGCCCCACGACGGGTTCCAGCCGGCGGTCTCCTCGACCTTCCCGCTCGCCGTCTGATTCGTGTACCCCTGCGCGTGCGGAGTGGGGAACTCGTTCCCGGTCGGGAACAGGGTGTGGTGCATGCCTGCGGGCCCGAGGACATGCTGTTCGAGGTAGTCGCCGAGCCGCTGTCCGCTCTCCTTCTCGACGAGCAGGCCGAGCAGGATCAGGTTGGTGTTGGAGTAGGAGAACTTCTCCCCGGGCCGGAACACCGCCGGGTGCTTGAACGCATACCCGAGCAGCTGCTGCGGAGTGAACGAGCGCCGCGGATCCGAGGTCAGCGCCTTGAAGAAGCCCGCGTCCTCGGAGTAGTTGAACAGTCCGCTGCGCATCCCGGCCAGGTCCCGCAGGGTGATCCGATCGCCGCCCGGCACGCCGTCGACGTACTTGCCGACGGGGTCGTCCAGGCTGACCTTGCCCTGGTCCACGAGTTGCAGCATCGCGGTCACGGTGAACGTCTTGGTCTCGCTGCCGATCCGCAGGTACAGGTCGGGGGACATCTTCTGCCCGGTCGCCTTGTTCGCGACCCCGAAGGAGCGAACGTAGCCGGGCTGCCCGGGCGTCCACACGCCGACGGTCACGCCTGGCACGTCCGCCTCGCGCATGACGTGCTGGACGACCGCGTCGAGTTGGCGGGCGACCGCCGGGGTCATCGCACGGACGTCCGCGCTGCCGGACGGCGAGGGGGCGGGCGCCGGCGCGGCGAACACGGCCGGTGCGGGGGCGGGTACCCCGACGAGCGGCGGCACGGTGAGTGTCCCCAGTACGACGGCGATCGCGGCCCCTCGGCGCAGCATGGCGGACGCGTACGGCATGGGCTGACTCCAAGCACGTGAGAGGGAACGTGCGGTGGGGTCGGACGTCAGAACCCTGAGTTCACAGGATACGAGCGTGGCCGCGAAGCCGCCTGCCGGCCGCGGGGCCGCCGGAATGCTTGTAGGACGGGCGGGCGGGCCCGATCGGGCGGTGCGCTCACCCGCCCCGGTGAGCGCGTCGGACGACACGTACCACCGGCGCGTCCCGGGCGTTGCCCCGGCATGGACGGAACCTCTCGCACTCCCTGGCGCACGGTCCAGGAGCCGCGCGCCCTCGTCTCCTGTGAGCCGATCTACGCCCAACTCGTCCTGGAGTGGTGGGAGCGGGGCCGTACGGTGCCGGCCGAACCGGAGAGCCGCTGGGCCGCCGTCCTCATCCTGCTGCCCCGCCGCTGACCTACTGCTCCTCGCACACCGGCCGCAGCACCGCCAGCGCGCCGTTGGCCTCCCGCAGCGCCAGCTCCAGCGTGGCCGGGGCGTGCAGCGCGCCACTGCCGTCGGGCGGCACCAGCCACTCGAGGAACCGCGTGGGCCGGTACGGCGGCGGCACGGCGACCCATGCCCCCTTGCTCGCATACCGCAGCCCGGCCCCGATCCAGCCGCCGGACGGGTCGGGCGGCAGGAAGAACCCGACCCGGCGCGCCGCGCTGTCCACCAGCGTCGGTCCGGGCACCGGCAGGGACGGCCGCCACAGCAGGTCCAGCGTGAGCAGACCGAGCCGGTCCGGCACGCTCAGCACGTCCCAGAAGCGGCCCGCCTCCAGCAGCGAGACGCCTTCGCCGTGGTCCCACTCCCACTTGCACGCCCGGGGATCCGCCGAGGCCGCCGCGAGCCATTCCACACCCTGCATCCACATCCTGTTCGTCATGCACCGCTCCGGGATATCTCGCCCACCTGTTCCGCGCGCAGGGGAACGACCGACACCGGGTGCTCGGCGCGTCCGCACGCCAACCCGGCATATGCATGCTGGTAGATATTTCTAACTGGCGGAAGGGGTGGCGAACCCTGGCGTTTGAGGGCGAATGTTCGAACACTGCACAGTGATGCGAGTGTCGCTCAAAACGGCTGATTTCCCTGGGTCGGCGAGGGCGCTCGATTCAGCCGTCACGGCAATCGATTCGAGCGTCGTGTCTTGATATAGGGGCGATATCAGTCGTACCCTCCCGTCATTCTGTCGCCGTCGCTCTACCAGGGGTACTCCATGGACCGCACCCGACTGCACGCCCTCCTGGCCCGCGAGAGCGCCGAGGCCGAGCGGCGAAACCCCCGCTCCCGAGCGGCATATGCGGACGCAAGCCATCTCTTCGGCCGGGTCCCGATGACGTGGATGAACAAGACCGCGGGCGCCTTCCCCCGGTACCTGGCGACCGCCCGCGGTGCCCGGGTCACCGACGTCGACGGGCACACGTACATCGACTTCTGCCTCGGCGACACCGGCGCGATGGCCGGTCACTCGCCGGCCGCCGTGACCGAGGCGGTGCACCGCCGGTTCGCCGAGCTGGGCGGCGCCACCGCGATGCTGCCGACGGAGGACGCGGAGTGGGTCGGCGCCGAGCTGACCCGCCGCTTCGGGCTCGCCCGCTGGAGCTTCTCGCTGACCGCGACGGACGCCAACCGGTGGGCGATCCGGCTGGCCCGTGCCGTCACCGGGCGCCCGAAGATCCTGGTGAACAGCTACAGCTACCACGGCAGCGTCGACGAGTCCCTCATCGTCGTCGGCCCCGACGGCAAGGGCGCGCCCCGCCCCGGGAACGTCGGCGCACCCTGCGACGTCACCCTGACCAGCCGGGTCGCCGAGTTGAACGACCTGGACCAGCTGGAGCGCGAACTCGCCCACGGCGACGTGGCGGCCGTCCTCATGGAACCCGCCCTCACCAACATCGGCATCGTGCTGCCCGAACCCGGCTACCTGGAGGGTGTGCGCGCCCTCACCCGGCAGTACGGCACGCTGCTGATCAACGACGAGACGCACACCTTCTCGGCGGGCCCCGGCGGCTGCACCGCCGCCTGGGACCTGGAACCCGACCTGCTGACCATCGGCAAGGCCATCGGCGGCGGCATCCCGGCCGGCGCCTACGGCCTCTCCGCCGACCTCGCCGACCGTCTCCTCGCCCGCGACGACCTGGACCTGGTGGACATGGGCGGGGTCGGCGGCACCCTGGCAGGCAACGCGCTCTCGGTGGCGGCGACCCGGGCCACCCTGGAGCAGGTGCTCACCGACGAGGCGTTCGACCACATGGACCGGCTCTCCGCACGCTTCGAGACCGGTGTGCGGTCCGCCGTCGAGGCGCACGGCCTGCCCTGGTCGGTCAGCCGCCTCGGTGCCCGCACCGAGTACCGCTTCGCCTCCCCGCCCCCGCGTACCGGCACCGAGTCCGAGGCCGCCGCCGACCCCGGGCTGGAGGACTTCCTGCACCTCTACCTCGCCAACCGGGGCATCCTCCTCACGCCGTTCCACAACATGGCCCTGATGTGCCCCGACACCACCGAGCAGGACGTCGACACCCACACCGCGGTGTTCGGCGCCGCGCTGCTCGAACTGGCCGGCTGAGGACAGGGCGAGGGAGAGGGAGGGCGAACATGGTGCACATGGACGACATCGACCGGGCCATCCTGCGTGAACTCCAGGCCGACGGCCGTATCGCCTACGCCGACCTGGGCCCGAAGGTCGGCCTCTCCGCCTCCGCGGCCCGGCAGCGGCTGCAGCGCCTGCTGGACTCCCGGGCCGTGCAGGTCGTCGGCGTCACCGACCCGATGGCCATGGGCGGCCAGGCGATGGCCCTGCTCGGCATCGGCGTCGACGGCGACCCCCGTGCCGTGGCCGACGCGCTCGCCGGACACCCCGCGGTGGTGTACTCCGTCTTCACCTCGGGCGGCTTCGACCTGTTCGCCGAGGTGGTCACGCCCGGGCCGAAGGACCTGCTCGACTTCGTCAACGACGTGGTCCGGCCGATCGAGGGCGTACGCGAGGTCCGGCCGTTCCCGTACTTCGGCATCCACACCCACCGGTTCCTGTGGGAGGTGGGCTGAGAACCCGGCCGACGGCGGTGCCCCGGACCTCAGCCGATGGCCGGTGTCAGGACGAGCATGGTGGCGTCGTCACGCACCTCGTAATGGTCGGCGAGGTCCGCCCACACCCGTTCGGTCAGCGCCACCGCGTCCACGCCCGCGAACCCGGCGAGCCGCTCCGGGAGCGGATAGAAGCCCCCGTTCCCGTCGCGTGCCTCCCAGACGCCGTCCGAGGCGAGGAACAGCCGGTCGCAGGGCCCCAGCTCCACCGTGACCTCCTTCGCCGGGTCCACTTCCCCCAGCCCCAGGCCCAGCGGGGCCCCGGGTACGACGGTCACTTCCTGGGCCTGCCCGTCCCGCAGCAGCACGGGCGCCGCATGACCGCAGGCCACGATCCGCACCGACCGCAGATCGGCGGAGAACTCCAGCAGCAGGGCCGTGGCGAACAGCTCCGCGTGCGGGACGTCGGCCGAGTCCACCGTCAGTCTGCGGTCCATCCGCGTCGCCACCGACTCCAGGTCCGGCAGGTCGAGCACCGCCTCCCGGAACGCGCCGAGCAGCGACACCACCGTGGCGACGGCGGCCAGCCCGTGCCCCCGTACGTCCCCCATCACCGCCCGGACCCCGTACGGGCCGTCGCGCACGTCGAAGAAGTCCCCGCCGACCAGCGTGCCGTGCTGCGCGGCCCGGTACAGCCCCACGCACCCCACCGCGCCGACCCGCTCCGGCAGCGGGGGCAGCACGGCCCGCTGCACCGCCTCGCCCACCGCCCGCTCGGTGAGCAGCTGGGCGTCCCGGTGACTGCGCACATAGGAGACGAACACGCTCAGCAGCGCCACGAAGGTGACCGTGAGGAGGTCGGTGTCGCCGGGATGGTTCAGGTGGGTGGCGGGCACGTTGAGCAGCAGCACCACCAGGCAGCTGAGGACGGCGGTCGCCAGCGGGCCGTAGGAGAGGACGGCCAGCGGCGGGATGGCGCCGAGAAGGAAGCCGAAGTCGTGTCCGTCGGGGCTGATCAGCGTCGCCGCCGTCACGACCCCGAGCAGGACGACGGGCAGCACCCGGACCCAGCGTGGCGGCGGCGCACCCTGCAACCAGCCACGACCGTCCCGGTAGCCACGCGACGACCAGCCGCGCACCGAAGTCACATCCCTAAGCTACGCCCGTCGCCGGTCTCCGCACCCGTCTCGATCTTGAAAAGCCGCGCGCGGAAAACCCGTGGACGCGCCCCGACCGGCCCCCTAACGTATGAGCGCACGCCCGAGACCGGACGGAAGGAGGCGAGTGCGATGCGCATCACACCCATCCCGCGCTCCCTCCCCGTATCCCGGGCGTGACAGGTCAGAGCTGACCCGGGAGCGCTCCCGTAGCACGCATCCCGGAGGAATCCGTGACCGATCCGGTCATCCGCACGCTCGACGACAGCACCGACCACCTCTTCGACACCCTGCCCGACCCGCTGCGCATGCGGGAGAAGCACCGGCGCACCCGGTTCCGCCCCGACTGGAAGCGCGTCGCCCTGCGCGACGGACGCGTCGTCGCCCGGGCCGCCTGGTGGGGCACCCCCGAGGCCACCGAGCCGCTCCTGATCAACTGGTTCGACGTGGCCGAGGGCGAGGAGGAGGCCGGCGCCGAACTGCTGCGCGGCGCGCCCTGGCAGGTCGAGGAACTGGAGCTCGACCTGCCCACGGGCTGGCACGAGGACCCCGCCCTGCGCACCGCCGCCGAGACCCGCTTCACCGCCGCCCGCAAGGCGGGCTTCGAGCTCCTGGTGGAGCGCTACAACTACCGCTGGACCCCCGAGTGCGGCCTGCCCGAACGGCCCGGCCGCCTCGTCTTCACCCCCGAACCCGACGACCGGGTGTTCTTCGACGCCCTGCGCCGCATCCACTCCGTCACCCTCGACGCCCACGCCCGCCGCGCCATCGAACAAGGGGGAGTGGACCAGGCGGCCCAGGAGGAGATGGACTTCTTCCACTGGATGCCCTCGCCCCGCGAGTGGTGGCAGATCGCCCGCACCCGCGACGGCGAAGCGGTCGGCATCCACATCCCCGGGCACAACCCGGCCGGGCCCTGCATCGGGTTCATCGGCGTCCTGCCCGAGCAGCGCGGACACGGCTACGCCTACGACCTGCTCGTGGAATGCACGCACTTCCTCGTCGAACACGACGCCGAGTTCATCGCCGCCGCCACCGACCAGGGCAACACCCCCATGGCCGCACACTTCGCCAGGGCGGGATACCCCGTGGTCCGGGAGCGGGTGAACTTCTGGGCGACGTACTGACGACGCCTCGCGGGAGCTCTCCCGAAGGGGCGCGGGCTGAATAGCGTGTGCGGCGGCGTGGGGGCTGGCCGCCCAGTTCCCCGCGCCCCTTCAGGGGCGCGGGGAACTGCGCGAGCGACCACGACGGCGCCGCTGCCGAACGACGCCGCATCGCATCCCCTGCAGCCGAGCGTCTAGCCGACGTCCTTTCCCAGCAGAGTCTCCGCCTCCGCGAGGATCTCGGTGACCCGCAGGCCGAAGGCCGCGTCGCACGGGTGCCCTCGCCCCGTGCGCGCGGCCGCGACCAGGGCGTCGGCGGCCCGGGTGAGGGCGGGAACCGCTCCTTCCGCACTCCTCGGAAGGAGCGTGACCCCCGCCTCGCCCCGCAGCTCCACATCGGCCCCGGCCGCCGCCGGCGGCGCGGTGAGGCTCAGCGCCACCGTGCTCGACGCGCCGCCCGCGTGTTCGAGGACGAGATGCACGGTGTCCCCGGGGCCGTGCACGGCGGCCGCCACCCGCCGCACGTCGCCCAGGACCGGCAGCAGCACGGACAGGGCGTGCGGACCCACGTCCCACAGCGCGCCCTTCTCCCGCCGCCAGGGCGAGTCCGCGAACGGGCTCTCACCGGTGAACAGCGAACCCAGCCACTGCGCCCGGGCCGTGAACCACCCCGCCGAGGCGGCCTGTTCCCCGATCCACGCCTCCGGCTCCTGCTGGAACCGGGTGGTGAAGAACACCACGGAAGCGACCCGGGCCCGCTCGGCCGCCTCCACCACCGCCCGCCCCTCGGCGACGCCGAGCGCGAGCGGCTTGTCCAGCAGCAGATGCCGGCCGGCCGCAGCGGCCCGTACCGCCAGCTCCGCCTGGACGACCGGCGGCAGCGCCACGGCCACCGCGTCCACGTCGCCGAGCAGCGCGTCCACGTCGTCGTACGCCCGGACGCCGTACTCCCCGGCCAGTTCCGCGGCGGCCTCGGGGCGGCGGCCCCACACTCCGGTGAAGTCCAGCGAACCGTGCCCCGCCAGTGCGGGGGCGTACGCCGCCCGCGCCCAGGGCCCGGTGCCCAGCAGTCCGATGCGCATCTCGCGTTCCTTTCTCCGTACCCGGTTCCCCATCGTCGCCCAGCCGGTCAAGCCGTCGTGCTCCGCCCCCGGTCGGCATACGACCGGCACCGGTCGGTGCCGTGCGCCAGCCACCCGGCGATGGTCTCCGCGATCGGCTGACCGGTGTCCATCTCGACGAACCCGAACTGACCCGACTGGTTGCACTCCAGGAACCACCAGATGCCGTCGGCGTCCTCCGCGAAGTCGAAGGCACCGTAGGCCAGCTCGGCGTCCTTCATATACGTGTGGACGGCCTCGGCGACTCGCGGCGGCACCTCCGCCTCCCGCCAGGGCGAGCCGGACGGTGCGAACCGGACGTCCACGTCGTCGGGGTGGGCGTCCGGGCTCACCGGCTTGCGGGCGGCCAGCAGCCGCTCGCCGACCACCGTCAGCCGGATGTCGGCGCGCTTGGCGACCCGCCGCTGCAACAGCGTCGGCCCGAACGCCACCGCCGCGAAGTCGGTGTCCGGCGCCACCCGGCTGGTCGGCACGGCCCGCGGCGGCTCCTGCGGATGCGCGCCCGACACCGGCTTCACCACGAGGTCCGGGAACCGCTCCGCGAACTCCCGGGCCGCCTGCGGAAACGTGGTGATCAGCGTCGCGGGCACGGCGAGCCCGCTGCGCTGCGCCAGCCGCAGCTGCCACGGCTTGTGGCGGGCCCGGCGGGCCGCGTCCGGATGGTTCATCCAGCGCGCCTCGGTCCCGCGCAGCATGCCGTACAGCGCCTGCTCGGACTCCTCGGTGAGCCAGCTGGACGGTTGTGCCGCCCGGGAGGCCGCGACCCCCGGCCTGCGCAGCCATATGGAACGCAGGCCGTTCATGCTCACCAGGCGCCCGTTCACGGACAGGTGTCCGCGGCTGACGCCCTGCACATACTCGCCCGACAGGGCCACCCCGCTGGTCAGATCGGCAGGATCGAGGCGGACGACGGGCACTCCGGCCTCGTGCAGCCGGAGGACCACCATGTCCGCCGTCACGTCCTCGTCACTGGTCAGGATGAGCACGGTCATCGTGAGGATCCGCGATCAGTCGTCGAAGTGCGTCTTGGAACCCGCGGTGGAGGTCGTCGTCCCCAGGGCTCTGAGCGTTGCGTGATCGGTGGCTGCGATCCGGCCATCGTGGAGAACGTTCAACTGCAGTCCGGAGTCATACGCGTACGGAGTGGTGACGTCCAACTGCACTGCGGGGCGTGCATAGTTGAGCGCGAACGGTTGCATGGTCTCTCCCTGTTTCGTTCTTCCATGCACTTATACGATTCGAACGCGTGGTTGGTTTCCTTACTCTGCGTAATCTCAGCCCGAATTAAGAGCTTGTTAAGGGAGGAGCGGCGAATCGCTCCTGCACGTGGCCGATTTCACATTCCCGTCCGGCACATGACGGTGTCACATGTCCGCGAAATTCCGGGATGTCGCCAAAGCCTGTTCGGCGTAGCTCCGTCCGAAGAGCACGGCATGCACCAGCAGCGGGAACAACTGGTGCAAGCCGATCCGCTCGGCCCAGCCGTCGGCCAGCGGGGCCGCCTCCTGATAACTCGCCAGGATCCGGTCCAGATGCGGGCAGCCGAAGAGGCTGAGCATCGCGAGGTCGGTCTCGCGGTGCCCGCCGTGCGCGGCCGGGTCGATCAGCCGGACCCGGCCGTCGGTGCCCCACAGGACATTGCCGCTCCACAGGTCGCCGTGCAGCCGGGCCGGCGGCTCGGGCGGCCCCGCGAGTTCCGGCAGCCGCTCGCAGACCCGCTCGATCACGGCGGCCTCGCCCGGCCGCAGGGTCCCCCGGTCGACCGCTTCGCGCAGGTACGGCAGCACCCGGTGCTCGGCGTACCAGTGCGGCCAGTCGGTGCCGGGCTCGTCGCGCATCGGGGCGAGGCCGATCCAGGCGTCGCGCGGGCCACCCGGCGGGGCCGCCCCGAAGGCCGGGGCGCCCGCCGCGTGCAGGGCGGCCAGCGCCCGGCCGAAACGCGTCGACGCCCCGGCGTCCGGACGCCCGGTGCGGACCAGTTCGGTCACCATCCACCGCTCGTCGTGCCCGAGCACCTCCGGCACCGGCACCGCCCGGGCGGCGGCCAGCCAGCGCAGCCCGGCCACCTCGGCCCGTACCGCTCCGGGGCCGTCACCGCGCTTGACCACGACCGCGCAACCGCCCGCGAGCGTCACCTCCGCCAGGCCGCCCGGCCCGGCCCGCTCACCCGAGACCGGCCGCCCGGTGAGCCGGGCGGCCACCGCGCCCGGACCCTCGCCGCCGTCGACCACGGCCACCAGGGTACGGGCCGCCCCCGGTCAGGAGCCCCAGGTGCCCTGGTCGACGGCGCAGTTCCACCCCGAGCCGTGCAGCGTGAACCGCACCTTGTAGGTGTGGGTGTTCAGCAGGTGCGTCTGCATCTTCACCCCGAGAGCGCCCTTCTTCTTCAGGGTCGTCGTGTACACCGACACCGTCTTCGACGTCCGGTGGCTGACCTTGCCGCCCTTGGCCGTGGCGGTGCCGAAGCGGATGTTCTTGACGTCCGTCACGGTGAACGTGACCTTCTTGAAGCTCTTGGTCGTGCTCTTGTTCCTGACCCCGAAGTACAGGCCGCCGTCGGTCACCCAGCCGCTCGCGTTCACGGAGAAGCGGCTCGGATAGACGATGTCGACCGGGCAGCCGGTGCTCTTCGCCGTCTCCGTCCCGGTCTCCGCCCGCGCCGACGCGCCGGTGGCGAGCGCGAGTTGGCCGGCGGTGACGACGCCGGCGACGGCCAGGATTCGGAAAGATGTACGCATACGGTTCACTGTGGTGATACCTCCCCCTGCGGTACTCATCGGACCGTAGAGAAGAATCCCATCCCCCTCACCCGGAAGCAGGCGAATTTCGAGAGGAATCCCACTCATGTGTCGGCGGGTTCCGGCCAACATCCGGCAGCCGCTACCTCCGTTCACCCGGTGCGGCTGACTTGAGCCTCGCCGCATCGCCACGACCGAGGCACAAGGCCCGGTCGGGTCGCTCGCGCGGTGATCGGCGTGTCGGTGGGCAACAGCCATTTCTCCGCCCGGCGCCTGTACGGCCTCGCCCGGTGGGGACTGGAGCAATCCGACCGAGTCGACTTCGTCTACCGCAAGGCGGCGAAGAGCGTGCGCGGGGTGCGTGCCAAGGTCCGCAACGCCGCCGCCGAGGCCGATCCGGGCGGCACCCGGCTGCGCTGGCAGCCGATGTTCCGCTTCCGTGCCAATGCCGCGTACCAGGAGATCCACTGGGGGCTGCGGCGGCAGCTGGGCGAGGACGACGACTTCCGCGCCGTCTGCGACGGCCTGGTCGGCCGCTTCCTCTCCGCGCGCGGTGAGGAGGACGGTGCGCGGCAGCGCGCGGTGTGTCTGGATTACGTGTGCGCGGAACTCCCGCTCTTCCTCGACACCCCGGCCATTGTCCAGGTCCCGTCCTCCCTCGTCTGCTACCACCAGCGGCTGCCGATGGCGGCGCTGCTGTACGGCAGGGGCGCGGGCCTGCGTGCCTCACGCAACCAGGGACACGCGATCGTCGCCCCCGCGGCACCGCTGCACACAGCGAATTCCCAGTAACTCCCTTGTTACGCAAGCATTGACGCGCCCCACGCGCCCCTCTATTTTCTGATCGGTTTCCCGAACCGCGTCCGAAATCCCGGACATCCCCCCTCGTCTGGAGCGCACATGAACGGCACCCCCCTGTCGCGCCGCCACTTCCTCGGTGCGGCCGCGACCGTCCCCCTCGCCGCCACCGGCGCCCTCGCCCTCGGCGCCGGATCCGCCCAGGCCGCGACCAACTCGGCCTACGTGATGTGCTACTTCACCGAGTCCCCGGACATGCTGGCCGCCAACTACGGCCTGCACCTGGCCGTCAGCACCGACGGCCTCCAGTGGACCCCGCTCAACCAGAACGCCCCCGTAGCCACCCCCACATCGGGCTCCCTCGGCCTGCGCGACCCGTTCATCCTGCGCAAGCAGGACGGCACCTTCGTGGTGCTCGCCACCGACCTGTACGGCACCGACTGGACCTACGTCAGCCAGTACATCCACGTCTGGGACTCCACCGACCTGCGCACCTTCACCGGCTATCGGCGGATGAAGCTGCACGACATGGACACCCACGCCTGGGCGCCCGAGGCCTTCTGGGACGCGGGACGCGGCACGTACGGCGTCATCTACTCCGCCGTCAACGACAGCGGCCACAACGTCATCATGATCAACTACACCGGTGACTTCGTGACCGCCGGCGACCCGCAGGTCTTCTTCGACCCCGGCTACGACGTCATCGACGGCGACCTCGCCGTCGGCGTCAACGGCGTCAACTACCTCTACTTCAAGAAGAACTCGACGCTCGTCGGCGCCCGCTCCACCTCACTGGACCCGGGCAGCTTCACCGAGTTCTCCACGGCCGTCTCGCACAACGGCACCGAGGCCCCGACCCTGGTCAAGTCCCTCACGTCCAGCTCGGCCTGGTACCTCTGGGGAGACACCTGGGACCCCAACGGCGTCTTCTACGCCTGGCAGACCGGCGCCCTGTCCGCCGGCACCTGGACCGCCCTCGACCAGAAGATCTACACCCAGCCGCTCAACTCCAAGCACTGCGGCATCCAGCCCATCACCGCGACGGAGTACAACAACCTCGTCGCCAAGTGGGGCACCCCCACCTGGAACCGGCTGAAGTCCTACAACTACCCGGCCAGATACGTCCGGCACAGCAACTTCGTCGGCCGGATCGACGAGTACGCCTTCGACCCGTACACCGACGGCATGTGGAAGCTGGTCCCCGGTCTCGCCGACAGCGGCGGCGTGTCCTTCCAGTCGGTGAACTACCCGACCCGCTATCTGCGCCACTACGACTACCAGCTGCAGCTCGACGAGAACGACAGCACCACGACGTTCGCCCAGGACGCCACGTTCTACCGGACCGCCGGTCTCGCCGACTCCTCCTGGTCCTCGTTCCGCTCGTACAACTACCCGACGCGCTACCTCCGCCACTCCGACTACGTGCTGCGCATCGACCCCGTCTCCACGAGCACGGACCAGGCCGACGCCACCTTCTACGTCGGCTACTGACACCACGCCGGGCCCGTTCCGTCGCGACACGCCGACGACGGGCCCACGACCGCCCGAATGGCGGTGTGGCCGACCGGGGGATTGACCCAGCCGGGCGGTGTTGGGCGTGTCGTGACCACGGATGGGCGGCCTGGATGGTGCGCGCCGGGGGGCTGGCTGACGGTGGTTCATGTCGGGGCCGGGTCGTTACAGCTGATGGAGTATCGGCGCCCGGCCACGGCGGAAGGACATCGAGATGCGTTCTGCCCGCATGATCCTCGCGACGACGGCCGCCACCGCGGCCCTCGCGTTCTCCGCCCCAGCAGCCCAGGCCGCGGGCTCCGGGGACCGGGACGACGGAGGCCGCGACGACTCTTCCTACAGCAGCAGCGACAGCAGGTTCGACCCCGATTCCTACAAGGGCCAGGACGACGAGGAGAAGGGGGACCAGGGAGGCAAGCAGGACCAGGGAGGCAAGCAGGACCAGGGGGGCAAGCAGGACCAAGGCGGCAAGGGGAAGGACCAGGGCGGCTCGTCGTGGGGCGACGACGAGGAGAGCGACCGGCCGCACGGCGGCATGCACACCGGCGGCGGTGGCCTCGCCTCGCCCGGTGTCACCGCCGGCGGGCTGGCCGTGCTCGGCGTAGCGGCCACCGGTGCCTACGCGCTGCGGCGCAGGAGAGTCCCCGGGTCCGTGTCCTGATGGGCCCACGCATGCGGGGGCCGCGGTGCCGTCGGCGCTCCACACTCCGACGGCACCGCGCCCCCTGTGTCCCGCCCTCCCGCTGCCGTGCCCCAGAAAGGTGACCCCGATGGCAGCTGGCCCCGCCACCCAGACCCCCGAAGCCCCCGCCGAACCCGACGGCCCCGACGACCGGGACGGCTCCGGCAGCCCCCCGTCCGGCGGACGACTGTCCGTGTGGTGCATCGCCCTCCTGCTCGTCGCCGTGGCGCTGATCGGCGGACACACGGGCGGCACCGACACCACCGGCACCACCAGGTCCGCGAGCACGGACGCCGCTCCCTCGGCCGATCCGCGCCGGACCGGCGAGGCGCTGCCCCGGTCCACGCCGATCCGCCTGCTCATCCCGAAGATCTCCGTCGACGCTCCCTTCACCGCCCTCACCATCGGTTCCACGGGCCAGCTCCAGCCCCCGCCGGCCGCCAACACCAACCTCGTCGGCTGGTACTCCAGGGGCGTGGCACCCGGCGAGGCGGGCACATCGATCATCGCGGGTCACGTCGACACCGTGACCTCGGCGGCCGTCTTCGCGAGGCTGGACGAACTGGAGCGCGGCGACCGCTTCACGGTGGACCGGGCCGACGGCACGGACGCGGAGTTCGTGGTCGACGACGCCGAGACCTTCGCGAAGGACGACTTCCCCAGCGACCGCGTCTACGCGGACACCCGCCGCCCCGAGGTGCGCCTGATCACCTGCGCCGGCGACTACGACCACGACGTCAGGGACTACACGGAGAACCTGGTGGTCTTCGCCCACCTGGTCTGACACCGCACCGGTGCCGCCGGTCAGCCACCGGTGGACTCCCGCACCACCAGCCGGAACGGACCGGCGAACTCCTCCCGCTCCGGTCCCGGGCCGCCCCGCTCGATGCGGGCCGCCAGCAGGGCGACCGCGCGCTCGGCCATCAGGTCGTGGTCCGGGTCGACGGTGGACAGGGAGGGGACGAGGTACGCGCTCTCGTCGACGTTGTCGAAGCCGATCACCTTGACCCGCTCCGGCACCCGGATCCCGGCGTCGGCGAGCGCGCGCAGCACGCCCATGGCGACCGTGTCCGTCACACAGAACACCCCGTCGAAGCCGAGGCCCTGCGCCATCCGCTCCCGGACGCCGCGGGCGGCCTCCTGCATGGTGAGCGACTCGGCGGGCACCACCAGCTCCGGGTCCGCCGGCAGCCCCGCGGCCGCCAGCGCCCGCAGATACCCGGCGTGCCGCAGGCTCGACACATCGACCTCACCGCCCAGCCGCCCGCACACGACGGCGATCCGCCGGCAGCCCCGCTCCACGAGATGGCGTGTCGCGGCCTCGGCGGCGGCCTCGTTCGGCATGGCGACATGGTCGACGGGCCCGCCGAAGATCCGCTCCCCGAGGATCACCACCGGATGGTCGACGTCGAGCGCCCCGACATCGGCCGGGCCCATGCCGACCGTGCTCAGGATGAGACCGTCGTAGAGCCGGTTGCGGGACAGGGAGAGAGCCGCCAGCTCGCTCTCCCGGCGGGCGCCGGTCTGCTCGATGCTCACCCGCAGGCCGTGCCGGTCGGCCGCCGCGATGATCGAGGCGGCCAGCCGGCCGTAGTACGGGCGGTTGATCTCGGGGACGGCCAGGCCGATGGTCCCGGTACGGCCCTTGCGCAGATTGCGGGCGGCCACGTTGACCCGGTAGCCGAGCCGGTCCATCGCCTCCAGGACCCGCTCCCGGGTGGCCGGGCGGACGTTGGGGTGCCCGTTCATCACGTTCGAGACGGTCATCGCCGACACCCCGGCCGCCTTCGCCACGTCCTGGATCGTCGCCACACTCACTCCCGCCGGCTGTCCTCGGCAAGACGATAGAGGGCGGCACCGTGGGCGGGCAGCACGGCGACCAGCTCTCGGCCGTCGTGCGCGGTGTCGGTGCCGGTCCACAGCTCCCGGACGCGGTCGTGAGGAGTGGCTCCGACCGACCCCAGCGGCACCTCGACACGCCGCTCCTCGTCCGCGAGCGAGAACACCGCCGCGTACCGGGTGTGCCCGTCGGTGTCCCGGGCGGTCCACAGCACCAGGTCCCGCTCCCGCAGCACCTCCTGGTTGCCGGTGCTGTGCCACAGGACGTCGAGGGCCTCGTCGTTGGTGAGCAGCGCGATGGTCCCGGGCGGGGAGGTGGGCAGGTCGCCGCCCATCATCAGCGGGGAGCGGGAGATGAACCAGAGGGTGAGCAGGCTGACCTGCTCGGGGTGGGTGAGTGCGGACTGGCGGTCCGCGCCGCGCTCGGCACGGATCCCGATGTGGCCGAGCGGCAGCATGTCGGCGTCCGCCCAGCCCTGCCCGCCCTGCCAGGGAGCCCAGCGGGCCATCCGCGCGAACTGCGCCTCGACGTCCTCCCAGCGATCCCACAGGTCGTCGCAGACCCGCCACATGGTCGCGTGCTCCCGGAGGTGGTCCAGGCGGGCGACGGACATGTCGGTACCGGGGGAGAGGCTCAGCTCGATGGGCCGTCCGCTGCCTCGGACGGCCCGGGCGTAGGCGGCGATCTCCCGCTCGTGGTACGGGAAGAGCATGTCGTCGGCCTTGACGAAGTCGACGCCCCAGGCGGCGAACTGGGCGACCTGGGAGTCGTAGTAGGCCTGGGCGCCGGGGTGGTCGTGGTCCAGGCCGTAGTTGTCGGAGTTCCAGGGGCACACGGAGCCGGTGTCGGCCACGTCCGCGGCCGTGAACTCCGTACCGAGCACGGGCAGTCCGGCCTCGACCGCGCGCCGCGGGATGCCCCGCATGATGTGCAGCCCGAACCGCAGGCCCATGCCGTGCACCCGCGCGGCCAGCGGCCCGAACCCCGCCCCGCCCGCGGCGGAGGGGAACCTGTTGGGGGCGGGGAGCTGGCGGCCGTGGCCGTCGAGGACGAGCGGGGCGTCCGGGTTGTAGCCGTGCGCCCGAGCGGTGGGCTCGTACCACTGGATGTCGACGACGACGGTGTCCCAGCCGTGCGGGAGCAGGTGCTCGCGCATGAACTCGGCGTTGGCGAGGACCTCTTCCTCGGTGACGGTGGTGCCGTAGCAGTCCCAGCTGTTCCAGCCCATGGGCGGCCGCAGATGCCGGGCGGGCAGCGGACGTGCGGATCGGGTCATGTGCGCGCTCCTGCGGGTCAGTGCCGGTCCAGGGGGGCCTGGACGGTCACGAACGAGTGGGGCGGGAGGGTGAGGCGCAGTCCGCCGGCGGTCACGGACACGCCGTCGAAGGCCCGGGGGGAGACGGCCGACGACTCCTCGGGGGTGTTGTGGGCCTGGAGCTTGTCGGCCGTGAGGATCCGGGCGGCCGGCTCGCCGAGGGCGCCGCCGCGCAGGTCGAGGGTGACCTCGGCCGGTTCCTCCGCGTCCAGGTTGCTCAGCGAGATCAGGACCGCGCCGTCCTTGACGCTGGCCGAGGCGGACACCGTCTCCAGTTCCGCGTCCCCGACCCTGTGCCGGGTGCCCTCGCCGCGCAGGTGCACGGGGAGCGACGTGGCGTCCTGGTGGCCCTTGTTCATCTCGAAGACGTGGTAGGTCGGGGTCAGGACCAGGGCGTCGCCGTCGGTGAGGAGCATGGCCTGGAGCACGTTGACGGTCTGGGCGATGTTGGCCATGTGCAGGCGGGCCGCGTGCCTGTGGAAGATGTCGAAGTGGGTGCTCGCGACCAGCGCGTCGCGCAGGGCGTTCTGCTGGAAGAGGAAGCCGGGATCGGTGCCGGGTTCCACGTCCCACCAGGTGCCCCACTCGTCCAGGACGAGGCCGACGGTACGCCCCGGGTCGTAGACGTCCATGACCGTGGAGTGGCCGGTCAGGATGCGGTCGATGCGGTGGGCCGAGAGCATCGTCCGGTAGTAGTCGTCGGTGTCGAACCCGGTCGCGCTGCCCTTGGCCTCCCAGGGGCCGGAGAGCGTGTAGTAGTGGACGGAGATGCCCTGGAAGAAGTTCTTCGGGGTGGCCTCGCAGCCGAAGCAGCTGATCTGCTGCATCAGGGTCTCGGTCCACTTGTAGTCGGCGTCGGAGGCACCGGAGGCGATCCGGTAGAGCTGGTTGTCGCCGTGGTCGCGGCAGTAGGTGGCGTACTGGCGGGCCAGGTCGGCGGAGTACTCGGCGCGCATGTTGCCGCCGCAGCCCCAGGTCTCGTTGCCGATGCCCCAGTACTTCACGCGCCACGGCTCCTCGCGGCCGTTCTCCTTGCGCAGCCGCACCATCGGGCTGTCGCCGTCCCGGGTGAGGTACTCCACCCACTCGCTCATCTCGCGGACGGTGCCGGAGCCGACGTTGCCGCTGATGTAGGGCTCGGCGCCGAGGAGTTCGCACAGGGCCATGAACTCGTGGGTGCCGAAGTGGTTGTTCTCCTCGACGTTGCCCCAGTGCGTGTTGACCATCCGGGGCCGCTGCTCGCGCGGGCCGATCCCGTCCCGCCAGTGGTACTCGTCGGCGAAACAGCCGCCCGGCCAGCGCAGGTTGGGGATGTCCAGGGCGCGCAGGGCCGCCACCACGTCGAGGCGGATGCCGCCCTCGTTGGGGACGGAGGAGTCCTCGCCGACCCAGAAGCCGCCGTAGACGCAGCGGCCGAGGTGTTCGGCGAAGTGGCCGTAGAGGTGGCGGCTGATCGTCGGGCCCTCGATGTCGAGGTTGATGATCGCGGTGGCGGTGGGCACGCGGGCACTCCCGTCCGGACGGCTCGTTCGATATACGGAACATAGTTCGTGAGCTCGGTTGTATCGATAAAAAACTGCCATCGGGCCGTGATCGCGTCAAGAGTGCGAACAGCCCGGCCCCCCTGTGGGTACAGGGGGGCCGGGCTGCCGAAAGGTGCGGGGCGTCAGACCGCCGGGGACGGGAAGGTCGGGTACTCCACGCCCGAGACGTGCTGAACGACCCGGACCACCTGGCAGGAGTAGCCGAACTCGTTGTCGTACCAGAGGTAGAGGATCGCGTTGTCGCCCTCCACCTTCAGGGCGCCGGCGTCGACGATCGACGCGTGGCGCGAGCCGATGAAGTCGCTGGAGACCGCGTCCGGGGCGGTGATGAAGTCGATCTGGCGCTTCAGCGGCGAGGTCAGCGAGACCTCGCGGAGGTAGTCGATGACCTCTTCGCGGGAGGCCTCGCGGGCCAGCTGGAGGTTGAGGATGGCGATCGACACGTCCGGCACCGGGACCCGGATCGAGCTGCCGGTGATCCGCGCCTTGAGGTCGGGCAGTGCCTTCGCCACGGCGGAGGCGGCGCCGGTCTCGGTGATGACCATGTTGAGCGGCGCGGACCGGCCGCGGCGCTCGGACTTGTGGTAGTTGTCCAGCAGGTTCTGGTCGTTGGTGAACGAGTGCACGGTCTCCACGTGCCCGCGCAGCACCCCGTACTCGTCGGCCATCGCCTTCAGCGGCGGCACGATCGCGTTCGTGGTGCAGGACGCGCAGGACAGGATCTGCTCGTCCGGCTTGACGGTGTCGTGGTTGACGCCGTGCACGATGTTCGGGACGTCACCCTTGCCCGGCGCGGTCAGCACGACCTTCTCGATCCCCGGGCGCAGGTGCTTCGACAGGCCCTCGCGGTCCCGCCACTTGCCCGTGTTGTCGATGAGGATCGCGTCCCGGATGCCGTACTCCGTGTAGTCCACGGCGCTCGGGTCGTCGGCGTAGATCACCTTGATCTCGTTGCCGTTGGCGAGGATCGTGCTGCTCTCCTCGTCCACGGTGATCGTGCCCTGGAACTGGCCGTGGATGGAGTCGCGGCGCAGCAGCGAGGCGCGCTTGACGATGTCCTCGCCGCCCGCGCCGCGCACCACGATGGCCCGCAGCCGCAGCCCGTTGCCCGAGCCGGCCTTCTCGATGAGCAGCCGGGCGACCAGACGGCCGATGCGGCCGAAGCCGTACAGGACGACGTCCCGCGGCTCCCGGCGGTCGATCTTGTTGGCGCCGGTGGCCCCGGCGACCGCCTCCGCGGTGAACGCCTCCACGCTCAGGCCCCGGTCGTCGGCCTTGTGGGTCGCGGCGAGCATGCCGATGTCGATCTGGGAGGGGCCGAGGTCGAGCGTGGTGAGCGCCCGCAGGAACGGCATCGTCTCGGTGACCGACAGCTCGGCACCGTCGATCTGGCGGGCGAAGCGGTGCGTCTTGAGGATGCTGACCACCGACTTGTTCACCAGGGAGCGGCTGTGGAGGAGGACCGTCACGTCCCGCTCCCGGTGCAGCTTCCCGATGAGCGGGATCATCGACTCCGCGATCTCCTCGCGGTTCTTCCAGTTGGTGAACGAGTCGTCGTTGACAGTCACAGACCTGAATCTCTCGATCGAGCTGGGTGGCGCTCATATGCTAAACCGGCCGGTGAATGATCGATCAAGGGGGTCCGGGTGTGATGCGGGTCGCGAAGTTCTGAACCCGGGCGGAAGACCGTAAGAAACCTCCGTGCCGTGTTGCGCCGCCGCGGGCCGCTGCCGAAGGTCGGAGCGTGAGCACGTCCTCCGTCCCGCGGCCCGAGTCCGCCGCGCAGACCGGTCCCGCCCACCCCGCACCCGACCGCCGCACCCCGTCCGGCCTGCTGCCCGCCCTCGTCCTGTTCACGGCGGTCCGGCTCGCCGGAGTCGCCGCCGTCGCCGCGGCGAACCACGCCATGGGGCGACCCCTGGTCAGGAACCTGGCCCACGCCTGGGACGCCCGCTGGTACCAGCACATCGCCACCTACGGCTACGGCGACCTCATCGAGATCACCCGCCAGGGAGCCGTCCAGACCGACTGGGCGTTCTTCCCGCTGTACCCGGGGCTCATCCGCGCCGTGACGACGGTCCTGCCCCTCACCCCCGGCAAGGCCGCGTTGATCGTCGCCTGGGCCGCCGCCGTCGTCGCCGCGTGGGGCATCCACCGGGTCGGCGACCACCTGTACGGCCGAGCCGTGGCCGGCGCGCTCGTCGTCCTGTGGGCCGTACTGCCCCAGTCGGTCGAACTCACCATCGCCTACACCGAGTCCCTCTTCTCGGCCCTCGCGGTCTGGTCCCTGTACTGCGTGCTCAAGGGCCGCTGGCTGTGGGCCGGCTGCCTGGCCGCGCTGGCCGGGCTCTCCCGCCCCAGTGGCTTCGCGGTCGCGGCCGCCGTCCTGGCCGCGGGCGGGTACGAAGCGGTACGGCGACGAGGCCGCGTCCCACTCGCCCTGTGGGCCGGCTGCCTGCTCGCCCCGCTCGGCTGGCTCGGCTACGTCCTGTGGGTCGGGCAGCGCACCGGCGACCTCCTGCACGGCTACTTCGAGGTGCAGCGCGCCTGGAGCTCCCGGTTCGACTTCGGCGCGGGCTCACTGCGCTTCCTCAAGGGCCTGCTGCTGCACGGCGGCGGCTTCGTCTACGCGGCGGACCTGGTGATCGTCGCCGCGGGGCTGCTGCTCTTCTGCCTCCTCTGCCTGGACCGGGCCCCGCTGGT
Organism: Streptomyces sp. NPDC001980; assembly: GCF_040296885.1. Lineage (NCBI taxonomy): Bacteria > Bacillati > Actinomycetota > Actinomycetes > Kitasatosporales > Streptomycetaceae > Streptomyces > Streptomyces sp. NPDC001980. The sequence continues at coordinate 72,149 of NZ_JBEOYD010000037.1, read as the reverse complement.
CCTGGTGGTCTTCGCGGGCGTCCTGGTCCTGCTGGTCGTCGGAGGCTCGGGCTCCTTCTCGTCCAAGCCCCGCTTCCTGCTCCCCGCCTTCCCTCTCCTGATCCCGCTCGCCCGCGCCCTGGTCGGCAGCCGGCGCGTACGCCCCGCCCAGACCGCCCTTGTCGTCGGCGCCCTGGCCGCGGTCTCGCTGCTGTTCGGGGCCTATGTGATGGCCGTCGCCCGCTCACCCCTGTGACGTCCAGGCGCCCCTCAGGTCGGTGGCCACGTCGAGCAGCAGGGTCCGGAAGACGTCCGCCAGCGGGGTGAGCGCGGTGTCGGACCGCGTCACGGCGTGCAGGTCGCGGTGGAGCGGCGGGTCGGCCAGCGGGCGGTGCGTGGTGCCCGGGACCCGGGTGAGGGCCAGCCGGGAGACGAGCGCGACGCCGTAGCCGGTGCCGACGAGTGCCTGGGCCAGGTCGTACGACGCCGTCTGGAACCGGATCCTGGGGGTGAAACCGGCACCGATCGCCGCCCGGTCGAGCTGCTCGCGGGCGGCGTGTCCGGCGAGGATGGTCACCCAGGCCTCGTCCCGGAGCTGCTCGAGGCGCAGGGGTGTGCCGTCGGGGGAACCGGTGACCAGGGGGTGGTCCTCGGGCAGCACGACGACCATGGGGTCCCGCAGCAGCGTGTGCACGGTGATGTGCGGGGGCGGCTCCGGGGGAAGCGCCCAGGAGGCGATCACCGCGACGTCGAGTTCGCCCGCCGCGACCCGCTCGACGCCGCGGTCGGACAACAGGTCCTCCACCGACACGTCGGCGTTCGGATACCGGTGGCGCAGCGCAGTCAGGGCGGGCGGGAGCAGATGCAGGGCGGCGGCCAGGAACGCGCCCACCCGCAGCCGCAGCGACAGCCGGCCGAGGAGCGCGGCGAGCCGCTCGCCGGCCTGTTCCGTCTGTTCGTCGACGACCCGTCCGTGCTCCGCGAGCAGCGCGCCGGCCACCGTGAGGGACGCGCCGCGCGGCCCGCGCACCACCAGCGGTGCGTTCCAGTCCCGCTCCGCCCGGGCCACCTGCTGAGTCACCGCGGCGGGGGTCACGCCGAGGGCGTGGGCGGCGCCGGTGAGCGAACCGTGGCGTTCGATCAGGGCGAGCAGGCGCAGCTGTCCCGGATCCGAGGTCATCGTCACTAAATAATCTTAATGCTGACCGGCAGTGTGCTGACTTCTCTTCATGCACCCCGCGCGTCAGCCTGGTGGCGGATCATTCACCGCGCCCAGTGAGGAGGCCGACGACCCGTGCCCGTCCATCTGCCCCTGTTCGTGATCACCACCTGGCTGCTGGCCATGCTCCCGGGCGCCGGGCAGGCACTGATGATCAGGCAGATCCTGGCATTCGGCCCACGACCGGCCCGGGCCACCATCGCGGGCAACGCCACCGGGCTGCTCGTCTGGTCGACCGCCGCCGCCGTGGGCCTCTCCGCCGTGCTCCTGGCCAACCCGCACGCCTATCTGGTGGTACGCCTCGCGGGCGGAGTGGTGCTGTTCGCGCTGGGGCTCAACACCCTCAGGGCGGCGGCGAAGCAGGGCGTCGCCCGGATCGACCCGGGCGGCGGGACGGCCGGTCCCGGCGGTCTCCGGAGCGCGTACGGAGCCGGGCTGGGCACGACGCTGGGCAACCCGAAGGCCGGGGTGTTCGCCGTGTCGGTGCTGCCCCAGTTCGTCACGGCCGACGGTCCCGTCCTGCTGAGCAGCATCGCGCTGGGCGTCCTGTGGGCCGTCGTCAACGTCTGCTGGTACCTGGTCTTCACCTGGGCCGTGGGCCGGGGCCGGGCCCTGGTGTCCCGGCCGGCGGTGCGGCGCGCGCTGGACGTCGTCACCGGCGTGGTGCTGTGCGGTCTCGGCGTGGCGGTGGCCGGCGGAGTCTGACCGGAACGGGCGGCGCCGATCACCACGACGTGGTCGGCGCCGCCTGAGAGCTGAACGGACCGCGGTCTAGCGGGGGTTGAAGACCACGCTGGCGAAGCGGACGCTGCCGGACGCCGAGTGCCCGGGGGCGACCCGGTGCTGGGTGCCCTTGCACTTCGCCCTGCTGTAGACGACGAGCGCCTTCTTCGTGGCGTTCTGCGGCCCGCGCGCCTCCTGCGCCATCTCGAGGCACTTGCGGTCCGGCGGGTTCTGGATGGCGTACGCCTTGCCCTTCGGCCCCACCCAGACGAACGTCCCGTCGGCGGCGGACGCCGGTCCCATGGTGATGACGGTGAGGGCGAGCCCGCCGAGAGCGACGGCGAGCGGGCGGAGGAGACGCATCGTGAAGTCCTTCGTGAACGGTGAAAGCGGTGACCGACGGGGACCTCGGGTACACCGAGTCCCGGCGCCATCACACACCGTAACCGCACTCGTATGTCCGAACGACACGGAAACGTCCCACGTCCGGGGGACGCCTGTCGGCGTGTCGTGACGCCCGGCCCGGCCTGCCGGAGGCTCACACGAACGCCACGACCAGGGCGACCGCGACGGTGAGCGCCGACAGTCCGACCATCGCGGTCCGCCAGCCGAACGACGGCGGCGGTGCCGGGGGAGCCGGGTCGGGGACGCCCTCGCCCAGGTGGGGACTGTCCAGCCAGTAGGCGTCGGACAGTTGGGCGAAGGAAGGTGTGTCACTGAGGCCCATGCCTGTTCCAACGTCCAGGACGCGCACGGGAGTCGGCGGGACCGGTGTCATCACACCATCGGGGCAATCCGGTTCCCCGCGATTCCTTGCCGGAATTGCGGGATATAAGAGTACATTCCTCACCATCGCTTGAGGGAGATCGCACCGGCGGACGGGGCAAGGGATGAGCACGGACGACCGCGGCACGGTGACGACCGGGATCGCACGACTGCACGCGGCGCCCGCACTCGCCGGGCCCGGCCGCTTCGCGCTCGTGACCAACCACACCGGTGTCCTGCCGGACCTGCGCCCGGCCGCACCCGCGCTGCTCGCGGCCGGCGCGCCCCTGGTCGCCCTGTTCGGTCCCGAACACGGACTGCACGGTACCGGCCAGGCCGGCGAGGGCGAGACAGCCCGGACGGATCCCGGCACCGGCCTGCCGGTTTACGACACCTACCGCCGCGACGGCGAGCGGCTCGACAAACTGCTGATCGACAGCGGCGTCGACGCCCTGGTCCACGACCTGCAGGACATCGGGGCCCGGTGCTACACCTACGTGTGGACCATGTTCGACCTGATGGTCTCGGCGGCCCGCACCGGCATCCGGTTCGTGGTCGCCGACCGGCCCAATCCGCTCGGCGGCCTCCTCAGCGAGGGCCCGCTGCTCGACCCGGCGTGGGCCGGCTTCGTCGGCCGCGCCCCCATCCCCGTCCGGCACGGCCTCACCTGCGGCGAACTCGCCCGGCACCTCAACGCCTCGGCCGTACCCCGAGCCGCGGGCCGCGCGGCCGACCTGACGGTGATCGAGGCCCTCGGCTGGCGGCGTGCCCAGGACGCCGCCGCCACCGGCCTGCCCTGGATCGCCCCCTCGCCGAACATCCCGACGCCCGCCACCGCCACCGTGTACCCCGGCACCAGCCTCTTCGAGGGCACGAACCTCTCGGAGGGCCGGGGCACCACCCAGCCCTTCGAGATCGTCGGCGCCCCCTACGTCGACGCCCGGTTCGCCCCCGCGCTCACCGAACTCGCCCTGCCCGGCGTGCACTTCCGCGACCTTCGGTTCGTGCCGGCCTTCCACAAACACGCCGGACGGCAGCTGCGCGGGGTCCAGCTCCACATCACCGACCGCGCGGCGTTCGCCCCCGTACGCACCGCCGTCGCGATGCTCGCCGTGCTGCGGCGGCTGTACCCGGACGACTTCGCCTGGCACACCACGGACGGTGGCGCCGAGGGGACCGGTCACCGTCACTTCGTCGACCTGCTGTGGGGATCCGACCGGCTGCGGCGCTCCGTCGACGCGGGCGACGACCCGCTGCCGCTGTGCGACCCGCCGGCCCCGCCCGCCCGATGGGCCGGCGACGACGCACTGCTCTACCCCTGACACGCGCCGGTCCGCCCCCTTGCCCCGTCGCCGCCTGCCCGACACTGCCGCTCGCTCGGAAGGACACCTCCGTCGATGACCGATCTCGCGACTCTCACGACGACGAACCGGACCGGGATCCGCGGTTTCCGCGCGGGTGACGGACCCCAGGTCGTGGCGGCGTGGCGGCGGAGCGCGCCGGCCGACCCCATCACCCCGGACCGCTTCCGCTCCCTGGTGCTGCTCGACCCCAACTTCGACCCGGAGGGGCTGCGGGTCGCCGTCGACGGCGAGCGGGTCGTCGGTGCCGCCTACGCGGTGCGCCGGCAGGTCCCGATGACCGGCACCGACCTGGAGCCGGAGCAGGGCTGGATCCCGTTCTTCTTCGTCGCCCCGGACGCCCGCGGGCACGGCCTCGGCCGCCGGCTCCTGACCGAGGCCCTCGACTGGCTGCACGGCCACGGCCGTACCAGGGTGGACTTCTCCTCGTACACCCCGAACTACGTCTTCCCCGGCCTGGACGCCGAGGCCTACCCCGAGGCGGCGGGCCTTCTCGACTCCCTGGGCTTTCGCACCCTGTACGAGGCGGCGGCGATGGACCGCGTCCTGGTCGGCCACCGCCTCCCGGACGACGTGGCGCTCCGGGTGGCCGAACTGACCGCGCGGGGCTACCGGTTCGGCACCCCGGCCGACGACGACCTGGTGGACCTCCTCGCCCTCGCCGGGAGTCACTTCGGGCCCGACTGGGCCTGCACGATCCGGGCGTGTCTGACCGCGGGCACGCCGCTCGACCGGATCGTCGTGGCCCGCGACCCCGGGGGCCGGATGGTCGGCTGGGCCATGCACGGGGCGTTCGACTCGGTGGACGAGCGGTTCGGGCCGATCGGCGTGCTGGAGGAGATGCGCGGCACCGGACTCGGCGAAGTCCTCCTCCACCTGGTCCTGGAGCGGATGCGGGCGCTCCGCGCGCACTCCGCGTGGTTCCTGTGGACCGGCGCGCAGTCCCCGGCGGGCCACCTCTACCGCAAGAGCGGCTTCACCACGACCCGGGTGTTCAAGGTGATGCGCAGGGAGGCCGCCCGGTGACACCGTCACTGAGCCGGCGTCACTTCGCACTCGCACTGCCCTCGGCGCTGCTCGCCTCCGGGTGTGCCGCCCCGCACCAGGGCACCGGGCGGCCCGGCGACCCGGTCGTCCTCACCCTGCTCTCCCACTACGCGAGCGGGGAGCTCAAGAAGGCTCTCCAGGCGCCGGTGGACGAGTGGAACGCCCTGCACGACCGGGTCAAGGTGCGGACGAAGGCCGTCGAGTTCACCGACCTGCTGACCACCGTCATGGTCCGGCAGGCCGCGGGCCAGGGCACGGACATCCTGCACCCGTACTGCCTGTGGAACGGCCAGCTCGTCCGCGCCGGGGTACTGCGGCCCGCGCCGCCCGAGCACGCCGCGGAGATCGGCCGCGGCTACGGCGCCGCCGCGGTCGGCTCCGCATCGGTGGCGGGCAAGATCTACGGCTACCCCACCGAGATGCAGACCTACGCCCTCTACTACAACAAGCGGCTGCTGCGCGAGGCCGGTGTCGACGGCCCGCCGCGCACCTGGCCCGAGCTGGAGGAGGCCGCCTACCGGACCGCCCGGCAGGACCGCTACGGCAACACGCTGGTCCAGGGGTTCGGCCTGTCGGCCTTCGACGACTCCACGACGGTCGGCCAGACCCTCGCCCTGCTCAACGCCGCCGGCGGGCGGTTCGTCTCGGCGGACGGCAGGCGCACCGCCATCGACTCGCCGGCCGGGCGCACCGTGTTCGAGCTGGAGCGCCGCCTCGTCGACAAGGGCGCGAGCGCCCCCGGCGTCAACGTCTACCAGGCCTTCGCCTCCGGACAGGTGGCCATGGTGATCAGCGCCGGCTGGTGGACCGCGAACCTGAAGGCGCTGATGGGCCCGGCCTACCGCGACGTCGGCGTCGCTCCCGTGCCCCTCCCCGAGGTGGACGGCAGGCGCGCCACGCTCTCCACCGGCTTCCTGCTCGGCGTCAACACCGCCAGCGAACACCCGCGCGAAGCCTGGGAGTTCCTGCGCTGGCTCAACGCCGACAAGGTGCGCGGCACGACCCGGATGAGCGCCCTGCAGGCGTCGGTCGGCTCCCTGACCGGCCGCGCCGACGACATGCGCAGGCTCCTCGGCACGGGCGGCGACCCGAACCTGCACCCGTTCCTGGACGCGCTGGCGTACGCCGTACCCGAACCGAACGTGCCCGGTGCGCAGCAGGCCAAGTCCCTGCTGCGCAAGAACATCGAGGCCCTGTGGACCGGCCAGCAGACGGTCGACGAGGCCCTGCGCTCCACCCGCCGCCAGGTCGACCAGGAGGTGGCGCGGTCATGGTGAACGCCACCCTGGCACCGGAGTCGACCGAACGGGCGGCGCGTGACAGGTCCGCATACGTCGGAGTCCGGCTCCGCGCCCGGCACCGGCGCCGCCAGGCGGTCGTCGCCTACCTCTTCCTGGCGCCGACGCTGCTGTTCTACGCCGTCTTCCTCGCTCTGCCGCTCGGCTTCGCGGTGCTGCTCTCGACGTCCCGGTGGGCCGGGTTCGACCTCGGCGACATCGATCCCGTCGGCCTGGACAACTTCGCCGGCCTGTTCGCCGACGGCTCGACGTTCCTGGCGCCGATCCTCACCAACACGCTGCTCTTCGCCCTGGGCACCGTCGCCCTCGCACTCTCCGGCTCCGTACTCGTCGCCACCTGCATCGACAAGCTGCGGTTCCAGGGGCTGTGGCGCACCCTGTACTTCCTGCCGATCGTCACGACCGTCGTCGCCGTCGGCAACGTCTGGAAGTACATGTACCAGCCGGGCGGCCTCGTCAACGGCGTCCTCAACGCCGTCGGCCTCGGCTCGGTGGCGTTCCTCCAGGACCCGGACACCGCGCTGCCCGCCGTGGTGGTCGTCCAGGCCTGGGCCTCCGTCGGCTCGGCCATCCTCGTCCTGACCGCCGGGCTGAAGTCCGTCCCCGAGTCGTACTACGAGGCCGCCGCACTCGACGGCGCCGGGCCCGTGACCGTGTTCTGGCGGATCACACTGCCGCTGCTGCGGCCGTCCCTGCTGTTCGTGTGCGTCACCCAGTTCCTCACCGGCCTCCAGTCCTTCGCGCTGATCATCGTGATGACCAAGGGCGGACCGGGCGACGCGACCAACGTGGCCGCGCTCGAGATGTACCGGCAGGCCTTCTCCTACGGCGACTGGGGCACCGCGAGCGCCGCCGCCTTCGTGCTGTTCGCGGTGGTCCTCGCGGTCACGCTGGTCCAGTTGTGGGTCTTCCGGCGCAAGGGGGAGGACGCGTGATCCGCCGCCGATTCCCGTGGCTGTCGTATCTGCTGGTGGTCACCGGCGCGGTGCTCACGGTGGTGCCGTTCGCCGACATGCTGATGACGTCCTTCAAGGGACCGGACGAGGCCGGCACGCTGCCCTACCGGTTCCTGCCGAAGGCGTTCGACCTGTCCAACTACCGGGCGGCGATCCACCAGCTCGACCTTCCGGTGCTCTTCCGCAACAGCGTCGTCGCCACCGCCACGATCACCGGCTCGGTGCTGCTCACGTCGTCGCTCGCGGGCTACGCGCTCGCCAAACTCCGGTTCCCCGGCCGGGACTTCGTCTTCCGGCTGGTGCTGTCGACGATGATGTTCCCGCCGTTCCTCTTCTTCATCCCGCACTTCCTGATCCTGGTGCACTGGCCGCTGGCCGGCGGCAACGACCTGCTCGGGCGCGGCGGCGCGGGACTGACCGTCAGCATCGTGGCGCTCGCCATGCCGTTCCTCGTCAGCAGCTTCGGGATCTTCCTGACCCGCCAGTTCATGGTCTCCATCCCGGACGAGGTCCTGGAGGCCGCGCGCATCGACGGCTGTGGCGAGTTCACCGTGTGGTGGCGGATCGTCGTCCCGCAGACCAAGCCGGTCCTGGTCACCCTCGGCCTGCTGACCTTCGTCGACGCCTGGAACGAGTACATCTGGGCCCTGCTCGTCTCCACCGCCAACCCGGACGTGATGACCCTGCCCGTCGGCATCCAGTTCCTCCAGGACTACGTCGACCCCACGCGCACGCTGCCCATCGTCATGGCCGGCCTGGTCCTGAGCGTCCTGCCGGTGCTGGTCCTCTTCCTGCTGCTGCAGAAGTACTACATCAGAGGCGTGATGCTCAGCGGCCTCAAGTGAGCGGATCCCGGCGGGTGACAGCAGCGTACGGCCGTCCGTGACCCGGGACGTCAGACCAGGTCGCTGATGACCGGGTGCGCCGACGACACCGGACAGGTGAAGATCCGCAGGGTCTCCTGGCTGCCGAGCCGCACGTCGGTGGGCTCGTCGCGGCATCCGCTCGGAGCCCAGCTCGCCGTACCGCCGTCCCATTCCTCGCCGGCCACCGCCGCCACGAACCGCATCTCGCTGCCGCACGCGTCGCACCGCACCGGCCCGAAACAGCCCTGGCCGTTCCAGGGCTCGTGTCCGCCCAGCTTCCAGCCCGGGGCGGTCGACAGCTCCCAGTGGTACCGGGGCTCGTAGTCCTCCGGGTCGTCCGTGGGATCGCCGAACATGGCCATCTCCCATGCGTCGACCCGGGCCTCGAACTCCTCGCCCAGGACGCCGGGGTGCGGATACTCGGTGACCGGCTCGGGCCGGATCAGACACGGCGTCGGCAGATACCCGGGCTCGCCGACGGCGATGGGTTCCGGCGGCGTCGCGAGGTCGCCCGAGACGTCACCGCTGTGCCGGTGGCGGACCTGGACGAAGGGACCGGCGATGCCGTTGTAGGGCACTGCCGCGCCGCCGTACCAGTGCTGGAACGGGCACCACAGGATCTGCAGGAGATCCGTGCCCGGCGGGAAGCCGTCGTACCAGGGCACATCCCGTGCGTACACCTGCAGGACCGGAAGCATGGGCCAGACCGCGTCGGCCGGGATCTCGTCCCAGGTGATCTCGCCGTGGTGGGCGAACTTCGCCGACCGCTCGCCACGGACGTTGTCCGGGCGGTGCGGCGGGCGGTGCCTCAGGTGCTCACCGCCCGGACAGACCGGCCACGGCTCGTCCGCCGGCCACGCCGACGGCCCGCCGACCGAACTCTCGTACGGGCCCGGGTGCGCTGGGTCCGGGTGCAGCCGGACCGCCGTTCTCGCGTGAACGGCCAGCTCGGGGAAGAAGGAGAGGACATCCAACGGCCGCGGCGGCGTCACCGGTCCGCTCATGGGTGCCGTCCCTGCCGCCGCCCGGTGCACTCGCCGGCCACCGTGGGCGCGGCCGGAAACCTCTCGATCACGCGCCGCATCATACGGTCCGCGGAAGTCCGCCGGCGCAGCGGCGGATGTCCGACCGCGCCGGGCCCGTCCTCCCGGGTGCGCGTGTGGCCGCTTCGCCGCGGGCGACGCACCGTGGCGACACAACCATGCGTCGCCGGGTTCGCGTGGACTCTATGCTCGTCCGATGCCGCGCGCCGCCGAAAGCCGGACGCGTCGGCCTCCATGTCGTCACAGTCGGTACAGGGGACTCGGTGCGTACACGATTCGCCGTGCTAGGACCCGTCCGGGCCTGGCGCGACGACACGGAACTGGTGCTCGGGCCGCCCAAGGAGCGTGCGCTGCTCGCGTTGCTGCTGACCGAGGCGGGGCATCCGGTCTCCGTCCACGAGATCGTCGACGCGCTGTGGGGCGAGGATCCGCCGGACAGTGCCGTGAACGTCGTCCAGCGCCACATCGGCGCACTGCGCCGGCTGCTCGAACCCGACCTCCCTGCCAGGGGCGAATCCCGCTGGCTGGTGCGCGGCTCGGGCGGATACCGCCTCGAAGTCGACGCCGACTCCCTCGACCTGCTCCGCTTCCGGGCGCTGCGACGGCAGGCGGACCAGGCGGCGCAGGACGGGCAACCGGCCACCGCCACCGAGCTGTTGATGGAGGCGCTGGCGCTGTGGCGCGGGCCCGCGGCCTCCGGCATCGCGGCCGAGGTACGGTCCCACCCGGCCTTCACCGCACTCGACGACGAGCATCTCGCCGCCGTCAAGGAGGCCGCCGAACTGGCCCTGGAGGCCGGCGGAGGCCTCGGTGCACGGGTCCTGGTGACGCTCCGGCAGGCCGCCGCCCAGCACCCCCTCGACGAAGGACTGCAGGCCAGACTGATCCTGGTGCTCGCCGCCACCGGGCACCAGGCCGAAGCCCTGGACGTCCACCGGACCGTACGCACCCGGCTCGCCGACGAACTGGGCGTACAGCCGGGCCCCGAACTGCAGGCCGCCCAACAGCGCGTCCTCGGCCGTACCCACACCCGGCCCGCGGGCACCGGGCCGGCCGAGTCCGGCGAGGACCCGGACCGGACGGGCGACGCCTTGGCGGTCCAGCCGGACGCCGTCCCCACCGTGCGCCCCGCCCAACTCCCCGTGGACCTGGCCGCCTTCACCGGCCGACGCGAGGAACTCGCCCGCGTCCAGGCACTGCTGCCCGCGACCGACGAACCGGCGTCGACGGTGGTGATCAGCGCCATCGGCGGCATGGCCGGCGTCGGCAAGACCACCCTCGCGGTGCACTGGGCGCACAGCGTCGCCGACCGTTTCCCGGACGGACAGCTCTACGTCAACCTGCGCGGCTTCCACCCGACCGGCTCGGTCATGAGCACGGCGGAGGCGATACGGTCCTTCCTCGACGCCTTCGGCATCCCCGCCCAGCGCATCCCCGCCGGCCTGGACGCCCAGGCCGCGCTCTACCGCAGCCTTCTCGCCGACCGACGGGTCCTCGTCGTCCTCGACAACGCACGGGACACCGAGCACGTCCGGCCCCTGCTGCCCGGCACGCCCGGCTCCATGGTCGTCGTCACCAGCCGCAACCAGCTCTACGGTCTGGTGGCCGGCGAGGGAGCGCACTCGCTGAGCCTGGACGTGCTCAGCGACGCGGACGCGCACGCGTTCCTGACCTGCCGGCTCGGTGCCGAACGGGTCGCGCGTGAACCCGCCGCCGTCGCGGAGATCATCGCCCTGTGCGGCCGGCTGCCGCTGGCGCTGGCCGTCGTCAGCGCCCGCGCGGTCGTGAACCCGACGTTCCCGCTCGCGTCCGTCGCCGCCGAACTGCACGACAGCGAGGAGAGCCTCGACGCCTTCGCCGGCGAGGCCCCGGCCGCGGACGCGCGCAGCGCGTTCTCCTGGTCGTACCAACTCCTCACCCCCGCGGCCGCCCGCGTGTTCCGCCTGCTCGCCCTGCATCCGGGCCTCGACTGCGCGCTCGCCGCCGTCGCCAGCCTGGCCGGGCAGCGGATCGGCCAGGTCCGGCCGCTGCTCGCGGAGCTGGCCCGCGCCCACCTGATCTCGGAGCCCGTGCCGGGCCGCTACGGCTGCCACGAGCTGCTGCGCGCCTACGCCGGCGAACTGGCCCCGACGCAGGAAACGGTGCAGGAGCTGGCCGCCGCCCGGCGCCGCATGCTCGACCACTACCTGCACGGCGTGCACGCGGCCGACAGCCTCCTCGCACCCAGCCGGGAACGCATCCGGCTACGGCCCCACGCACCCGGCGTGACCGTCCCGCGGCTGGCCGACCAGGCAGCCGCGGACCACTGGCTGGAGACCAACCGGTCCGTCCTGCTAGCGGTGATCGAGCAGGACGCCCGGCACGGCAGCGGCGAACACAGCTGGCAGCTGGCCGCGACCCTGGAGCTGTACCTGGACCGCATCGGGCGCTGGGAGGAGCAACTCGGCGCACAGACCACGGCCGTCGGGGCCGCCCAACGCCTGGGCGACATACACGGCCAGGCGTACGGGCACCGGGCGCTCGGCTTCGTCAGCGGCCGTTTCGAGCGGTGGGACGAAGCCGACGCGCACCTGTCGCGCGCCCTGGAGCTGTTCGGCGAGATCGGCGACCAGGCCGGCCAGGGCAGGACCCACCGCTACGCCGCCTTCCTCGCCAACCGGCGCGGACGCCACGCGGCGGCCCTGGACCATTACGCCCGGGCGAGCGCCCTCTACCGGGAGGCCGGACAGCGAGGCGTCGAGGCGGTGATCGCCAACGAGGTCGGCTGGACGTACATCCTGATGGGCAGGTACGAGGACGCCCTGGAGGAGTGCGGCCGGGCGCTCCAGGTCCACCGGGAGACGGGCGACCGCAACGGCGAGGCCGCCGCCTGGGACAGCCTCGGCTACGCCCACCACCACCTCGACCACCACGACCGCGCGCTGGACTGCTACCGGCACGCGCTGGAGCTGTACCGGGAGATCCGCGACCGCTATCTGGAGGCCGACACGCTGGTGCACATCGGCGACGCCCACCGCGCGGCCGGCGACGCCGCGCAGGCCGCGCACGCCTGGCGCGAAGCGCTCGGCATCCTGGAGGAGATCGACCACCCGGAGGCCACGGACCTCCGCGAGCGGCTGAAGGACCTCGCCGCACCCGGTCCGGCCCCACGTCGGTAACCACACGTCAGTAAACCGTCAGAGTTCCGGAAGCGGGCCCTGCCTACGCTCCCCGCTCCGCTCCGTCCGGAGCCGGAGGTGCGTACCGCATTCCCCGTCAGGAACTCGAAGATGACTACGACCACGCACGCGGCCGCTGCCTCGGCCGCGCGTCGCGACCAGCTGCTGCACACCATGATGGCCGACCACGCCAAGGCACTGCTCGCCTATGCCGAGAAGCTGCTGAACGACCGTCACACGGCCGAGGACATCGTCCAGGAGACCCTCATCCGCGCCTGGCCGCACGCGGAACGCCTCTACAGCACCGAGGGATCGGTGCGCGGCTGGCTTCTCAAGGTCACCCGCAACCTGATCGTCGACCGGATGCGCAGCGCCACCGCCCGGCACGAGACCATCGGCGCGGACGACCGGGACGTGCCCCTGCCCGACCACTCCGGCGCCGTGCTGGCCGCGGTCGAGGCGACCGACCTGCTGCGGCAGCTGTCCCCCGAGCACCGGGAGGTCCTCCTGCACACCTACCTGTGCGGCCGGACGGCGCAGGAGACGGCCCGCTTCCTCGGCATACCCGCCGGAACCGTCAAGTCCCGGCGGCACTACGCCCTCAACACCCTGCGCGCCAGGATCGGTCAGGAGCTCAGGCCGGAACGGTGAGCCGCACATCCAGCACCGGGATGTCGACATGGCCGTCCGCGTCGGTCCGCCAGCGCCAGTGCGCGCCGGCGGCCTCGCCGCACACCAGACCGGTCCAGCCCGCGCCACCCGGTCCGCACAGCGCCGCCAGCTCGGCGGCCGCCGCCTCGCCCGGCGTCCCGGACACCACGACCAGTCCCCGCACCGGCCTGCGCGCCGCTCCGGCACGCACCGTCCCCTGCTCCTCCGCGGGGGCGACCGGAGCGGGCGCGTCGACCCGGGGAAGCTGCCGCAGACCGGGCGGCACGGTCAGCGGCAGGGCACCGTCCGCCCCGCGCAGCACAGTCACCGGAGTCTCCGGGCGGGTCCGCGCCATCTCCGCCAGCACGTTCTGCACGACGTCCCGGGCAACGTTCTGATCACCGCTCACGCTGAGGACGCCGTCGAGCCGGCTGAGGTCCACGAACACCGGCTCGCCGTCGGCGTCCGTGCCCGCGCGCACCAGACAGGCGGAGCCGACCGCGGCCTGTGCCGTCGTCGGGGTGTCCTCGCCACGGGTCAGCCAGCCGGTGGCGGCCGCGGGGCGGCGCCAGCGGGTGCCGTCGACGTTCGTCCACGGGGCGTCGGCCGTGTCGGCGGCCGTCAGCCACACCGTCACGCCCTCGCTGTCGACGCGCAGCGCGTGCACCTGCCGCTCCGGCCGCTGCCGCGTGGGTGCGAACTCGCCGAGGGTGCCGTAGGCGCGTCGTACCGCGTCCGCGTCGGTGGCGAACCGGCGGCCCGTCGCCTGGCGCTGCATCAGCCGGCGCCTGCGCCGCATCGGCTCGCCGAGCCGGCGGACGGCGTGCCGTACGGCGTCGTACGCGATCCGCACCTTGCGCCTGCCGACGATGCCGGCGGTGACCAGGGCGAGCAGGATCGTGCCGAGCACCGCCACGGCCGCGGCCAGCGGAAAGGTGAACGCCGTGGACGTCTGTCGTCCCGAGGCCGGGGGAGCGGAGGCGGTGCTCTGGGTCCCGGTGTCCCGGGCCAGTTGGACGTCGGGTCCCGACGCGTCCTGGGGAAGCCGCAGGATCCACCCCGGGTGCAGTTGGTCGTCCGGGCCGTTGAGGGCCCCGCCGTCCTTCTGTGCCTGACCGCGGTTGAGGTCGAAGATCTCGCCGGACCGCGAGGCGTCGCCCAGCGTGGCGGCGGCGATCGACTGCAGAGTGGCGGGCTGCCCGCCGCTCTGCGCCGGGTCGGGCACCACGAACACCTTGATCAGGCCGTCGTCGGACGCCGCCGCGTGCGCGGAGCCCGTTCCGCCCAGCGCCACGAGGCACGCCGCCAGCAGCGCCACCAGGGCACGCAGGAGTGTCCGTACCGCGGGGGTCGCCGGCCTGTGCCCCGATCCCCGGTCCGCGCTGCTGCTCATCGTGTCCACCCAAGCCCTCCCTGGTTCCGTTGCACCGACTACACGGAGCCGCCCGGTGAAAACGTTCGACGCGAACCGGGTTTGAACCCTCCGCGACGCCGACCCCGTGTACCTGGCGAACACCACCAACTGGCACCGGACCGGGGGACCCCAATGGCACGTCGGCACGCGAGTCCCGAGGATTTCCAGCTCGTTGGCATGGACTCGGACCCGACGCCCGGCGACCCCGACCTGATCCAGGGCGTGATGAAGCGGTACCGGGACATCGGGGACGCCGCGGAGAAGGCGCTGAACGTCCTGAAGAAGGACGGCACCATCTCACAGGGCCGCGGTTCGGCGATGGACCAGCTGAAGGAGAAGATCGGCGACGATCTCCCGGACAAGCTGACCAAGACCATGACCTCCTACCACGACGCGGCCCAGGCCTACAGCGACTACATGCCGCGGCTGCGCGAGGCCCAGGACACCTTCGACCGGGCGGTGGACCAGGCGCGGACCGCCGCACCGCAGGCGAACCAGACGCCCAAGGAACTCGGCCCGAACCCGACGGACGCGGAGAAGTCCGCGGCGCGCAGCACCCAGGACGCCATCGACTCCGGCAAGTCGGAGCTGAACGCGGCCAAGAGCCTCGCGGAACAGGCCCGGTCGATGCGGGAGAGCGCGCAGCGCCAGTGTGCCGACGTGCTGGACCGGGCGGCGCAGGAGGCGATTCCGGAGCGGAACATCTTCCAGAAGATCGCCGACTTCTTCAAGGACTTCCCGTTCGTCCAGATCCTGCTGGCCGCCCTCGTCGCCGTCGTGGCGGTGTTCTTCCCGGTGGTCGGTGCGCTGCTCGGCGGGGCGTTGTTCGTCTTCAACCAAGTCATCGCCAGTCAGACCGGCGGTATCAAGGCCGGTGACTTCGTCGTCGGCCTGCTCGGGCTCGTCCCCGGCGGCGCCCTGCTGAAGTTCGGCGGCAGGGCCGTCGAGGCGATCGCTCCCGCTGCCGTGGCCGCCGTGAAGAACTCCGGCTTCATCGCCAAGAGCACCGCGTCGATCACCAAGGTCGGTGAGTCCCTCACCAACAGCAAAGTCGTGAGCGGTGTCCTCGCCAACCCCGTCGGCAAGGTGGGCGCGGAGATCACCGGCAACTTCCTGACCAACTCGGCGCTGGAGGCGGGTGCCAAGGCGGCCAACGGCGACAAGATCACGGCCGCGGGCGTGTTCGCGGGGGCCGCGGCCGGGGCGGTGGCCGGAGCCGCCTTCAAGGGAGGCATCGGCAGGATCGGAAAGAGCCGCGGGAACCCTCCGGTCGAGGAGGGCAAGGGCGGCCGGTTCGGGGACACCACGGAACCCGCGGCCGGCGACACCGTGGGCAAGCGGGCCGCCGACCAGGTCGGCGGCTTCGTCGAGGAAGGCGCCACGCTCGGGACGAAGATCGGCGTGGGCGTCGCCCAGGGCGGCGACCCCAACGAGGTCGCGGCCGGCGAGATCGCCAACTCCGCGCCGAAACTCGGCGCCGGACCGGTCGGCAAGGCGGGCCTCGGGCGCGCGATCGACGGCCTCACGGACAAGATCCCCGTCAAGACCAGCCCCAGGCCCTCGACCGGCTCGCCGAACACGCCCCCCGCCGCTCCGCCGGCCGCCCCGGCCCCGGCCAACACCCCCGCCGGCGCCCAGCCGACCACCCCGGCCCCGGTGAACACCCCGGCAGGGGCGCACCCGACGACGCCGGCTCCGGTGGATCCGGCGAACGTGCCGATCCCGCCGTCGCCCACCAGCCCACGTCCGACGACTCCGGCTCCGGTGGATCCGGCGAACGTGCCCATTCCGCCGTCGCCCACCAGCCCGCGCCCCGCCACCCCGACCCCGGTGGAACCGGCGAACGTACCGCTGCCGCCCTCCCCGACCACCCCGCACGCCCCCGACGTGCCGCCGCCCGCTCCCACCGCCTCGGACGGCGGCAACTCCCCGGGACGGCCCGCCGTCCCCCCGATCAGCACCTCCGACTCGCAGTCGAACTCCGGCAGCGAGTCGTCGTCCCCGTCGAGCGACGGGTTCGTCACCGCGCCGACGAGCCCCGCCGAAGGCCCGGACAGCGGCACCGGCCGCTAGCCGCCCCGCGGACCACGCGTCCCGCACCCAGTCCTCCGTCCCCGAAGGGACGGATCGCACCAACAACCAGCAAGGAGTTCTCCCATGCCCAACTACAGCGTCAACTCGGACACCACCGCGTCCACCTCGCAGGCCCTGCTCAACGACTTCTCCCAGCTCCAGGACAAGCTCAACGAGGTCAAGGGCAAGATCTCCAACCTGCTCGCCGACGGCTACAGCACGCCGGCCGCCCAGCAGAAGTTCTCGCCGTTCTTCGACGAGTTCGCGAAGGGCTTCGACCAGGTCAACCAGGGCCTCCAGGGGATCGGCCAGTACGTGAAGTCCGTCGGTGAGGCCTTCGACCAGACCGACAGCCAGCTCGGCTCCAACCTCTCCTGACCCACCGGCCCGGTCCGCCGGCACGGCGGGCGGTGCCGCACCCACCTCCACCCGAGCTCCACACGAGAAGGACGATGAGCAGTGCGATTGACCGTCAGCGTGCGTGACCCGCAGGTCGAGGGGGTGTCCGCCACCGTCGCCGTGGAAACCGAACCGTCCGCGCAGACGGGCAGGTTCGCGGCCGAGCTGGCCCGGGCCGTCGGATATGCCGGGGCGACCGCGGGGGAGCCGTCCCTCTACATCGGCTCGACCCCCGTCGACCCGGACACCAGCCTTCAGGGCGCCGGTGTGCGGGACGGCATGGACCTCGGGCTCGGGGCTCCCCTTCCCCGGGAGCCCGAGCCCGAGGGCCGTACCGAGGTCCGCGTGGTGTCGGGCCCGGGCGCCGGAACCGTCTTCCGGCTGGTCCCCGGCGACTACGACATCGGCAGCGGCCCCCTGTGCCGGATCCACCTCGCCGAGGGCGCCCCGCCGCTCGCGGCCCGGATCCGGGTCCGCCTCGACGGAGGCGCCGAACTCCTCATGACGGACGGGGCGTTGCTCGACGGGAAGCCCGCGCAGGACCCCGGCCCGTGGCGGGAGGGCAGCCAGCTCGCCGTCGGCGACACCCTGCTGGAGCTGACCGCACGCCCGACGGCCCGCGCCCCGCTGACCCCGGCCCAGGACGGTCTCGGCCTGGAGTTCAACCGGCCGCCGAGGTTCCTGCCGCCCGCCGCGGGCGCCAAGTTCCGGCTGCCCACCCCGCCGGTCAAGCCCGACAAGCGGCCCATCCCGCTGCTGCCGATCCTGCTGCTGCCCGCGGGCAGCGCCGCGATCGCCATCTTCGTCACCCACCGCTGGTCCTTCGTCTTCATCGCCCTGCTCTCCCCGATCGCCGCCCTGGTCACCCAGTTCGGCGGCCGCAAGCAGGCGATGCTCAAGTACCTGGAGAAGAAGGAGGAGTACGACCGGACGCTGGCCCGGGTGCGTGCGGACATCGACGCCGCCGTGCTGGAGGAACAGCACAACCTGCGGCTGTCGCTGCCCGATCCGGCGGCCCTGCTCCAGATGGCGGTGCAGCCCTCGGAACGGCTGTGGGAACGCCGTTGGCAGGACCCCGACTTCCTCACCGTACGCGTCGGCACCACCGACCTGCCCTCGTCGGTGAGCGTCGACGACCCCGAGCAGGACGAGCACCGGCGCTCCACCGTGCCGTGGCTCAACCAGGTGCCCGTCGCCGTGGCGCTGCGCCGGGCCGGCGTCGCGGGCGTCGCCGGGCCGGGCGCGACCCGGCTGGCCGGCTGGCTGGCCGCCCAGGCCGCCGCCCTGCACAGCCCCACCGACCTGCGCATCGTCGTCCTCGCAGGACCGGACGGCGAACGCGACTGGTCCTGGACCCGCTGGCTGCCCCACACCCAGGCCCAGGGCGAGGACGCCTACGCCCTGATCGGCTCCACCGCCGACTCCCTGGCCCGGCGCATCGGCGAACTCGGCCAGCTCGTCGCCTCCCGGACGGCCGCGGGACCCGACGTCGTACGCGGCGGCGCCAACGGCTACCCGGACATCCTCGTCGTCCTCGAACAGGCCCGCCGGGCCCGCTCGCTGCCCGGCGTGATCGCGCTGCTGCGCGACGGCCCGTCCGTGGGCGTCCACACGATCTGCATCGACCGCGAGGAACGGCTGCTGCCCGAGGAGTGCGGCGCCGTCGTCGTCACCGAACCGGGCGCCACCACGTCCCGGGTGCGCACCGGCTCCGGCGCCGCGCTGGAGAACGTCCGCAGCGACTCGCCGGAGCCCGACTGGTACGAGCACTTCGCCCGTGCCCTGGCCCCGCTGCGCGGCGTCGGCGACAGCGACGAGAGCGCCCTGCCCGGCGCCGTACGCCTGCTGGACCTGCTGCACATCGAACCGCCCACCGCGGAGGCGGTGGTGGCCGGCTGGTCGCTGGGCGGCCGCAGCACCCGGGCCCTGCTCGGCGTCGGATACGACGGTGAGTTCGCCGTCGACCTGGTCCGCGACGGTCCCCACGCACTGATCGCCGGCACCACCGGCTCCGGCAAGTCCGAGCTGCTGCAGACCCTGGTCGCCACCCTCGCCGTGGTCAACCGGCCCGACGAGATGACGTTCGTGCTCGTCGACTACAAGGGCGGCAGCGCCTTCGCCGAATGCGCCGACCTGCCGCACACCGTCGGCCTGGTCACCGACCTCGACACCCGGCTCGTGGAGCGGGCACTGGTCTCCCTCGGCGCCGAACTGCGCCGCCGCGAGACCCAGTTGGCGCAGGCCGGCGCCAAGGACATCGAGGACTACCTGGACAAGCGCGCCCGCGGCGGCAACGTGCTGCCCCCGCTGCCCCGACTGCTGCTGGTCATCGACGAGTTCGCGTCCATGGCGCGGGAACTGCCCGAGTTCATCTCCGGCCTGGTGAACATCGCGCAGCGCGGCCGCTCGCTCGGGATCCACCTGGTGCTGGCCACCCAGCGCCCCGGCGGCGCGGTCACCCCGGACATCCGCGCCAACACCAACCTGCGGATCGCGCTGCGCACCACCGACACCAGCGAGAGCCGCGACATCATCGACGCCCCCGACTCCGGGGACATCTCGCCGGCCAACCCCGGCCGCGCCTACGCCCGGCTCGGTCCTTCGGCCCTGCTGCCGTTCCAGTCCGGCCGCGTCGGCGGCCGGCGCCCCGGCGGTCAGGCCGCCGTGGGGACCGAGGTGTCCGTCCGCGCGGAACCGGTGACCTGGCAGAACCTGGGCGGCCCGCTGCCTGCCGCCCGCTCCCGGGGCGGCTCGGGCGCGGCACAGTCCGAGGCCGTCACCGACCTGGCCGTCCTCGCCGGAGCCGTCGCCCAGGCGGCCCGGCTCGCCGAGGTACCGCGCCAGCCCAGCCCCTGGCTGCCGCCGCTGCCCGAGCTGCTCCCGTGGACACCGCCGCCCGCGCCCAAGCCCACCGCCGAGCGGGACGCGGCCCTGCCCGCCGTGGAGTACGGCGTGGTCGACCTGCCCGCCCAGCAGACCCGCGTCCCCCTGGTCCTCGACCTCGACCGGGCCGGTCACCTGCACATCGTCGGCTCGCCCCGCAGCGGACGCTCCCAGACCCTGCGCACCCTGGCCGCCGCCCTCGCCCAGGCCCACGGCGCCGACGACGTCCACCTCTACGGCATCGACTGCGGCAACGGCGCGCTCAACGCCCTGACGGCGCTGCCGCACTGCGGCGCCGTCGTCGACCGCAACCAGACCGAACGCCTCGGACGCCTCCTGGACCGCCTCGGCGCCGAACTCACCGCCCGCCAGAGCATCCTGGGCGCACGGGGCACGGCCGACCTGACGGAACTGCGCAGGGCCCAGCCCGCCGAGGAACGGCTCGCCCACATCGTGCTGATGGTCGACCGGTTCGAGGTGTTCGAGCGCGAGTTCACCTCGTACGACAACGGCAGCTACATGGAGCGCATGATCCGGCTGCTGCGCGACGGCGCGGGCGTCGGCATCCACGTGGTGCTCGCCGGTGACCGGGTGCTCGGCAGCAGCCGGTTCTCCGGCACCACCGAGGACAAGATCGTCCTCAGGCTCAACGACCGGCAGGACTACTCCAGCGTGGGCATCCCCAGCAAGTCCGCGCCCACCGACCCGGCCCCGGGGCGCGGTATCCGCACCCAGGACCTCAGCGAGGCACAGATCGCGGTGCTCGGCGAGGACCTGGCCGGCACCGCGCAGGCCGGGATCCTGGTCGCCCTCGGCCGGGAGCTGACCGAACGCGAGTCCCCGGTCCCCGCCGCGCGCCGCCCGATCCGCCTCGACGTGCTCCCCGACCTGATCACGTACGCCGAGGCCCTCGCCCTGCACACCCACGGCGGTCCGATGCGGCCCCTCGTCGCCGTCGGCGGTGACACGCTCACCTCGCTCGCCCCGGACCTGGCGGACGTGCCGACCTTCGTGGTCGCCGGGCCGCCGCGCACCGGCCGCAGCACCGCCCTGCTCACCGCGGCGGAGTCCCTGCTGGCCGCCGGCGCCGGCCTCATCGTGCTCGCCCCCCGGCGCTCGCCGCTGCGGCAGCTGCGCGGACGGCCCGGCGTGGCCGCGCTCATCACCGACGCCGAGGTGACGGCACAGGAGTTCCGGCAGGCGCTCGGCAACGTGCCGGAGGAGCAGGGGGTGATCGTCGTGGACGACGCCGAACTGTTCATGGGCGCCGAGATCGACCCCGACCTCGCGCTGCTCGCCCGCGGCGGGGCCGGCACCGGCTGGGGCGTCCTCGCGGCCGGAAACGCCGAGTCGCTGGCGCTGAGCCTGGCCGGCTGGATGGGCCAGGTGAAGCGGAACCGCACCGGCATGCTGCTCTCCCCGCAGGGGCTGAGCGACGGCGAGGTCATCGGCGTGAAGCTGAGCCGAGGCGTCGTCGGGCAGGCGCCGCAGCCGGGCCGGGGTCTGCTGCACCTGGGCGACGGAACGCTGCGGACGGTCCAGGTGCCCCTCCTGGAAGCCCTCGGAGGGGACCTCTGACGCCGGAAGCCCGGGAGCAGTGAAGGGCGGCCGGACCGTGGGGGTCCGGCCGCCCTTCGGCGTGCCCTGCGGTGGAGGTCAGGCGGCGACGCCGTCGCCGTCCGGGGAGACCTGGACACCGGCGTCCGTCACGAAGCGGAACGTGCTGGTGATGGCGTCGAAGAGGTCGTACACCTCGTTCTTCAACGGCAGGTTGGGGCTGGCGAGGGTGACCACGAGGAAGTCCTCGGTGCTGCCGGGCACCGGCATCATCGTGTGCATCGTCAGCAGCTTGACGTCGATGTCCCCGGTCAGCCGGGTCACCTCGGTGCCGGTGACCCGGGCCACCGTGCCCACGTGGGGCACCCGCGCCGACGCGATGACCCGGTCCTTCGGCGCCGTGCCGGTCGCCGAGGAGACCCCGAGCCGCGCGGACAGCACGGGAAGCGTGAGCTCCTCGCCCTCGGGCGTGCTGACGGCGAAGACCATGCCGTACGCCATGAAGAGGCCCTCCGTGTACAGCGTCGCCGTGCCCGCGGCCAGCAGCGCCCCGTGACGGCGGGCCGCCCGGGTCACCTCCCGGCCCTGCCGGAACATGTCGTTGATCCGTGCCTTCTCGCGTGGGTCGTCGGTCGCGGCGAGGGCCTGGGCGCGGGTCCTGGCCAGTTCCTCGCCGCTCAGGTCCACCTGCTGCCACTGGTCCGGTATGTCCAGCAGAAAACGTTGTGCAGTGCTCATCGGTCGGCCGTCACCTTCGGGGGAAGTGTTGGACAAGTCGGGGGAAGCGGCGGGGGAGTTCACCGGCCCTTGCCGTCGTCGAGGTTCGACACCGCGTCCTGGTCGGTCCTCTCGAAGGAGTCCAGGATGTTGCCGATGGCGTCCCGGATGCCCTGCACCTGCTTCTGCAGCTGGTGCTTGCCGTCCTCCCACTTGTCCTCGAAGTTCTGTGCGGAGCCGTGGGAGAGCTCGGGCCCGAACGCGGCATCGAAGTCGAACGTGTGGTGTCCGATGTCGATGAAGTCGTGCACGAAGCCCAGCATGTCCTGGGCCTCCTTGAGTTCACTCCCGGGGATGTTGACGTCCGACGCCACTGCGGGCCCCCGTTCCTGTGCGGTGAGGATTCGTCTCTGCGGGGAACACGAGGCCGGCGGCGCAAAACGTTCACCCGTCGCGGGACGCTCCGAGCGGTCCCGCGCGGCGCCGGTGGCATTGAACCCTCGCCGGTGCCTGTCTCGTGTAGCAGGCATGACCTCGCTCCTCACCAGGCCGCCGTACCGCGGCGGTGCCGCACGCCGTGCCGTCGTCGCATCCGCTCTCGCCCTCTGCGCGGCGGCGAGCCTCACGGCCTGCGGCAAGACGATCACCATCGGCGACAGCTCGTCCCCGGCGACCTCGGCCGCCCCGTCGCCGTCCCCCTCCGCCGCCGCGTCCTCCACCGCCACGACACCGGCCCAGGGCTCGGGCAACTCGGCGCTTCAGGTGGTCGACTCCACCGCGCAGGACGCCGGCCTCAGCGGCACCGGCGGGACCGTGGTCGGAGCGGCCGTGCAGGAAGCGCCGCCCAAGTGGGTGCAGTTGTCCGCGGTGACCTCGGCGCCGCTGTCCGCCGCGCACCTCATCAACATCAACCAGGCGGCGCTGTACCGCTTCGACGACGACACCGCCGATCCGTCGAAGTCGTCCTGCACCGGTGCCTGCGCGGTGAAGTGGCCGCCCGTGACCATTCAGGAGGGCGGCAACGTCTACCTGGCGGGCGTGAACCCGAAGGAGGTCGGGGCCATCCGCCGCCCGGACGGCCAGGTCCAGATCACCGTCGGCGGCTGGCCCGTCTACCGCTTCTCGGGCGACAGCAAGCCGGGGGACCTGAACGGCCAGGGGCTCGACGGCAAGTGGTTCGCGGTCGGGCCGACCGGGGAGAAGGCGACTCAGTGACGGGCGGAACGGTGTCGGCACGGCGGTAGGCCGCGTGGGTGAGACCGCCGTGCGACGGCGGTGCTCACGGGCGATCCGGGCGGCGCCGCACGGCAGCGACCGTCACAGGCCGCGCCAGACGTTGTCGAACGCCGCGTCCTCGATCTCCCTCCGCTGGCGTACGGCGGCCAGTTCCGTCACGGCGTCGTCCACGGCGGCCACCACCGTCACGATCGCGTCCGAGACCGCACTCGCGAGGTCCTTGGCCGCCTCGTCCCGGATCCCCACCGCGGCCGCGAGGGCGGCGAGCACCGGCTCGCCCGACGCCCAGCGCTCGTGCGCCCGCGCGCGCTCGGGCGAGTCGGCGGCCTCCGTCCGACCGGTCGGCAGCGGCAGCCAGCGCCGCCGCTGCCGGGCGACGGTCCCGTCCGCCTCCAGGGCGTCCAGATAGACGGCGCCCAGGCCCCGCCCCCGCCGCCACAGCCAGTCCTCGACCGACTCGTACGGCGCCTCCCGCCGCAGCGCCGCCACCGCCTCGTCGAGGAGCCGGTCCTCCGTTCCGCCGGCCGGTGCGGGCACGATGAGCTCGTCGTCGAGCGTGACCGCCCCGGCGTCGACGAGATCGACCAGTTCGGCCCCCGCGAGCGCCAGCGAGAGGTCACCCTGCTCGACGGGCCGCGCGGCGGCGTCGTACACGGTGACGAGGAACAGGTCCCGGGGTGTGGTCATGACGGACTCCCCAACAGAGGCGGCGAAGGCACCAGAGGTATCTGAAGCACTAGAGGTATCAGAGGTGTCGAGAGGTGTCAGGGACAACGACGGCGCCGATGAATACGATGCCCGGTCGGACGCCGCCGCCCGTGCCGTAGCACCACCCTGTGCTGTCGACAGGCCACCCGCAGTACGACCTGAGCGCGCCGGGCCCCGCGGCAGCGATCCGCACCGCCGATGCGGCTCCCGGACGCGCGATAGGCTGCTGCGCGATCAGAAGGGTGACTTCGGCCGGAGGTGGGTGGGCATGACAGCGCACGTCGAGCCGTCGTCCGCCGTCGGCGCGGGCGGCCGGGACAGCCGGCTGGGCCCGCTGATCATCACGCTCTTCGCGCTGTACGCGCGCGGCGAGCACAACTGGCTCTCCGTCGCCTCCGTGATACGCCTGATGGCCGACCTCGGCGTGGAGGGGCAGGCCGTACGCTCGGCGGTCTCCCGGCTGAAGCGGCGCGGGGTGCTGCGCGGTGAGCACCACGAGGGTGCCGCCGGATACGCCGTCTCCGCGGGCACGCTGGAGGTGCTCGAGGACGGCGACGTGCGCATCTTCGAACGGAACCGGGCCGCGGACGGCGACGGCTGGCTCGTCGTCGTGTTCTCCGTGCCGGAGTCCGAGCGCGACAAGCGCCACGCCCTGCGCACCGCCCTGACCCGCCTGGGCTTCGGTACCGCGGCCCCCGGCGTGTGGGTGGCGCCCGGCATCCTGGCCGACGAGACCCGCCGCACTCTGCAGCGCCTCGGGCTGACGCCGTACGTGGACATCTTCACCGGCGACCACTTCGCCTTCGGCGATCTGTCGGCGAAGGTCCGCGAGTGGTGGGACCTCGACGAGCTCTCCGCGCTCTACGCGGACTTCCTGGAGCGGTACCGGCCGGTGCGCGAGCGTGCCGCGGCGGGCGAGATCCCGGCCCGGGAGGCGTTCGGGATCTATCTGCCGATGCTCACCGAGTGGCGCCGCCTTCCGTACCGCGACCCCGGACTGCCGCTGTCCCTGCTGCCACCGGGCTGGATGGGCGAAACCGCCGGCGCGCTCTTCGAGGAGCTCGACAAGACCCTCCGGGAGCCCGCCCGCGCACACGCCCTGGCGGTCATACCCACCCGTTAGGGCACCCTGCACCGGCCCAGGATCTATGGCCTGACCAGCCGTTCCTCCGGGATCACCGCCACGCCGAGGATCTCGATCAGCGCCTCCGGCTGCCAGAGCGCGGTGCAGCCGATGCCCGCCATCGCCGGATACACCGGCCCCGCCAGTTCCCGCCAGACCCTGCCGATCTCCTTGCCGTGGGCCTGGTAGTCGGGGATGTCGGTGAGGTAGATCGTCACGCTCACCAGGTCCTCCGGCTCGCCTCCGGCCGCCCGCAGCGTGGTCAGCACGTTGCCGAACGCCTGGCGGAACTGCTCGACGATGCCACCGGGAACGATCTTCATGTCGGCGTCGAGCGCGGTCTGGCCGCCCAGGTGGAGCGTGTTCCCGGCGAGTGTTCCGTGCGAGTAACCGCTCGGGGCGGGCAGGGCGGGCGGGTTCACGGCGACGGGAGTCATCAGGCCTCCGGTTCGGTGGTGTCCGGCGCCGGCCGCACGGCCGGTCGTATTGACAATAAATGACGACCGTGAAAAATACGAGATAGAGCGCGCGGTCCGGTTCCGGACCCCGGCGAGCCCACGGAAACGGAGTCGATTCCATGGAGCCTGACCTCGGCAAGTACCGGCTTGAGGGCGACAACGCGATGTACCGGCTGCCCAGCGGCATCGTCGCACCGGTCGTGACCCGGGCCGGCCAGGAGGACGTCAACACCGCCGACTCGGGCGGCGCCGTCCGCGTGTCGGGCGTCAGCGCCCGGCACACCCCGGCGCGCCGCCTGTGGTACGGCAAGGTCAGCAACGAGCCCGGCTACCGCTCGGTCTCCCACCACCACGGCGAGGCCGAGACCGGCGGCTACGTCCTGTCAGGGCGGGCCCGGATCTACTTCGGCGAGAAGTTCGAGGACTACCTCGACATGGAGGAGGGCGACTGGGTCTTCGTGCCGCCCTTCATGCCGCACGTCGAGTGCAATCTCTCCCGCACCAGGCCACTGGTGTGGATGACCACCCGGACCCCGGAGAACATCGTGGTGAACCTGCCCGACGTGGCCGACACCGAGCTGCGCGACTGGCTGAACCGATGACCGGCGCGCCGACCGGCCCGTCCGGCGAGACCGCCCCGACCTCCGCGATCGTCACCGCGGCCCTCACCCTCAAGCCCGCCCCGCCCGAGCACTTCGACCTCGCCTTCACCGCCACCACCCAGCCCTGCCCCTGGCCCAAGGCCTACGGCGGCGACCTCGTCGCCCAGGCCGCCGCCGCGGCGATGCGCTCGGTGACCGACGGCAAGACCCTGCACTCGATGCACAGCTACTTCCTGCGCCCGGCCGACATCGGCGGCGAGGTCCGCTACGAGGTCGAGGTACTGCGCGACGGGCGCGGATACAGCACCCGCCAGGTGCGCGGCTACCAGAACGGCAAGGTGCTGTACGTCTGCCTCGCCAACTTCGCGGCGGGGGAGCCGGGTTCGTCCTTCCACACCGAGTTCGCCGAGGATGTTCCCGGCCCCGAGACGCTGCCCGGTTCGGCCGCGTACCTCGCCGAGCGCACCGGCGGCACCATGACCACGGAATCCAAGGCCTACTGGAGCGGCGGCCGCGGCTTCGACATGCGCCACGTGCCCGGTCCCGTCTACCTCACCGTCGACGGCGCACGACTGCCCCACCAGGCCGTCTGGGTACGGCCGTTCGACGCGCTCCGCCCCGTCGAGGGACTCACCGACGCCCAGCGCGACCTCGCCGCGCTCGCCTACGTCTGCGACTACACCATCCTCGAACCCGTCCTGCGCGTCCTCGGCCTCGCCTGGGCCGACCCCGGCCTGGTCACCGCCAGCCTCGACCACGCCATGTGGTTCCACCGCCCCGCACCGGTCGGCGACTGGCTGCTCTACGCCCAGGAAGCGGTGGCCGCCGACGCCGGCCGCGGACTGGGCAGCGGCCGCTTCTTCACCCACGACCACCGCCACCTGGCCACCGTGGTCCAGGAGGGCATGATCCGCCCCGCCTGAGCCGCCCGCCGCACACCACCGGCGGGCTCCCGGAAGGAACCCCGTGTTGGCTCTTCCGCTCTCACCCACCTCGCACCTGGACACCTTCGCCAGGGACCACCTGCCGCCCGCCGGACAGTGGCCCACCATCGAGTTCACCACCCCCGAACTGGCCTACCCGGCCCGCCTCAACGCGGCCGGCGAACTCATCGACGCGGCCGTCGAGCGGTACGGCCCCGACCGCCCCGCCCTGCGCACCCCGGCCGGTGAGCTGTGGACGTACGGCGAACTGCGCACCCGCGCCAACCAGGTCGCCCAGGTGCTCACCGCGGACCTGGGCCTGGTGCCGGGCCAGCGTGTCCTGCTGCGCGCGCCCAACACCCCCTGGACGGTGGCCTGCTGGCTCGGTGTCCTGAAGGCAGGCGGGGTGGTGGTCACCACGATGGCCGCGCTGCGCGCCCGGGAGATCGTCCCGATCGCCGAACGCACCCGGCCCGCGCTCGCCCTCGTGGACCACCGCTTCACCGACGAGCTCCGCACCGCACTGCCCGGCCTGACGGTGGTCGCGTACGGCGGGACCGGCGACGACGACCTGGTGGCCCGGTGCGCCGGGAAAACCGGCGAGTTCACGAACGTCGACACCGCCGCCGACGACGTGGCGCTCCTCGGCCCGACCTCGGGCAGCACCGGCGTCCCCAAGATCACCATGCACTTCCACCGGGACATCCTGTCCATCGACAACACCTTCGGACGGCACATCCTGCGGCTGCGGCCGGACGACCTGGTCGCCTGCACCGCGCCGTTCGCCTTCACCTTCGGCCTCGGCATGCTCGTCGTCTTCCCGCTGCGGGCCGGCGCCTGCGCCCTGCTCACGGAGTCGGCGACGCCGCCCCAGCTCGCCGACCTCGTCGAGAAGCACGGCGTGACCGTCCTCGCCACCGCGCCCACCGCCTACAAGGCGATCGTGCGCGACGGCAGGGAGCGCCAACTGGGCGGTCTGCGGACCGGGGTGTCGGCGGGTGAGCACATACCGCTCACCACCTGGGAGGAGCTGCGCGACCGCATCGGGCTGAAGGTCATCGACGGCATCGGCGCGACCGAGCTGCTGCACATCTTCATCTCGGCCGCCGGCGACGGCATCAGGCCCGGTGCCACCGGCCGTCCGGTGCCCGGCTACCGGGCCACGATCCTCGGCCTCGACGGCGAGGAACTCGGCCCGGGGGAGCCGGGGCGGCTCGGCGTCATCGGTCCGGTGGGCTGCCGCTATCTCGACGACGAGCGGCAGCAGGACTATGTCGTCAACGGCTGGAACGTCACCGGCGACATCTTCCACCGCGACGAGGACGGCTACTTCCACTACCACGCCCGCAGCGACAACATGATCGTCTCCTCCGGGTACAACATCGGCGGTCCCGAGGTGGAGGCCGCCGTCGACACCCACCCGGACGTCGTCGAGTCGGCGGTCGTGGCCCGGCCCGACCCGGAGCGCGGCTCGGTCGTCTGCGCCTTCGTCGTGCTGCGCGAGGGCGTCACCGGGGACGCGGCGAAGGCCAAGGAGATCCAGGACCACGTCAAGCAGGTCCTGGCGCCCTACAAGTACCCGCGGGACGTGCGCTTCCGCGACACCCTGCCGCGCAACACCAGCGGGAAGCTCCAGCGGTTCGCCCTCCGCAGGATCGTCGAACAAGAGCAGGCCGTCGAACAAGAGCAGGCCGTCGAGCCGGTCGCCGAGCAGGGAGAGGAACTCCGGTGAAAATCGCGATCATCGGCGGTGGCCCGGGCGGGCTCTACCTCGCGGCATTGATGAAGCAGCTGGACCCCGCCCACGAGGTCACCGTGTGGGAACGCAACGCCCCCGACGACACGTTCGGCTTCGGCGTGGTCTTCTCCGACGAGACGCTCGGCGGCATCGAGAACGCCGACACCGTCTTCGCCGAGGCCATGGCCCGCCGCTTCGCCCGCTGGACGGACATCGACATCCACTACCGGGGCGAGAGCCACACCGTCGGCGGCCAGGGTTTCGCCGCCATGAGCCGCAAGGAACTCCTGCGCCTCCTCCAGGAGCGCTGCCGCGAACTGGGCGTCACCCTGCACTTCTCCACCCTCGCGCCCGAGGTGGCGGAGCTGCGCGCCTCGTACGACCTCGTCGTCGGCGCGGACGGCGTCAACTCCGCCGTGCGCACCGCCCATGCCGACGCCTTCGGCCCCTCGCTGGACCGGCGGCACAGCAAGTACATGTGGCTGGGCACGGACCGGGTCTTCGAGGCCTTCCAGTTCTTCGTCAAGGAGACGGAGTGGGGGGTCGTGCAGGTGCACGGCTACCCCTACTCCGACGCCGGCTCGACCTTCATCGTGGAGATGCACGAGGACGTCTGGCGCCGGGCAGGCTTCGACGCCACCGAGGACACGGTGTTCGCGCCGGGCGCCTCCGACGAGCAGGCCGTGTCCCGGGTCCGTGAGCTGTTCGCCGCCGAACTCGACGGGCACCGGGTGTTCGCGAACAACTCCAAGTGGCTGAACTTCACCACCGTGCGCAACGAGCGGTGGCACCACGAGAACCTGGTCCTGATCGGCGACGCCGCCCACACCGCCCACTTCTCCATCGGCTCCGGCACCAAACTGGCCATGGAGGACGCCCTCGCCCTCGCCGCCTGCCTGCACGAACACCCGGACGCAGAAAGCGCCTTGAGCGCCTACGAGAGCGAACGGCGGCCGGTGGTGGAGTCCACCCAGCGGGCCGCGCAGGCCTCGCTGGAGTGGTTCGAGAACATCGGCATGTACGCCCGCCAGGAACCCACCCAGTTCTGCTTCAACCTCCTCACCCGCTCCCGCCGCATCACCTACGACAACCTGCGCACCAGGGACGCCGAGTTCGCCGACCGGGTGGACACCGCCTTCGCCGCGGCACAGGGGCTGGACGGCCGGGCCCCCGCCATGTTCCAGCCGTTCCGCATCGGCCAACTGGAGCTGAAGAACCGGGTGATCGTCTCCCCGATGGACATGTACTCCGCCGTCGACGGGGTCCCGGGCGACTTCCACCTCGTCCACCTCGGCTCGAAGGCCATGGGCGGGGCGGGCCTGGTGATGACCGAGATGGTCTGCGTCTCGCCCGAGGGCCGGATCACCCCCGGCTGCACCGGCCTGTGGAACGACGCACAACGCGGCTCCTGGACCCGGGTCGTGGACTTCGTGCACACGAACAGCACCGCCCGCATCGGCCTCCAGCTCGGCCACTCCGGCCGCAAGGGTTCGACCCGCCTGATGTGGGAGGGCATGGACGAACCGCTCCCGGACGGCAACTGGGAGACCGTCGGCCCCTCCCCACTGCCCTACGGCCCCGGCTCATCCACCCCGCGCGAACTCACCCGCGCCGACCTGGACCGGATCAGGGACGAGTTCACGGCGGCCGCACGGCGCGGCGCGGACGCCGGCTTCGACCTCCTCGAACTCCACTGCGCCCACGGCTACCTGCTCTCCTCGTTCCTCTCCCCGATCGCCAACCACCGGACGGACGAGTACGGCGGATCGCTGGAGAACCGGCTCCGCTTCCCGCTGGAGGTCTTCGACGCCGTCCGCGGCGTCTGGCCCGCCGGCCGCCCCGTGATCGTGCGGATCTCCGCCACCGACTGGATGCCGGACGGCAACACCGAGCACGACGCCGTCGAGATCGCCCGCGCCTTCGTCGCCCACGGCGCCGACGCCATCGACGTCTCCACCGGCCAGGTCACCAAGGACGAGAAGCCCGCCTACGGCCGCTCCTACCAGACCCCCTTCGCCGACCGCATCCGGCACGAGGTCGCCGCCGCCACCGGAGCGGCCGTCATCGCCGTCGGCGCCATCGCCTCCTACGACGACGTGAACTCCATCCTCCTCGCCGGCCGCGCCGACCTCTGCGCCCTCGGCCGTACGCACCTGTACGACCCGCACTGGACCCTGCACGCGGCCGCCGAGCAGGAGTACGCGGGCGCGGCCGCCGAGTGGCCCGTGCAGTTCCGGGCCGGCCGCCGCAAGCCGCCCACCGCGCGCACCGACGCGGTCCGCCCCCGCCTGTCGCTGCTGCGGGCCGGGCAGGCGGGGGAGAGCGTCCATCTGCGGTGGAAGCCCGCGGGGGAGGAACTGCCGGCGGTGCGCTGACGTCAGGCGGTGCTCGTGGCCCGGCTCCTCGCCGCGGCGAGCGGCAGGGTGACGGTGAACCGGGTGTCGCCGGGCGCGCTGTCCACCGCGATGCGGCCGCCGTGCGCCTGGGTGATCGCGGCCGCGATGGCCAGCCCGAGACCCGCCCCGCCCGCGGTGCCGGGGGCGCGGGAGCGGGAGGCGTCGCCCCGGGTGAAGCGGTCGAAGACGGTCGGCAGGAGGTCGCCCGGGATGCCCGGGCCGTCGTCGTGCACGCGGATCGCGCAGCGCCCGTCCGCCACCTCCACCGTGACGGTGATCCGCGTCCCGGCGGGGGTGTGCGTCCGGGCGTTGGCCAGCAGGTTGGCGACCACCTGGTGCAGCCGGGACGGGTCACCGGTCACCGTGGCGGGCGTGTCGAGGCACAGCACCAGCTGCCAGTGATGGCCCGCCCCCGCCGCCCGGGCGTCCCACACCGCGTCCCCGACCAGGGTCGCCAGGTTCACCTCCACGGCCTCCAGCGGCCTGCCCTCCTCAAGACGGGCGAGCAGCAGCAGGTCCTCGACCAGTCCCGTCATCCGCGCCGACTGGTCGGAGACCCGGCGCCAGGCCAGCTCCGGTTCGATCTTCCGGGTGTCCACGCCCATGAGCATCAGCTCGGCGTACCCGGCGATCGAGGCGAGCGGGGTGCGCAGCTCGTGGCCGGCGTCGGCGAGGAAGCGCCGCATGTGCTCCTCGGCACGCTGGCGTTCGGACAGGGACCACTCCACGTGGTCGATCAGCCGGTTCAGCGCGACGCCGACCTGACCGGCCTCGGTGCCCGGATCGGTGTCCGGCGCCGGCACCCGGGTGAGCCCGCTCACCTCGCCCCGGTCGAGCGGTGCGCGCGAGACCTCGACGGCGGTGGCGGCGACCCTGCGCAGCGGGCGCAGCTGGCGCCGGACCACCACGGCCGACACGGAACCCGCCAGCACCAGGCCGACCCCGGCGATGCAGGCCTCGATCACGACCAGGGAGTCGATCATGTGCTGCACGCCGTCCACGGGCAGCCCGGCCAGCATGGCGGTGCCGCCCTCGGTGACGGCCGTCAGCCGGTAGGTGCCCAGGCCCGGAATCGTCCGGGTGTGCAGGGTCCCGTCCGCGGGGATGCCACTCAGGGCGGCGCACTGGGCCGCGGTCAGGGAGCGCGGCCCTTCGTCGGTCACCACCTCTGCCGTGGCGATCTGCTCGCCGGTCATGAGCGCGGCCAGGGTGCCGGTGTGCTGGCCGCGCTCGTTGAGGAAGCCGAGGCTCGCGCCGGGCGGGGCGTGCTCCCGGCCGCCTTGACTGTGCTCGGCGGCGTCGGTGACCCGCTGGTCCAGGTCCCGGATCAGGTAATAGCGCTGGACGAGTACGGTCGCCACGGCCATCGCCGTGCACACGGCGGCCAGGGTGAGGGAGTGGACGAGGACCATCCGGACCCGCAGCGAGCGCCCGCGCAGCCGGGTCAGGGCCCGCCCGACAGCCCTCATCCCTCGTCGTCCGCCGGTCTGATGACGTACCCGGCGCCGCGCACGGTGTGGATCATCGGCCGGCGCTCCTTGTCGATCTTCGCGCGCAGACCGTAGACGTACACCTCCACCAGGTTCCCGCCCCCGTCGAACGAGCTGTTCCACACGTGGTCGAGGATCTGCGTCTTGCCGAGCACCTGGCGGGGGTGGTCCATCAGGAACAGCAGCAGGTCGAACTCCTTGGCGGTGAGCGAGATCGGTGTGCCGCCCCGGCACACCTCGCGGGTCCGCTCACCCACCACCAGGTCGCCGAGGACCCGTACCCCCTCCTCCGCCGCGGCGGCCTCGCCGGCCCCGGAGCGGCGCAGCAGCGCGCGCAGCCGGAGTATCACCTCCTCCAGGGAGAAGGGCTTGGTCACGTAGTCGTCGGCGCCGGTGGCGAGCCCGTCGAGCCGGTGCTCCACGGCGTCCCTGGCGGTCAGCATCAGCACGGGCAGCCTGGCGTTCTCGTACCGCAGCCGGCGCAGCACCTGGATCCCGTCCAGGTCGGGCAGCATGCCGTCCAGCACGACGGCGTGCGGTCCGCAGGCGCGGGCGGTGCGCAGCGCGCCGTACCCGTTGCGCGCCACGTACGGCTGCCAGCCCGCCGCGCTGACGGCGACCGAGAGCAGTTCGGTCAGCTCGGGCTCGTCGTCGACGATCAGCACCCGGATCGCGCCCGGTGCCGGGGTGGGGATGTCAGGCATGGGCGGATGCTCTCGCGGCGGCCTGTAGATGACCTGTGGAGGTCGCCGACCTCGTGCCGCGGACCCCCGAATGGGCCCCGGATGCGTGACACCCCCCATAGGAGCCAGATCACATCCTATCCAGGGTCGTAGGAACGGAACGCCCTGAACTGCCTGCAAGGCATATATAAACGGTCATTTCGGTCATTGGTTCCTAAGTGGGGTAGTACGTCACATCATTGCCACCCGCTCCGGCTGCCGCTAACCATTGCTGTCGTCGCCGGGAGACGGGCGACGGGCCGAGCGGATCCCCGCCGGGCCCGCCCACTCCCGCCGGTAGTACGGGCTCCGCCCACCGCCGCCGCCCACCGCGGCCGGCGCCGACGCCGTCCCCCACCGGAGAGTTGCTTTCACATGACCACGATCAACCGCACCCGCATCGCCCGCCTGCGCACCCTCGGCCTCACCGGCCTCGTCACGACCGGTGCCGCGGCCGCCGCCCTCACCCTGATGCCGGCGAACGCACAGGCTGCCGAGATGACGCAGGCGCACACCTCGACCGCGGTCACGGCCTCCTCCGGCCACAGCAGCCGCACCACCTCCGGCTCCGCCAACAACCTGGACGGCTGGATCAAGCAGTCCCTGCAGATCATGAAGTCCAAGGGCATCCCGGGCAGCTACGAGGGCCTCAAGCGCAACATCATGCGCGAGTCCGGCGGCAACCCGGGCGCCCAGAACAACTGGGACGTCAACGCCCAGAAGGGCACCCCCTCCAAGGGTCTGCTCCAGGTCATCGACCCCACCTTCAACGCGTACCACGTGGCCGGCACGGCCCACAGCGTCACCGACCCGGTGGCCAACATCACCGCCGCCGCCAACTACGCCGCCCACCGGTACGGCTCGATCGACAACGTCAACTCCGCGTACTGACCCGGCTGTCGTGCCGTAGCGGGAACGTGTCGACGAGGGTGTCCACGCACCCCTCGTCCACCGGACCGGCCGGGACCGGAACGCGGTAGTGGAGCGCGCCGGTCAGTCGGTCCGCCTCGGACTCGAGAGCGAGTCCGGTGGGCAGCCGGCCCCTACGGCTCGCGGTGCTCGTGCGATGCCTGCTCCAGGGCCGCCGCCTCCGCCTCGGCGATGCGGGTCTCCGCCTCGACGTCGATCGAACGGGTCAGCCACCAGTACAGCAGCGCCGACACCGGCAGCCCGACGAACAGGGAGATGTCGGCGCCGTCGAGGGCCTTGGCGGCGGGACCGACGAAGAGGGTGCCGACCGAGAAGAACGGGATCATGACGGCGAACCCGACCAGGTACGACACGATCCCCTGCCAGCCCCAGCGGCCGTAGATGCCGTTCGGCTTGAAGATCTCGGCGATCGCGTAGTGGCCCCGGCGCACCACGTAGTAGTCCATCAGGTTCACGGACGTCCACGGGATGAACAGGTAGAGCACCAGCAGCAGGAAGTTGTTGAAGTTCGTCAGGAAGTTCGACGTCGCCGCCAGCGCGCCGATCAGGGAGAGTGCCGCGGTCACCACGAGGGTGACCAGACGCACGCCAAGGGTCGGCCGTACCCGTCTGAACGAGTCGATGGCGCTGATCAGGGTCAGTGAACCGCCGTACATGTTCAGCGCGGTGACGGAGATCAGGCCCAGCGCGGAGAACAGCAGCACGATCGCGCCGAAGCCGTCGAAGACCTTGTCGCCGGCGGCGTTGATCGACGGGATGGTGTCGAAGCTGTCGCCCGCCCAGCCGGCCAGCAGCGTCCCGAGCACCATCAGCCAGATGCCGCCCAGCGCCGAGCCGAAGTAGGTCCAGTAGAACGTCTTGCGGACGGTGACGTCCGGCGGCAGGTAGCGCGAGTAGTCCGAGACGTAGATGGCCCAGCTGATCTGGTAGCCGGCGACCACGCCGAACTGCGCCAGGAACGGCGTGGCCCGGAAGGCGCCGAGGTCGAAGGAGCCCGCCGGGTAGTGCAGCGTCACCAGGACGCCGACGGTGAAGATCCCGAAGACGACCAGGAACGTGTAGGTCAGGAACCGCTCCGCCTTGTGGATGACGTCGTATCCCACCAGCGCCACCACCAGCCCGATCACCGTGACCACGACCACCCACAGCTTCACCCCGCCGTGGATCGTCGTGTTCAGGGCCTGACCGGCCAGGATGGTGTTGAACACGTTGAAGCCCGCGTACTGCACGTACGCGAACAGCCACACCAGCAGCGCCCCGACATAGCCGAACTGCGGGCGGGACTGGATCATCTGCGGCAGTCCCAGCTGCGGCCCCTGCGCCGAGTGGAACGCCATGAAGAACGTGCCGATCAGCGTGCCCGCGACGATCGCCAGCAGCGACCAGATCAGGTTGCCGCCCTCCGTGATGCTGATCAGCCCCACGGCCAGGGTGGCGATCTGCGCGTTGGACATGAACCACAGCGGACCCAGATGCCACAGCTTGCCGTGCCGCTCGTCCAGCGGCACATAGTCGATGGACCGGACCTCCAGACCGCTCACCCGCGGTTCCGCCGATGTGCTCATGGCACCTCCCAGGGGCCAGGTCCGTCGCTCTGACCTCATTCTTCCCCCGGGCGGATCCGGATGAGGCATGCGGAATCAACGTTCCGTACACCGGAAGATCCGCCTCGCGTGACGCACTGTCGTCCCGCTCACAGCGAGCCCTGTTGCCCTGCTCACAATCGGCCCAGAACCGGTCCCGTCGTGGCGGCGGTCATGTCGCGGGACGGACATTTTGTCTACGTTCGCAGCTCTGTGTCCCTCCGACCCGAACTGCGAAGGTTCCCGCCATGCTCAACCGAACCCTGTCCGTCATGGCCACGGTGGTGACGCTGCTCGCCGGAGCCGCGCCGGCGGCCATGGCGGCCGACGCCGGTTCCGGCACCACCGACTTCCGCACCGCCGTCCAGGCGCCGGGCACGGCGCGGGTGACCGCCGCCGTCCTCGACCTGGACGGCACGGGCGCGGAGCCCACCGTCTACGGCGACGGCACGCCGTACGACACGGCGAGCATCGTCAAGGTCGACATCCTCGCCGCCATGCTCCTCCACGCTCGGGACCACCGGCGCGCCCTCACCGCCAGGGAGAGCGCCGAGGCGCAGGTGATGATCCGCGACAGCGACAACAACGCGGCCACCGCCCTGTGGCGGGCCATCGGCGAGGCCCCCGGCCTGACGTCGGCCAACAAGCGGCTCGGACTCACCCAGACCCAGGGCGGCCCCGGCGGCCTCTGGGGGCTCACCCGGACCACCGCGGCCGATCAGATACGACTGCTGCGCGCGATCTTCGGCACCGGCCCCACACCCCTCGACGCGGCGTCCCGAAACCGTATCGCCACCCTGATGACCGAGATCGCCGCCGACCAGTCCTGGGGCGTCTCGGCCGCCGCCGACTCGGGGTGGGCGCTGAAGAACGGCTGGCTCATGCGCACCACGACCGGCCGCTGGGACATCAACAGCATCGGCCGCATCACGACCGGCGGCCACCACTACCTCGTCGCGGTCCTGTCCGACGGCAACGCGTCCATGCCGGCCGGCGTGAACCTGGTGGAACGAGCCGTCCGCACCGCCGTCTCCGAGACGGCGGCCCACTGACCCGTCTGACCCCCTTGGCCCACTGCATCCCGCCCGCCGTCGGAAATGCCCCTAACGTGCATGAGAGGTGACGGAGGCAGGCAACGGGAGGCGCGGTGGCGGGTGCGGGCGGGCCGGCGGCCGGGCGGGGCCGCGCCCGCCGGGCCCGCGGCGCGGCACCGGGCAGCCGGGCCGCACGCGCGATCCGGATCCCGAAACGGGCCCGCGACCCGCGCGCCTCCGCCTCCGTCAGTGCGGTCGTCGTCCCCGCCCTGCGGATCGCCGCCGCCTACGCCTGGCGGCTCATCGTGGTCGGCATCGTCGTCTACGGCGTCTTCGTCATCCTCGGCCGCTTCCAGCTGATCGCCGTCGCCGTGTTCCTGGCCCTGGTCGTCACCTCGGTGCTGCGCCCGCTCGCCGACCTGCTGGCCCGACGGCTCCCCAGACCGCTGGCCGTGGCGGTGAGCCTGGTCGGCAGCATCTGCCTGTTCTTCGGCCTGCTGGCCCTGGTGGGCAACGCGGTCGCGCAGGAGTCGGCGACGCTGGCCGAAGAGTTCCGCGGCGGCATCCACCGCATCGAGGTCTGGCTGCAGCGTCCGCCCTTCCGGCTCGGCCCGGGCGCCCTGTCGCACCTCCAGCAGCAGATCGTCGACTACATCCAGGCCCACCGCTCCAACCTGGCGAGCCGGGCGCTCAGCGGCTTCGGCACCCTCGTCGAACTCGTCACCGGCGGCGCGCTCGCGCTCTTCACCTCGGTCTTCTTCATCCACTCCGGCGAACGGCTGTGGGCCTGGACGAGCAGCGAACTGCTGCCGGCCGGCGCCCGCGGCGCCTGGGACCGGGCGGGACACGCGGCCTGGCGGACGTTCGCCGGGTACACCCGCGGCATCATCATCGTGGCCGCCGTCAACGCCGTCCTGGTCGGCATCGCCCTGGTCGTGCTGCGGGTGCCGCTCGCGCTGCCGCTCACCCTGCTGGAGTTCTTCGCCGCGTTCGTCCCGCTGGTGGGCTCACCGGTCGCGCTGAGCGTGGCCACGGTGGTGGCGCTGGCCGGGCGGGGCCCGCTCACGGCCGCCGCCGTCCTCGTGCTCATCGTCGTCATCGGCCAACTGGAAGGGCATGTGCTGCACCCGCTGGTGATGAGCTGGGCGGTGCGGCTGCACCCCCTCGTCGTCGCCGTGTCCGTCATCGCCGGCAGCATCGTCGCGGGGGTGATCGGCGCCGTCGTGGCCGTGCCGTTCATCTCCGTCTTCTGGTCGGTGGTGCGGGCCCTGCGCCCGGTACCGCCGCCCTGACCCCGGTGCCGGGGGCTCAGCCGTCCTTGGCGGGGCGACGGCCGCGCTTCGACGCGCGACGGGGACGACCGGACGGCGCCGCCGGTCCGGCGGGCCCGGGGTCGGCGGAAGCAGACGCGGCGGGGGCGGGTGCGGAGGTTCCGGCCGCGGCGGGAGCAGGGGTGGTGGCGGCGGGCGCGCCGGACGGCGCCGCGGGGCCGGGGCCCGGGATGCCGTCGTCCCAGGCCTCGTGCCCGCCGAACGGATCGGCCGGCCCGTTCGCGAGCAGGGCCGCCAGCCCGGGCGTGGCGCGTGCCTTGAAGGCCGAGAGCGCCAGCGTGTCGGCATCGGACTCGGTGCCGCTGCGCCAGGTGACGGTGCCCGGGAGCATGACGAGCGAGGTCGTGCCGGACTCCCCGGCGGCCGGCCGCAGCTGGACCCGGATGCCGTGCCGGTCGGCGAGCCTGCCCACCACGAACAGGCCCATGTACTGGTAGACGTCGGCGTCGGCGGTCGGCGGGTTCGCCAGCTTGTGGTTGATCAGCGCGAAGTCCTCGGGCACCAGGCCGATGCCCTGGTCATGGATCTCCACCATGATCCGGGTGTCCGGCAGCCGGGTCGCCGTGACCCGGACCGTCGAGCGCGGCGAGGAGAACGAGGTGGCGTTCTCCAGCAGCTCGGCGAGCAGATGCACCAGGTCGGTGACGGCGCGGCCGTGGATCTCGGCCTCCGGGATGCCCGCCAGCTCGATCCGCTCGTACTGCTCCACCTCGGAGGCCGCCGCCCGGATGACGTCGACCAGGGGGAGCGGGTGGTCCCACTGCTGGGTGGGGCGCTCGCCGCCCAGCACCAGCAGGTTCTCGCCGTTGCGGCGGACCCGCGTGGCCAGGTGGTCCAGCCTGAACAGGTTCGCCAGCTGTTCGGGGTCGGCCTCGCGCTCCTCCAGGTCGGTGATCAGAGCGAGCTGGCGCTCGATCAGCGACTGGTTGCGGCGGGACAGGTTGGTGAAGATCGTGTTGACGTTGCCGCGCAGCAGGGCCTGCTCGGCGGCCAGCCGGACCGCCTCCCGGTGCACATGGTCGAAGGCGCGGGCGACTTCGCCTATCTCGTCGGTGGTGGTGATCGGGATCGGCGCGACCCTGGTGTCCACCTGGCCGGGCACGGCCTGCGACAACTGGGTGATCACCGCAGGCAGCCGCTGCGCGGCGATCTCCATCGCCGAGGCGCTGAGCCTGCGCATGCCCCGGCTCATCGAGCGGGCCACCCAGGCGGCGAGGAGCACGGCCGCGAGGACGGCGCCGAGCGCGACGGAGCCGTTGGTGATCGCGTCCCGTCTGGCGTCGTCGGCGATGCTCCGCGCACTGGCGAGGGCGGTGTCGGTGAGATGCACCTCGATACCCCGGTAGGCGTCGAAGGCGAGCGCGGACGCGGCGAAGAACGACTCGGGCGTGATGCCCTCGGCGGCCAGCTGTTCGGTCGTCTTCCCGGAGGCGATCTCGCTGATCATCTTCGTCAGGGCCGGCGGCGTCACGAAGGCCTGCCCGGCCGCCTTGGCATCCTGGGCGGCCTTGGCCGTCTGCTGCGCCCCCTTCTTCTGCGCGTCGGCCAGCGCCGCCCGCAGCCGGGTCATGTCCCCGGCGGTACCGGCGCCCGCGTACTCCTGGAGGCCCACCTGTTCCAGGTAGGCGTACGAGCTGAACGAGCCGAGCTGGGTCTGCAGCTCGCCCTCGGCGAGCGCGTCGCGGTTCTCGACCAGCAGGTGCGTGCCGATGGCACGCACCAGGGATTCGGCCGCCTGGGTCAGGGAGATGGCGTACAGGGTGCGCCCGAAGCTCGCCTGGTTGTTGCTGCCGAAGCCCAGTTCGTTCGAGAGCTCCATCAGCGGGTGCTGCACGGCGTGGTAGCTCTCCTCCGTCTGCACCCCCGACGACCTGGCCGTGAACGCGTCGGCCCGTACCGCAGCCAGCTGCTTCTCGCCCGCCCGCACCAGCTCGATCCGCCGGGTGAGGCCCGCGGTCCTCGGCGCCCGGGCCACCGCCGCGTCGAACGCCCTCGCGTCGGCGTCGGTGGCCTTGCGGGCCGCGGCCACGGCGGGCGCGTTCCGCTTGCCCTCCAGGAGCGGGATGACCGACACGTCGCGCTCGTTGATCGCGTCACTGGCGTAGGCGTTCGCCGCCTGCACCAACTCCGCCACGCGCACCGCGTCGTTGGCGTCCCGCAATGTGTCGACCGAGTTCTTCACCCGGAGGCCGCCGAGGCCGAGGGCCACGAGCACGGGGATGAGCAGAATGGCCTGGAGGCGTCTCGCGACGCGCCAATTGCCGGTCAGGGGTCTGGACTTGGGCAAGGTCGTCCCATTTCACAACAGGGATGGCGTGCAGGGCTGTGCGCAGCCCGACGTTCTGTGGCCAAGTTCTAACACCCAGCGATCGGGATCGACCGGCGTTTCAGTGAAGCGGTTTCTCGGAAATGGTACAAAGCTCAATCAAAACCATCGGTGGTCAACGCACGGACCGTGGGGTGGCTGACCTGCGCCCTCCGGGTCGTTCGATGGGCTGAACAGGCGGCGCTTGCCCTGCCGCTGCGCAGCGGCGTCGCGCGCAAGCAAAGTGTGCGGGTCCCGACGCTCGCCAAGCCGGAAGCGGCGCTGCTAACGTCCCGCTAGAACGATTAAGTACTGGATCGATTAAGTCCGGTCGATCGCGCAGGGACCGAATCGATCGGGCGGATCCGAAGGAGCCGTATGACCAGCACTCCCACCCTCCAGGACGGCATAGAAAAGGCCGGTTCTCCCGTCGCGTTGCTGTGGAAGCCCGGCGCCGAGCCGTGGACGCCCGAGGTCGTCGCCCGCGAGTACGCGGGCTGGCGGCAGGAGCAGGCGGCCTGGCACGACGGTGTCGCGCTGCTCGACCTGTCGCACCACAT
Organism: Streptomyces sp. NPDC001980; assembly: GCF_040296885.1. Taxonomy (NCBI): domain Bacteria; kingdom Bacillati; phylum Actinomycetota; class Actinomycetes; order Kitasatosporales; family Streptomycetaceae; genus Streptomyces; species Streptomyces sp. NPDC001980. The sequence goes on along the minus strand of NZ_JBEOYD010000037.1, from coordinate 30,901 downwards.
GTACGACCTCTGGATCGAGGGCCCGGACGCCACCCGGCTGCTCGCCGACCACGGCGTCAACGACTTCGAGAGGTTCGCGGTCGGCCAGGCCAAGCAGTACGTACCCGTGACCCGCGCCGGCCACATCGTCACCGACGGGATCCTGCTGCGCGAGGCCGGGAACCGGTACCTGCTCAGCGGCATCCCCGCCGCGCAGCACTGGGTGCGGTACCACGCCGAGAAGGGCGGCTACGACGTCGCCTTCGTCACCGATCCCTCCAGCGCCTTCCGCGCCGGTGGGGGAGACCCGAGGCTCTTCCGCTACCAGATCCAGGGCCCGCTGGCGCTGGACGTGGTGGCCGGCGTCTTCGGCGGGCCGCTGCCCGAGACGAAGTTCTTCCACTCCACGCCGGTCACCCTCGACGGCCGCGCCTTCAGGGCCCTGCGGCACGGCATGGCGGGCCAGGCCGGGTTCGAGTTCGTCGGCCCCTGGGAGCACGCGGCCCATGTCCACGAGGCGTTCCTCACGGCCGGTGAACCCTTCGGCCTGGTCCGGGTCGGGGCCCTGGCGTACACGACGCCCAGCGTGGAGAGCGGCTGGATCCCCTCCCCGGTCCCGGGCATCTACACCGCCCCCGAGCTGGCGGAATACCGCCGGTACCTGCCGCTGTTCGGTATCGAGGGCCGGCGGCCCCTCAACGGCAGCTGGTTCTCGCCCGACATCGAGGACTACTACGTGTCGCCCTACGAACTCGGCTACGGCAAGATGATCCACTTCGGCCACGACTTCCTGGGCCGCGACGCCCTGCTCAAGGCGAAGGACGAGGAACTCCGCAGAAAGGTCACCCTGGTCCTCGACCGGGACGACGTGCGCCGGGTACTGGGCGACGGCGCCGACCCCGGTTTCGTGCTCAGCTACGCCCGCCACCGGGTGGAGCACCGCACCGGCACCGGAGCCGGCACCGACCTCGTCGGCGTGACCATGCAGTCCGCCTCGATCGACCCCGTCGGCACCGTGCTGGCCCAGACCCTGATCGACCCCGCGCACGCCACGCCCGGCACCGAGGTGACCGTGGTCTGGGGCGAGCACCCGGGCCCCGGTACCGACCCCGACGCCGACCTCGGTCTCCCGCGCATCCGGGCCACCGTGCAGCCGAGCCCCTTCGACGGGCACGCCCGCACCCGGTACCGCCGCGACGCCTGATCCGGCCACCCGGATCCGGCCACCCGGATACGACCTCCGGGACAGGGCCTCCCGGATACGGCGGCCGGTCAGTGATGTCCGAAAATCGGAGCTCGACGTTCGGCAAGGAGCACCATGACCCCCCTCAGCACGGCCTCGACGGCGGTGGGCACCACACTGCTGGAGGACTTCTCCCTGGAGATGACCGGCAAGGACGTCCCCGGACTGGAGGAGGCCCGCGACACGATCCCCCAGGGCACCCGCATCAACGTCACCTTCCTCGGCAACGAGGATCTGCGGATGCGACTGGACGCGGCCCGCGCGGTCCGGCGGCTCGGCTTCGTGCCCGTGCCGCACCTGTCCGCCCGGCGGCTCGGCTCCCACGCCGACTTCGAACAGTTCCTCACCGGCCTGCACACCGACGGCACCTCCGACAACGTCTTCGCCGTCGCCGGCGACCCGGCGAGCCCCGAAGGCCCCTACGAGGACTCCCTGTCCCTCATCGAGTCCGGCCTGCTCCAGCGGCACGGGGTACGGCACGTCGGCATCAGCGGCTACCCGGAGGGCCATCCCGCCATACCCGGCGACGTCCTGTGGTCCGTGCTGCGCGACAAGACCGCCGCGCTCGCCGCGCACGGCCTGGACGGCGGCGTCATCACCCAGTTCGGCTTCGACGTCGGCCCCGTCCTCGCCTGGATCGAACGGGTCCGGGACGCGGGCATCGCCCTCCCGGTCCGTGTCGGCGTCCCCGGCCCGGCCGGCGTCCGGCGCCTGATGGCCTACGCGGCCCGGTTCGGCGTCGGCACCAGCGCCGCCATCGCCAGGAAGTACGGCCTCTCCCTCACCAACCTGATGGGCACCGCCGGCCCCGACCGGTTCCTGCACGCCCTGGCGGAGGGCTACGACCCGGCCCGCCACGGCGAGGTGAAGATCCACTTCTATACGTTCGGCGGGCTGCGGGCCACCTCGGAATGGGTCGCCCAATTCCGGAAGGACCACCACGGATGACCCTCGCCCAGGACACCCGGGCCCGTACCGCCCGGCAGCACAACGCGCCGGACCACCAGGCCTCCCTGATCGTCCAGGGAGCCGACGCCACCGGGATCGTCGCCGCGCTGACCACCGTACTCAGCCGGCACGGCGCCAACATCGTCTCCCTCGACCAGTACTCCGACAACCCGCAGGGCGGCGCCTTCTTCCAGCGCACCGTCTTCACCCTCCCCGGCCTGCGGGCCGCCCTGCCCGCCCTCCGTGCCGACCTCGACGAGCACCTCGTCAGGGAGTTCGGGCTGCGCTGCACCCTGCGCGACATGTCGGCCCCCAAGCGCGTCGCGATCTTCGCCAGCAGGTCCGACCACTGCCTGCTCGACCTGCTCTGGCGGCACCGGCAGGGCCAACTCCCGGTCAGCGTCGCCATGGTGATCTCCAACCACCCCGATGTCGCCGACGAGGTCCGCTCCTTCGGGATCCCGTTCTTCCACGTGCCGTCCACGGGCCCCGACAAGTCGGCCGCCGAGGCAGAACACCTGCGACTGCTCAAGGACAACGTGGACTTCGTCGTCCTGGCCCGCTACATGCAGATCCTCTCCGGCGACTTCATCGAGCGGGCCGGGGTGCCGATCATCAACATCCACCACTCCTTCCTCCCCGCCTTCATCGGTGCCGGGCCGTACGCCAAGGCCAAGGAACGGGGCGTGAAACTCGTCGGCGCGACCGCGCACTACGTCACCGAGGACCTCGACGAGGGCCCGATCATCGAACAGGACGTCGTCCGTGTCACCCACGCCCACACCGCCGCCGACCTCACCCGACGAGGCGCCGACGTGGAACGCGCGGTCCTCTCCCGCGCCGTCCTCTGGCACGCCGAGGACCGGGTGATCCGCGACGGCAACCACACCATCGTCTTCGCGTAGCCGCGCGGCCGCGCGGCCGCCGGGCCCCGGACGGTCAGGCCGGGCTCGTCTGCGGGTTGGTGAACATGGCATTTCCCGCCACGGTGTCCTGCGCGTCGACCTCGTTCTGCAGGACGTCCCAGTGCTCCACCACCAGGCCGTCCTCGAAACGGAAGATGTCGACTCCGAGGAGGGGCTTGTCGGGACCGCCGGAGTAGCGGCCGTGCACCATGACCAGGTCGCCCTCGGCGATGATCGCGCCCGGCTCGTAGCGGGTGTCGTCGGGCAGTCCGGCGATGAACTTGCGCAGTCCGGCCTTGGCCGGCGGGATGAAGGGGTTGTGCTGGACGTAGTCCGGGTGCACGTACCGGTCCAGCGAAGCGAAGTCCTTGGAACTGAACGCAGTCGTCAGGAACTCGAGAACGACGGCCTTGTTCCGCTCGGTCCGGCTCTCAATCATCGCGATCACTCCGTGGGGCTCCTGGACGATCGGTGCACCTCCACGCTATGACGGGATCGGCAGGTCAGCGATCGTGAGGCCCCCCGGGAGCCGATGGCGGGTCCTCTCCCGCTCCCGGTCGGCCCTGCGGGGCTGACCGGGAGGCCCGGGCTACGGCTTCGACACCGTGTGTCCCTCGTCGCCGCCGACGACGGGGACATCCGTCACAGGGGTCGCCGGATCCGCGGGCCGCACGTCCTGCGGCGCGCCGGGTACTTCGGTGAGCCGGATGCCGTCGGTCACCGGCGTCGCAGTGGCCGGCTCCACATGGGACGGCTTGCCGGACACCCGGGTGAGCGTGGGCCCGCCGTCCGTGCTCGTGCCGCCCCCGTCGGGGGCCGTCGCGACGGCGACACCGCCGGAAGCGAGGAGTACGGCGACCGCACCGGCCGTCACCACGCTCCGTCGGCGTGGCGTCCTGCGCCCTTGCATGTCCATGAACTCAGCTCCTTGATGAGAGTCGGGGACGCGGAACGCCGGGTCCGACCCGGCGCCGGCCCCGCCGCGTAGGTACGGACCGACTCTCGCCGGTGACGGCTGAAGGACCGCTGAGCGTGCTGAAGATCCTCTTCAGCGCCCCGCGCCACCGGTCGGGCAAGGTAGGGGCATGCGCGTGCTGCTCATGGACGACGACACCCGACTCGTCGAACTGCTCAGACAGGGCCTTCGCTCACAGGGCTTCGCGGTGGACACCGCGAACGACGGCCTCGACGGTCTCGCCAAGGCGGCAGCCGACACCTACGACGTGATCATTCTCGATGTGATGATGCCCGGCCTGAACGGCTACAAGGTCTGCGCCCACCTGCGGTCGTCCGGCGACAACACCCCGATCCTCATGCTGACCGCGAAGGACGGCGAGTACGACGAGGCGGAAGGGCTGGACACAGGGGCCGACGACTACCTGACGAAACCCTTCTCCTTCGTCGTCCTCACCGCCCGGCTGCACGCCCTGATCCGCCGGGCACGTCCGGAGCGGCAGATCGTCCGGCACTTCGGGGACCTGGAGATCGACACGGCCGCCCGCCGCTGCCGCCGCGCGGACACCGACATCGCCCTCACCCCCCGTGAGTTCGACATCCTGGCCCTGCTCGCGGCCACCCCGGACGTCGCCGTCAGCAAGGCCGACGTCCTCGAACAGGTCTGGGACAGCGCCTACGAGGGCGGCCCGAACATCGTGGAGGTCTACGTCAGTGCGCTACGCCGTAAAATCGACAGGCCGTTCGGCCGGGCGAGCATCGAAACCGTGCCCGGCGGGGCCTACCGGCTCCGCTCCGACGGGGCCTGACCGCGTCGGCAGGCGGCGTCCGAGGCTGCGACCGAGGACGGTGCGGGGCCGTGCCACGGCGGCCGTCGCGCTGGTCGCCGGTCTCGCCCTCGCGGCCTGCTCGGTGGTCCTGCTGTACGCCGTCCACACCAACCTCGTCACCTCCGCCGCCACCGCGGCTCGCGACCACGTCGAGGAGGCCGCCCGCCGACTCGGCTCCGGCACACCTCCGGCCGACGTACAGGCCGCCCTGCCGGACATCGTCCTCGACACGGCGGCGCCCACCGGGTCGTCGACGACCACCTCGACGGGACGAGGGGGCGCCAGTGCCAGTGTCGGCACGCCCGCGGGGCCGATCCTGGTGCAGGCCTTCCCCGATCTCGCTCCGGCCCGCACCGCCGTCACCACGCTGACCTGGGCCCTCGTCCCGTGCACGGCCCTGCTGGTCGTGCTGGTCGCGGGCCTGGCCTGGTACGCGATGGGCCGGGCGCTGAGACCGGTGGAGACCATCCGGGCCGAGTTCGCCGACATCTCCGCGCACAGTCTCCAGAACCGCGTCCCGGTTCCCGACTCCGGCGACGAAGTCGCCCTGCTGGCGGAGACGATGAACACCACCCTGGACCAACTCCAGCGTGCCGTCGGCCGGCTGCGGACCTTCACCTCGGACGCCTCGCACGAGCTGCGCGGCCCCCTCACCACCCTGAAGGTCCGTCTGGAACTGGCCATGGCCCGCCCCGACCACGCCGAATGGAGCACCGTCGGCGGCGAAGCCCTGCGTGACACCACTCGGCTGGAGGAGATCGTCGCCGACCTGCTGCTCCTGGCCCGTCTGGACGCGCGTCAGCCGCTGCGCCTGCAGCCGCTGTCCGTGACCGACCTGCTGCGGCGGACCGTCGCGGAACGGTACCCGGGTCAGCCCGTCGTCGTTCTCACCACCGATCCGTCCCCCGATGCCGATGCCGATGCCGATGCCGATGCCGACGTCGACGCCGAGGAGACGGTGCTGGGCAGTCGTACGGCACTCGCCCGACTCTTCACGAACCTCCTGGACAACGCCCTGCGGCACGCGCACAGCACCGTGACCGTCGAGGTGCGCCACACCCGGCAGGCGTTGCTCGTCGAGGTCCGCGACGACGGTCCCGGCATCCCCGAACCGGACCGTGAGCGAGTCTTCGACCGGTTCACCCGTCTGGACAACGCCCGCACCCGCGACGAGGGCGGCACCGGTCTGGGCCTCGCCATCGCCCGTGACATCGCGACCGCGCACGGGGGAACCCTCACCGCACAGCCACCTCGGGCCGCACCCCAGGGCGCCCGCATCGTGCTGACCCTGCCCGTCCGGCGAGGACACCAGCCGCCCGGCACGGCGCGCCCCGGCGCGTGAGCGACGGCCGGCCCGCACACCTCTCACCTATTCGCGTGAGAGACCGGCGATCGTCGGTCGATCGACACTGAGGCCCCGACACCGCGTGCTCATCGAACGCACTCCTCATCGGTGTCGGCGCAACCGACTCGGACCGCATCGCGCCGGCAGCCGGCATCCCACGAAGGAGCAACCGTGTCCACCGACACCGCCCTCGGCCACGACGTCCTCGTCCTCGACCCTCTGCCCCAGAGCCTGCCCGAACTGCTTCCCAACGGTGAGCCCCGCGTCTACCAGCCCGTCGCGGTCACCCTCGTCCACGGCGCGCAGGACGCCGTGCTCGTCGACCCGCCCCTGACCCGCACGCAGGCACGCACGGTCGGGGACTGGGTCGCGGCGAGCGGGAAGCGGCTGACCCACGTCTTCGCCACCCACGGCCACGGCGACCACTGGTTCACCGCCCAGATGCTCGCCGAGCGCTTCGGCGCCCAGGTGGTGGCCTCCGCCGGCACCATCGAGCAGATGCACACCAACGTGTCCGCCAGGGAGGCCCTGTGGGACGTGATGTGGCCCGGCCAGATCCCGCCGTCCCCGGTCACCGCCGTGACGGTCCCGGGCAACCGCCTCACCCTCGAAGGCCACGACCTGCACATCGTCGAGGCGGGCCACGCGGACAGCGACGACTGCACCGTGCTGCACGTCCCGGACCTCGGCCTCGTCGTCGCCGGCGACGTGATCTACAACGGGGTGCACCAGTACCTCGGTGAGGCGGCCGGCGGTGGTCTCGACGCCTGGCGGAAGGCCATCGACACCGTCGCCGCGCTGGAGCCGCGCCGGATCGTCGCGAGCCACCAGAACAAGAACCTGGACGACGACGCGGCACGGCTCGTCGCCGAGACCCGCCAGTACCTCGACGTCGCCGAGGCCACCCTGGCCGCGCACGACACGCCCGTGGACTTCTTCCACGCGATGACCGAGCGGTATCCGGAGCATCTCGGGACCACCGTGCTGTGGGTGAGCTCACGCGCCGTCTACCTCGCACGCGAGGGCGGCGACCCGTGGCAGACCCTCCTCGCCGCCTGGCTCTAGGGGTCCGGTGGGGCCGCCGAAGCCGCGAGGCACCCGTGTTTCGGCGAGCCGTGCCCCGACACATGTATGGAAGCAGAACAGGAGCACATCAATGACCAGTTCCTACGCGGCGCTGCCGAACCGAGTGGTCAGCGCGGGCAACGGCATCGACTACGCCTACCGGGACACCGGCGGCGACGGGGTGCCGTTGGTCCTGCTGCAGCACTTCCGCGGCAACCTCGACAACTGGGACCCCGCGCTCGTCGACGCGCTGGCCGGCGCCCGGCGGGTGGTGACGTTCGACAACGTCGGTGTGGCCGCCACCACCGGCCGTACGCCCGGCACCATCGCCCAGATGGCCCGCGACGCCCTCGCGTTCATGGACGCGCTGGGCCTGGGCCGGGCCGATCTGCTCGGCTTCTCCATCGGGAGTTTCGTCGCCCAGGAGATCGCGCTGACCCGTCCGGACGTCGCCCGCTCGCTCGTCCTCGCGTCCTCCGCACCGCGCGGAGCCGCGGGTATGCACGGCTGGGCGCCGGAGGTCATCGAGGCGACCGGCGCCCCCGAGCCCACGGCGGACGCCTACCTCAAGGTGTTCTTCGCCCCGTCCGGGACCAGCCAGCAGGCCGCCAAGGAGTTCCTGCAGCGCATCTTCGGCAGGCAGCAGGGCCGCGACGAGCCCACGACCTGGGCCACCCGCCAGGCGCAGTACGACGCGGTGTGCGGCTGGGGCGTCCCCGACCACGGCTCGCTGGAGCGTCTCGGCGCGCTGCGCATGCCGGTGTTCGTGGCCAACGGCGACAGCGACCCGATGATCCTGCCGCACTACTCGCACCTGATAGCCGGCCTGGTCCCGCACGCGCGGGTGAAGATCTACCCCGACTCCGCGCACGGGTTCCTCTTCCAGCACCACACCGAGTTCGCCGCCGACGTCGAGGCGTTCCTCGCCACGGCCGCCTGATCCGGCGCGAGCACCGAAGTCCGACCCACCGTCAGGAGCCAGGCACGTGCCCATCTACCACGTCTCGTCGCCCAAGGGGCTGCTCGGCACCGAGCAGCGGCAGCGGATCGCGAAGGCCTTCACCGACGCGCACGTCGCGTTCACCGGCGCGCCCGCGGTGTTCGTGCACGTCTTCTTCAACGAGCTGCCGGAGGGCGTCGCCTACAGCGCCGGCGAACTCGACACTACGATCTCCGGAATCCAGGGGGCGATCCGGGCCGGCCGGACCCTGGAGGCCAAGCAGAACCTGATCAAGAGCATCACCGCGGCGTACTCGGAGATCGCCGGGGTGTCCCCGAAGCAGGTCCTGTCCGGCCTCAACGAGATCGACTCGGACATCACCATGGAGTACGGCCTCGTCCTCCCGCACCCCGGCGGCGAGGCCGAGTGGTTCACCGAGAACGCGGAGGCACTGGACGGCATCCAGGGCACCGGCCTCTGACCCGCCCACCGGTCCGGCGGATCCGCCCCGTCACTCCGGCGGGGTCGGGGTGTCCGGTGAGCGGTACATCGCCTGTACGTCCAGTTCCAGCTGCACCGTCGGACCCACCACCGCGATGCCGCGGGCCAGCATCGACCGCCAGTTGAGGGTGTAGTCCTCCCGGTGCAGCTCGGCCGTGGCGAGCGCGGCGCAGCGCAGTTCCTCGCCGTAGCCGCCGTTGACCGTGCCCAGGTAGGTGGTGTCGAGCGAGACCGAACGGCTGACGCCGTGCATCGTCAGGGTGCCGAGGAGCGTCCACTTGCTGCCGCCCCGGTAGGCGAAGCGCGTGCTGGCGAAGTCGATGTACGGATACCGCTCGACGTCCAGGAAGTCCCCGGAACGCAGATGGTTGTCGCGGGTCGTGTTCCCGGTGTTGATGCTCGACGCGTCGATGCGCATCCGGACCGTCGACTGGCTCATGTCCGGGGCGACGCTGACCGAACCGTCGAAACGCTCGAACCGACCGTGGACATGTGCCATGCCGACATGCTTGGCGATGAACCGGATCGCGGTGTGCGGCGGATCGAAGACCCATCCGCCGGTCGGCGGCAGCGGCAGCTGCCGGGCCGGCTGCAGCCGGACGTGCGTGGGTGCCGGGCAGCTGTCGGCGGCGATGTCGACGGCCTCCCGGTGCGGGTCCAGACCCTCGGCGACGATCAGCAGGCTGTAGCGCCCGGGCGGCAGGGCGGCCATGAAGAAGCCGAAGGGATCGGTCGTGCCCCGGGCCGCCACCTGGTGGGTGTCCAGCGCGGTGACCGTGACGTCGGCGCCGCGGAGCGGCTGGTCGACGGGGTCCAGGACGGTCCGGGCGACCCCGCCCGCACCGGGCGGGAGGGGCAGGGTGAGTCCCGCCGAACGGGCCAGGGTGTCCTTGGACCACCGGCGCCTGAGCAGCCCGAGGGCCATGCTGTTCACCTTTCGTGTTGCGTGCGTGGGGAGGAGAGGAAGGGGAGGGGAGGGGGCGGTACGGTCGTCGTCCGCCCCGGTCGTGAACGGTCAGACGCGGCCCAGGATCTGCCGCAGCGCCGCGCCGAGCAGGTCCGCCGCGTTCTCGGCGGCGGCCGGGTGCCGGAAGGCGACGTACCCGTCCGGCCGTATCAGCAGGGCACCCGAGTCGGACACCTCGCTCAGCCGGGCCCAGTCGCCGTACGGGTCCTCGTACTCCTGGCCGGGGCCGACGACGACCGTGGCGATGTCGAGGTCCTGCGCGGCGGCCGCCCGCACCCAGCCCTCGCCGCCGATGCCGGTGAGCAGGGTGAACCGGCCCCTGCCGACGGTGTCCAGGGTGGACAGGGTGCGGGTGCCCGACGTGATCCAGGCGTGCGGGAGCTTGGCGCCCGGGCGGGAGCTGGGCTGGTGGTACAGCTCGGGGTCGCGCGCGAAGCCGGGGTCGGGGGTACCGTCGGGGACGATCGCGTCCGACGCGTAGCGCTGGTTGAGGTCGACGCCGTGCGCGTTGAACTCGTACACCTTGTGGGCGATCGCGTCCCGCAGCCGGGCCCGCTGCTTCTCGGCCGCCTCGGTGGGCTCCTTGCGGGCGGCGATGTTGGCCCAGAGCTGCTCGGGGGTCTGCGGGGCGAGGCCGTCGAGCGCCTCGAAGATCGGGGCGGTCTCGCCGATCGACTTGTTGGCCCGGGTGACGATCTGCCGCCCCACGGGCGCGCGTTCGGCGGTGTAGGTGTCGAGGAGGCTCGGGTCCGCGGTGCCGTCGAGGACCAGCTTCAGCTTCCAGGCCAGGTTGTACGAGTCCTGCATGGAGGTGTTCGAGCCGAGCCCGTTGGACGGCGGGTGCCGGTGCACGGCGTCACCGGCGCAGAGGACACGCCCGTTGGAGTACGTCTCCGCGTACATCTCGTTCACCGTCCACGCCGAGGACGACTTCACGGTCACCTCGATGTCGTCGTCGCCGACCAGTTGCCGGACGACCGACTCCGAGTACTCGGTGGTCAGGTCGGGGGCGCCCGCCGTGACGTCGTACCCCCACACGATCAGCCACTCCGTCCACGGGCGGACACAGCGCACCAGACCCGCGCCGATGCCGCCGACGGTCGCGCCGGGGGCCAGTACCCAGTACAGGGTGGACGGGCGGTGGGCGGTGTACCTGCTCAGGTCGGCGTCGAAGACGATGTTGACGCTGCCGGCCACGCCCATCTGGCCGCCCATCGGCAGCCCCGCGTCCTCGGCCACCTTCGAGCGCCCGCCGTCCGCGCCGATGAGGTACTTGGCGCGGATCGTGTACTCGTCGCCGCGTACCCGGTCCTCGACGGTGACGGTCACCCCGTCCGCGTCCTGCGTGAACGACTTGTAGACGGTGCTGTAGCGGAAGACGGTGCCGCGGGCGACGGCGGCGTCGACCAGGACCGGCTCCATCAGGTGCTGTGGTATGTCACACATCACCGTGGGGCTCGCCAGATCGTGCGCGGCCTGCACCAGCGGCTCGTTCCCCCAGGACCGCACCCGCCCCAGCTCCTCACCCGCCAGGCTGGTGCAGAAGGTGGTGTTTCCCATCAGGTGCTGCGGGGTGGCCCGCGCAAGGGCCTCCTGCTCGACCCCGAGGTCGCGCAGGACCTCCATGGTGCGCTGGTTGGTGATGTGGGCGCGCGGCGTGTCGGCGAGACTCGCGTAGCGGGTGACGACCATGTTCGGTACGCCGTAGGTGCTCAGGGCCAGGGCGGCCGAGGCACCGGCGGGGCCGCTGCCGACGATCAGGACGTCGGTCACGACATCGGTGTGCACGGGGAACTCCGGAGGGGAAAGGACGGAAACCGACCGTTCAAGATCATGAATTGCTGGAGGCGGCCGTGGGTGTCTCAATCCGAGACACCCGGTGTACGGCGGAACCCGGCGGGGCAGGCCGGTCGTTGCCCCTTCAACTGTCCCCGGTACGGTGAGGGGCGCCATGACCACCGCAGAGCATCCCCCCACGGCCGGCCTGCAGTCCACGGCCCGCCCCGCGCTCGGCCAACTGCGCAGGGCCCGCGCCCGCTTCCTCGCCGGGCACCCGCCGCCGGCGGACGTACCGGACGAGGTGGCGGCCGCCTGGCGGCGCGCCCGTTTCTACGGCGTACGACCCGACTCGGCGGCCGACTGCACAGGCCGCGCCCCGCAGTCGTCCGACCCCGCACTGCTGGAAGCGGCCCGGCCGGTGCTGGAGCGACTCGCCCCGGTACTCGGCCACGAGCGCGCCACCCTCCTCCTCACCGATGCCCGGCTCCGCGTGCTGTGGTCCGCCGGGTACGCACCCCGCGACACGCTCTGCCCCGACCTCTCCGAGCAGAGCGTCGGCCCCAACAGCGCGGCCCTGGCCCTGCGCACCGGCCACCGCGCCGAGGTGCACGGACCCGAGCACATCCTCGACGTGTGGCAGGAGGTCTCCGCGGTGAGCGTGCCGCTGCGGGCCCCCGGCGACGGCAGGCCGGTCGGCACGGTCACCGTCGCCTCGGCCCTGTGCGGCGGCTGCGCACCGCATCCGCAGGCGGCGCTGGCCGAGGCGACGGCCGCGGTGGTGGAGGCGGAACTGCGGGTGCACACCCGCCCGCCGGAGCGGGCCCTGCTGGACGCCTACCTCGCGGCGTGCGCGGGGCAGGACCGGCCGGTGGTGGCCTTCGCCGGCCACAGCCGGCTGGTGAGCGGGGCCGCGGCCCGGCTGCTGTCGACGCGGGACATCGAGGACCTGGAACGCGCCGTGCACGAGGCGCTGCGCGAGGACGCGCCCGGTACCCGGCTTCCGTGCGGCGCCGCGGTGGAGATCGTCCGCCGTCACGGCGAGACCGTCGGCGCCGTCGCCGTACTGCAACCGGCGCCCGGTCGCGCCCCGGCCGTCCCCGCAGGGCGCCCGCCCACCAGGCTGGCCGGGCACTCGGTGCCGTGGCGGCACGCCACCGAGCGCGCCGCCGAACTGGCGGTCACCCACGCCCCGTTACTGCTCGTCGGCGAACGCGGCACCGGAAAGACCTCCCTGGCCCGCGAGTTGCTCGGCGGGACCGAGCCGCTCGTCGTCGACGCGGCCGAGGGCGACCTGCACGAGACGCTGCCCACCGACCCCCGCGGCAGCCTCGTACTGCGCCACGCCGAACGCCTGGCCCAGCACGACGTGGCGGCGGTCGTCGCCCTGCTCGAAGCCCGGCCCACCGCACCCCTGTTGGTCACCTACACCCCGGGAGCGCCCCCCGGCCCCTGCCTCCAGCGGCTCCTCGACACCCTGGCCGCCCGCTCGGTCACCCTGCCCGCCCTGCGCGAACGCCCAGAGGACATAAGGGAGTTGCTCGCCGCAGTGGCCCCGGTGCCGGAACCCGGTCGGCCCCCGCTCACCTGGACACTCGATGCCCGGCGCGCCCTCGAGCGGTACCCGTGGCCCGGCAACGTCACCGAACTCACCCATCTCGTAAGGTCGTTGGCGCAGCGACGCCGGGCGGTGGGGCCGGTCCGACGCACCGAACTGCCCGACCCCGTACGCGAGGGACCCGCGGGACGCCCGCTGACCCCCATGGAGGACGCGGAACGCACCGCGATCCTGGAGGCCCTGCGCCGCCACGGCGGAAACAAGGCCCGGACGGCGGCCGCCCTGGGCATCGGCCGCGCGACGCTCTACCGCAAGCTGCGCACCTACGGCAGCCACACATAGCCGCCGGGCCGCGCCGAGCACCCACGACGGCGCGCCCCGGCTCGCCGCCCGTCCGCGCCGGGGCGACCATGGAAGGACGGAACCGGTCCGGGGCCACCTGCTGGGAGACGCCCGTGACGCAGACAACCGACGTCCTGATCGTGGGCGCCGGCCCGGTAGGGCTGAGCGCCGCCGCCGAACTGCGCCGGCACGGCGCGGACTGCCGCCTCGTCGACCGGCTCCCGGCCCGGCTGCCGTACGCCAGGGCCGTCGGGATCCAGCCGCGCACCATCGAGCTCTGGGACCGGATGGGCCTGGCCCGCACCGTCGTCGAGCAGGCCGTGCGGCTGCGCGGGCAGCTGAGCTACGTCGACGGCGAGGAGACCGGCCGGGTCGAGCTGACGCTGCCGCCCGAGGTGCCGTACGGCTTCGCCGCGCTGCCGCAGTACGAGGTCGAGCGGATCATCGAGGAGTACCTGAACGGGCTCGGCACGGCCGTCGAACGCGGCACCGAACTGCTCTCCTTCGCCCAGGACGAGGACGGCGTCACCGCCCGGCTGCGCACCGCCTCCGGCACGGCGGAGGAACTGCGGGTCCGCTACCTCGTCGGCTGCGACGGGGCGCACAGCACGGTCCGCAAGAGCCTCGGCCTCGACTTCCCGGGCGGGGCCTTCACCGAGGAGTACATGCTCGGCGACGTGGTGGCCGACTGGGACCTGCCGGCCGGCTACACCGTCCGCTCCGAGCACCGTGGCGCCGACGGCACCACGGACGACCTGCTGGTCTGCATCCCGCTGCCCGGACCGGGCCGCTACCGCATGGCGATGCGGGTCCCGCCGGACCTCTCGGAACAGTCGGAACTCTCCGGACCCTCCCCCGAGAACGCCGACGGCGCCGACGCGGTGGCCCACGGCCCGCTGAGCGGACGGCGGCTGCCCGAGCTGTCCGACCTCCAGGCCGTCGTGGACCGCCTCGCGCCCCGGCCCGCGACCCTCTCGCAGCTGCGCTGGTCCTCCGTCTTCCGGATCAGCCACCGCATCGTCGACCGCTACGGCGAGGGCCGCGTCTTCGTCGCCGGTGACGCCGCCCACATCCATCCGCCCATCGGCGCCCAGGGCATGAACACCGGCATCCAGGACGCCTGCAACCTCGCCTGGAAGCTCGCCCTCGTCCTGCGTGGAGAGGCCGGTCCCGCCCTGCTCACCAGCTACGACGCCGAGCGCCGCCCGGTCGGAGAGGAGGTCGTCGGCCGCACCGTACGCCACACCGTGCACGGAACGGCGGCCGACCCCGACGACCCGCGGACCGTCCTGCTCCGCGAGGCCCAGCTCCTCGTCGGCTACCGGGACGGCCCCCTCGCCACCGCCCCCTACGGCCCCGCGGACGTCCCGCAACCCGGCGACCGCGCCCCCGACTGCGCCGGCCTCACCACCCCGCTCGCCGCCTACCCGCTGCGCCTGCTCGACATCCTGCGGGACCGCCCGGACCACGTCGTGCTGCTCTACGCGGCGGACCCCACCGACGTGATCAAAGCCGTCCTCGCCCCGGGCTGGGACGTCCTGGCCATCCGCACGGAGGACGGCACCCACGTGCCCCTCGTCCCCGAATACCTGGACACGGCCGGTGAGTTCGCCCGCCTCTACCGCCCCGGCGGCCCCACCGGCTTCGTCGTCCGTCCCGACGGGCACCTCGGCGCCCGCTTCCCCCTGACGGACACCGAGACGGCGCTCGCCGACTACCGCGAGGCACTCGGCTGAGAACCGCTCCCGGCGCTCCAGACGACGGCCGGCGGTACGACCCGTGCGCACCGCGGCATGCCCCGGGCGTCGGTCAGCCCGAGCCGGCCGACCAGCAGCCCGTCCCGCACCGCCGCCTCGGCCACCGCGCCCGGGACGGCGCCGAGCATCAGCTTGGCCCGGCGGAACATCGTGAACGCACCCCCGGCGTCCACGGTCCCCCAGGACAGGTAGACGAACCGGCCCCCGGGACCGCCCTGGACGTAGGGCCCCGTGATGTCGACGCCGGTGGCCGAGACCGCCGCGCTGCACGGCAGCGTCCAGGTCGCGGAGGCGGCGTCGCCGGGCTGGGCGTCGAGCAGCTCGGCGGGGCGGTTGCGGCGCTGTACGGCGACATGGATGCCGCCGTAGCGGGAGAAACCGCTGTCTTCGGGCGCCGGGCAGGAGCGGCCGGGCAGGTCGGTGGCGTCGATGCGGAGGTCCATGGGGGCCATGCGGCCATCATCGCCGATGAACCGCTCGCACCGGCCGGCCGGCGGACCTCGTGAACGGTCCGCCGGCCGGCCGGGCGCGGTCAGCGCTTGGTGTAGATGAAGCCGACCTTGTCCAGCTCGTCACCGGAACGGCCGTGGAAGCCGGCGATCTGCCAGCCCGACGGGGCGGTCCGGGTCACGCAGTCCGAGGTCGTCGTACCTCCGGCGAGGGTGCGGCCCAGGTTGGTGGTGAACTTCGCGTAGAAGATGCGGGTGGTGTTGTTGTACTTGCTCTCGCACAGGTACGCCGTCGTCACGTACTCGCTGCTGCCCAGCGTCAGCGAGGACGCCGTGCCGCCGGTGCCGCCGTGGGTCAGCGTCGTGCCGTCGGCGAGGGCGATGCCGACCTGGTCGACCCGGGAGCCGGAGCGCAGCGAGATGCTGGTGGCGCGGGCGCCGGCGGCCACCTTGTCGATGTCCTGGTAGTAATCGCCGTGCGGACCGCCGAACTGGTCGCTCAGCTGGAAGTTGGCGTTCTGCGACCAGGAGAAGCCGACCGTGATCGGGTCGTGGTCGGAGAGCATCAGCCCGTCGGACGTCAGGAACTTGGCGTGCTCGTTGTTGTACGAGGTCGCGTTCAGGTTCACCAGCTTGCTGCTGCGGTACAGGACCTTGTCGACGACCTCGCAGGTGTTGGGCACGGTCGCCCCGGACTGGTCGCAGACCAGCGCGTCGCTGCCCTTGGCCGGCGCGCTGCCGCCGCGGATCAGCTGCACCCAGGCGTCGGTGAGCCCGTTGTTCGAGGCGAACTCGGCGATGGTGTCGGCGGAGCGGGTGTAGCGGGTGTTCGTGTCCCCCATCACCACGACGGCGTTGCCGGCCGAGTGGGTGCCGATGAAGGCGGTCAGCTGGCTGAGGTTGTCGGCCCGGGAGGCCTCGTCGCCGTCGTTCGTGCCCGCGTTGGTGTGCAGGTTGTAGAAGTCGACGTAGACGCCCTCGGCGAGCCGCTCGCGCATGAAGGTGAAGCCCTTCGGCGTGAGGCAGTCGCCCGAGTCGATCTGGCAGGAGTTCCAGCCGACGCGCTCGAAGTCGTCTCCGTCCCAGGCGTAGTTGGAGACGGTGTTGAGACCGCTGCCGATGCCCGCGCCGCCGCTGGTCGCGGTGCGGTAGGGGTGGGTGTCGGTGGCGTACAGGTACGCGTGGTAGTTGAAGTCCTCCTGGACGTTGACGATGTCGTACGGCGCGATGCGCGTGCCGATCGCCGTGGTGCTGGTGTCGCGCGGGGTGGGTGCGCTCGACAGGCCTTCCGGAAGTCCGGCGACGTTGTACGTGAGCACGCTGAACGTGCCCGAACCGGCCGCCGCGGCCGGAGTGGCCGTCGCCGTGAGCCCGCCGAGAGCGGCGACGGCGGCCGCCAGACAGGCAACGAGTCTGCGCATGGGGGTGTCTCCTACGGGGAGGGGGTGCGCTGAGGGTTGTGGGCATGCCAATGAGGCACGCCAAAACGTAGCGGTAAACGCTTTCTCCCGAACCCCCCTTGTTACTAACCAGTTTGGAAATTCCTCGTGACACCCGGAAGATCGCTTCTCCCCGTGGGGGCCGATCGGCCGCTGACTGTTACTCACTTTCGGGTGAGATGGACGCTGTTCACCCATCGGCCGGTGGCGGCCGAGGCCGTTGCCTGTGGGGCGGAAGGGGGTGAAGAGCCATCAAATCGCCGCATTCAACTACTAAATGGACGTTACACCCGAGAGTCATAGGAAAGCGAAGGATCCGTAATAGGCGCCGTGTGCCGCCCGGTCTGTGCCCGGCCGGGGCGCAGGGTGTGGCTGCGCGGCCGTCCGGTCGCCATCTCGCCCCACGCACCCCTCGCGGCCTGCGGCTTCGTGCCGCACGCGGCCGGGGTGTGCTCGAACCCCGCGAAGGGGGACCACGTGTCCTTTTCCGTTTCCGCGACCGCCCGCCGTCTCGGCTCCGCCGCCGCCGTGGCGGCCGCCCTGGTGGGCGTCACGGCCCTGCCGGCCGCGGCGACCGCAGCCCGCCCCGCGGTGCCGCACCGCGACGCGGTCGTCATCAGTGCCGTACAGCACGACCTGCAGGGCCGCGCGGTCTTCTCCGGCCGTGCCCTGAACCGGGAGTGGGTGGACGTCACCAACACCTTGCGCCGGGAAGTGAACCTCAGTGGCTGGTCGCTGTCGGACGCCGAGGGCCACAGCTACACCTTCCGCCACTACCGGCTGGCGGGCGGTGCCACGGTCCGCGTCCACACCGGTGCGGGCCGGGACACCCGGACGGACCTGTACCAGGACCGCCGCTCCTCCGTGTGGAACCGCGACGCCGACACCGCCACCCTGCGCAACGACCGCGGGCGCTACGTCGACTCCGCCTCCTGGGGCCTGCACCACCGCCGTGACGCGGACGAGCGGCACGCCTTCGCCCACCGTGACGCGGACGAGCGGCACGCCTTCGCCCGCCGTGACGCGGACGAGCGGCACGCCTTCGCCCGCCGTGACGCGGACGAGCGGCACGCCTTCGCCCACCGTCCCGCCGACGAGCGGCACGCCTTCGCCCACCCGGCCGTGAACGACCGGCACGCCTTCAGTCACCGTCGCTGACGCGTGGGACATCCGCCGCCGGGCTCCCGCGAAGCGGCCTGGCGGCGGATGTGTGCCGGAGCAAGAGCAGTGCCCCGTGTCAGGCCTGGACGACCGGCCCGCTCACCGTGGACGTGAAGACGACCTCGCCGTCCTGCACGCCGACGACGTCGACGGTCGTCGTGCCGTCGCCCCTGGCCGTCACCCCCGTGACGTCGATCCAGCAGGGGCTGTCGAGTTCGACGTAGCGGTTGAACGACGTGGACGTGCTCGCCGGGATCAGCGCACGGGGTGCCAGCGTGGCGCAGGCGGCCTGCCGGGCGCCCTCCATCAGGACCATGCCGGGCAGGTGGTCGCCGCCGTGGTCGAACAGGATCGGGTGGTCCAGGTCCGGGGTGAGCAGCCAGCGGTCCGGCGTGTCCGTGGCCGTCAGCACCACGTCGGCGGGGGAGGTGCGGCCCACGGCCGCCGGTCGCATCGGATCGGCCGCGACGACCGGGCCGACCGAAACCGCCTGCTGCTCGGGCCGGTTGGCGCGCAGCCGGGCGTAGACGGGCGGCGTGACGATGGAGTACCGCCCCTCCCCGTGGGCCACGGGGGCGCCGTCCCGGCGCAGGGTGAACCCGATGCCCATCCGGCGCGCGGACGTCCGGCCGCCCGGTGCGGAGTCCGGGCAGGCCACGTCGAGTTGGAAGTCGGTGGGGCGGGAGGCGATCCGCAGCCGCTCCAGATCGGTGTGGCAGCTGAGCGACCACAGGACGAAGTGATGGCCGAGCGGTACGCCGTGTTCGGCGTGCGTCACGAACATGCCGGCCTGCCGAAAGGTCTCGGCGGCCTGGAGCGGGTCATGACTCGAGCCGTCGGCGCTGTTGAAGAACGTGTGGGCGCGGGGCCACTGTCCGGTGAGGGAGAACCGCCGCCCGTCGTCCTGGGCGGTACAGCCGGTGAGGAACACCTCGGCGAGGGACGCGCGGTGGACGTACTCCTTGGGGACCGTGGTGGTCAGCCGAGGCAGTACGGGCAGACCGACTCCGATCTCGCTGGTGGACAGACTCATCGATGACCCCCCGTCGGAAAGCTCTTCGTTGGCTTGAAGCTCTGTTCGACGCCTATAAGATACGGACCTACCGGTTTTCTCGGGTCGGCCACTAGGTAAAGGATTCACCAAGTGTGGTTCGACTCGATCCATGCATGACTCCGCTCGGTAGTGGTTTGGCCAAGTATTTTTGCGCTCAACTATGCCCGAAGGCGCGGCGAAAAACGGACTAACTGGCAGATGTCGACGGCTTGTTGTCGATGGAGCCGAGGTCCGCACCGCCCGCGCAGAAACATGTCCGACGGTTTCTTTTGGCCACAGTCCATGGAGTTGACCCGGCCGTCGCGGTACCTGAACCGCACCCCGCCTCGGCAGCCCCTGCATGATGGTCGAACGGCCTGCGAGAGGGAGACCCCGATGGAACCACTGCGCACCCTGCGCCTCGCCGCCGTCAACATCGACGGCGTTCTGCTCAACGACAGCTTCAGTCCCGTCCTGCACCGGCTCGTCCTCAAGTACGGCGGCGCGTACACCCGGGAGCTGGAGCAGCGGCTCTTCTCGCAGTCCCGGCTCGCGGCCGCGAAGGTGCTGCTGGAGGAGACCGGCGCCGGGGTGAGCGAGCAGGAGGCCATCGCCGACTACTTCGCCGAGCGCGAGGACTACGTGCGCGACCACCCCGTCCACACCCTCGACGGCGCCGAGGAACTCCTGCACCGGCTGCGCGGCCTGGGCCTGGACGTCATCTGCTACGGCGGCCTCGACGAGACCCACTTCCGCCGTCATCTCGGCGCCTGGGAGCACCTGTTCACCGCCCCGCACTACATCTGTACCGACGACTTCCGCCCCGGCATCCGGGAGATCGTCCGGGACCGCTTCGGCCTCGACTACCACCAGGCCCTCTTCATCGACGACGTCGCCCGCTTCGCCGGCCACGCCAAGGATCTGGACGTGCCCTTCGTCGGCCGTCCCAGCACCTTCGAACACGGCTTCCAGCGCGAGCTGATGCGCGAACTCGGCGTCCGGCACCTGGTCGGCGGCCTCGCCGAGATCGACGAGGAACGCCTGCGCACCCTCGACCGCGAGGCCGGGCTCGGCACCGTCTGGCAGGACGCCGACTCCCTCTCCGGTGCACGTGAGGTGACCGGATGACCGCGGGGGAGGGGGGGGCCGCACGGGCGGGCCGGAGCACTCCCGTCACCGGCGCGGGCAGCGGCATCGGGGCCGCCACCGCCCCCGGCCCGACCCGCTCGGAGATGATCGACGACTGGTTCGCCGGGCCCCCGGGAACGAGGCGCGCGCCTGCCGCTCCGCCCTGCAGGCCCGCGCCGCCGACCCGGAGGAGGCCGCGGAGGCCGCCGCCTGGCTGTGCGGTGGCAAGGTGAGCGTCGTCATGGGTGCCACACTTACCGTGGACGGCGGGCGCACCGCCTGGTGAACTGCCCGGCAGATCGCCCGCCGACGCTCGGGCTCCGGCGCACGACCGGCGCGGAACCGGGGCGGAGGCGGAGCGGGACCGACCGGGAATCGGCCCTGTGCGGCCGAAATACCAACCCCCGATTGGGGTAAGGTACGTCACGTCCGGTTTTGTTTTGACCGAGGAGGGGTCCCCATGGCGCGTCAGGAGCGTGCGATTCGGACCCGGCGCGCTGTTGTCGAGGCCGCCGCCGCGGTCTTCGCCGAGCGCGGCTACACGGCAGCCACGATCTCCGAGATCCTCGAGCGGGCCGGAGTCACCAAGGGCGCCCTGTACTTCCACTTCGACTCCAAGGAAGCCCTCGCTCGGGGCGTGATCAACGCCCAGATCAGCGACGACTACTGGGTGCCGCGCGAGCTGAAGCTCCAGGAGTGGGTGGACATCGGCATGACGCTGGCCCACCGGATCCCGAAGGAGGTCATCCTCCTCGCCGGCATACGGCTCTCCGCCGACCTCCAGGGGCGTTCCCTGTTCGGCAGCGCCTGGCCCGCCTGGACCGAGCTGGTGACGGACAAGCTCGTGGAGGCCAAGGAACGCGGCGAGGTGCTGCCGCACGTCGACCCGCGTGAGACCGCCGAGTGCTTCCTCGGGGCCTGGATCGGGACCCAGTTCATGTCCGAGGTGGTCTCCGACTGGACCGATCTCAACGACCGGATCTCCGTCCTCTACAACCACGTACTGCCGGCCATAGCCACTCCCGCGGCCCTGATCCGGCTGGACACCACTCCCGACCGGGGTGCCCGGGTCGTCGAGGAAGTCGAGCGTCACCGGCAGGAATCGCCCGTGCCCACCGAGGCCTGACCAGCCTCGAACCAAACCATCCGCCTGGTTTGTTGCGTGCCGAAGCCTATGGCTCCGGCGAGGCGGAGCACAGTCGCTGCCATCCGACCGAGTCTCGAACGCCGGCAAACCTACCAATCGTGCTGTTTGTTAAAGTTCTCGAATCGCAATGCTGCAGGCCCAGGGGGAATCGGACCGTCCAATTCCGGATTCGCCCGGAACAACAGGGGGACGCGATGGTCAAGCAGCTCCGGGCGGCCCGAACCCGGCAGGCCCTCGTTCTGGCTGCCGCCGAGATCTTCGCCACCGACGGATACGCGCTGTCCTCGCTGCCCGCGATCAGCCGGCGGGCCGGAGTGAGCGCCGGAGCGCTGCACTTCCACTTTCCCAGCAAGGAAGCCCTCGCGATCGAGGTGGAGAGCGCGGCCCGGCGGGCCGTCGAGCAACTGGTCGCCGACCGGCGGCCGTCGACCGCCTCCGCACTGCACCTGCTGGTCACGGTCACCCGGGAGGTCCTGGCCGCGGTCGCCGCCGACGTCGTCGTCCGTGCGGGATTCAAGCTGAGCGTCGATCCCTCCCGCAAGAACGGCATGGGCTTCGGCTGCTGGTGGCGTGGCTGGGTGTGCGAAGAGCTGCTGCGGGCCCAGCGCGCGGGGGAACTGGCCGACGGGGTGTCGCCGGACCGGGCGGCCGCGGTGATAGTCGCCGCGACGGTCGGCTTCGAAGTACTCGGCACGGAGGACCGCGACCGGATCACACCTCGGCACGTCGAGCAGTTCTGGTCCCTGGTACTGCCCCAGCTCGCGGCGCGCAGTGACCAGTTCGCGGGCGTTGCGCTCTCCGATGCCCGGTCCCGGGCCAAGAGCGCGCCAACCGGCCGGAGTCCGGTTTGACAAACCGACCGCGCCGTTTTTGACTCGGGGGCTCAGGAACCGCCGCGCACCACCCGCGGTGGCGGACGAGCAGGGGGACGGCATGGACATCGGCGTACTCGGCGCTCTCGACGTGCGGGAGAACGGCGTCTCCGTCGTGCCGACCGCACCCAAGCCGCGCCAGGTACTCGCCGTGCTCGCGCTGCACGCCGACCGGGCGGTGACCGTCGGCACGCTCACCGAGGAACTCTGGGGACCACAGCCACCGCGCAGCGCACGCCCCACCCTGCAGACGTACATCATGCATCTGCGCGACCTCATCGCCGCGGCGCTGCAAGGGACTCGTCACGGCGCGGGCGCGCGCACCGCCAAGCAGGTCCTGTGCACCGTTCCCGGCGGCTATCTCCTCGACAGCGGTGAAGGCACCAGCGACGTCCGGGAGTTCGAGCGGATCGCCGGAACCGGATACCGGACGAGAGAGGCCGGGGACCAGCGCGAGGCGGCCCGGCTGCTGCGCGCCGCGCTCGACCTGTGGCGGGGGCCGGCCCTGGCCGACATCACCGCGGGGGCGTACCTGCGCACCCGGATCCGCGGGCTGGAGGAGAGCCGGCTGTGCGCGCTGGACCAGCGCATCGAGGCCGACCTGCGGCTCGGCCGGCACCGGGAGCTCATCCCCGAACTCACCGTGCTGGCCGACCGGCACCCCACCCACGAGAGCCTGTGCGGCCAGCTCATGGTCGCCCTGCACCGAGCGGGCCGCCGGAGCGACGCCCTGGACGCCTACCGGCGGCTGCGCACCACTCTGGTACGCGACCAGGGCCTGGAACCCTCGGCCGCGCTGGGCCGGATACGGCAGTCGGTGCTGTCGGCCGCCACCGACGACACCCCGGCAACCGGTTCGGCGGACCCGCTCGCCAGGATCGGCTGACAGGCCCGCCGGGATCGGCCGACCGGTTCCTCAGGCGGCCGCGACGTGCCGGGCGATGCGTACGGCGGCGAACTCCGTGCCCGCCACGAACCGCATCATCGGCCCGAACATCGGAGCCGCGAGCGAACCGGTGAAGTACAGGCCGGGCACCGACGACTCGAACGTCCCCCGCAGTGCGGGCGCCTTCGAACCCGGCACGCACGCCACGGCGCGCCGCACCGTGGGCGACAGGAACGGCAGCGCGTCCAGGTCCAGCCGGTAACCGGTGGCCGCCAGCACATGGTCGACCGCGACGGACGCGCGCTCGCCCCCGGGGCCCGCGACGTCCAGGCGCACCTCCGACCTCTGGACCGCGGCGCCCGTGACCCGGCGCGAGGTGTGCACCGGTACGACACCTTCCACCCGGTCCCGCAGCCACCAGCCGCCCGAGGGGCCGAGCGCCCGCCGGAACAGCAGCAACCGGGCCGCCGCGGGCAGCCACCGCACACCACCGGGTGACGCGCAGACACCGGCCAGGATCCAGCCCGTGCCGAGCGGCGAGGCCGGCTTGGTCACCCGCTGCGTCCAGGGCCGGGACAGGTCGGGCGTCATGCCCCACAGCACCGTCCGCTCACGTACCAGGACCTGCGCCTCGGCACCCGCCTCGTGCAGCAGCGCGGCGCTCTCCAGCGCGGACTGACCACCGCCGATGACGGCCACCCGGCGTCCCGCGTAGACGGACAGGTCCGTGTGGTGGCTGGTGTGCGACACACGCGCCCGCGGACCCGGCCCCTCGGGCGCGAGCCGCCGCAGCTCGTCCGGGACGTGGGCGAGACCGTTCAGGCCGGTCGCCACCACGACGGCCGAGGCCGCCATCTCCTTCCCGTCGTCCAGTCCGACGACGAAGCCGGGTCCCTCCGCCGACCGCTCGACCGACGTCACCCGGGCCGGCTCGACCTCACCGACGTACCGCTTCTGGAACCACTGCCCGTACCGTACGAAGACGTCGCACGGGATCGGTGTCAGCTCGGTCAGTTCCGGCTCGCTGTGTGCGCGCCGGAAGTCCGCCAACCGGCCGCCGGGCTCGGGCGCCGACAGGTCGGTCGCGTCCGGCGTCGATTTCAGGTACATCCCGGTGGCCATGGCGTGCCGCCAACTGCCCATCACGTCACCGAAGACACGAACCGGCGCCCCCGCCGCCCGCAAGTGGGCGGCCACCGAAAGGCCGTACGGCCCGGCGCCGATCACGACGACGGGTGGCCGCCCGTGCCCCGTGAAAGCCTGCTCCTGGGCAGGGCGCTGCCCCGGAAGCGACTGCGTCATGCATTCCTCCGCTGGTCTGCTCGCCGCCTTCCCCTGGGCGACGCGACACTGCGGGATGGCACGTCCGGCGTGAAACGGACGTGCTCGTCCCCCCTCCGCGGGTGAGTCTCTCCCACGGGCAGGCACCGGGAAACGATATCGACGCACGTTGGCCAAAACTTGGTCGAACCATACGACAAGTGACACTAGTCATGTCATCGACGTGCGACGGGCGGATGCGGGTGATCACGGGAGCGACAAGATCGATCGGCACGCCGGCTGTGCCCTGGGCACCGAGAGGTGCCGCGCGCCGACTGCGGACCACCCGGTTCGCCCGCCGCCCGGCGACCGCGGTCACCGGGTCCCGGCGGCCGCCCCTGTACGATCGCCCCGTGAACACCTACTGGCACGTCGTTCTGCCGCCGCTCTGCGCCTGACGGGCGCACACACCGACGGATCGAACCCAAGCTCCCGGTACCGCCTTGGAGGCGGCCCGGAGCTCGTGTCGTGCGCCCGCATCGAAACCAGTCCGCAGACGGTATTCGACGACGGAAGTTCACGACTGTGCCGAACGACACCTCATCCCGCTCCTCCTGCGCGCCGGGCGGCGCTGCCGCCGCGCGCCCGCGTCCCCGCCGTACCGGCCCGTTCGCAGGGCCGCTCCCGATCCTCACGGCCGCCGTGCTGTGGGGCACCACCGGGACCGCCAGTTCCCTCGCCCCCGCCGGAGTACCGGCCGCCGCCATCGGCGCCGCCGGCCTGGCCCTCGGCGGCCTGCTCCTGTTCCTGACCGCACCCGGCAGCCGCTCCCTGCCCGGAGCCTGCAACGGCGGCGAACGCCGACTGCTCGCCCTGGGCGCCCTGGCAGTGGCCGGTTACCCGCTCACCTTCTACCCCGCCGTGGCGCGTACCGGCGTGGCCGTGGCCACCGTGATCGCGCTCGGCGGCGCGCCCGTCCTGGCGGGCCTCCTCGCCTGGTTCACCCGGCGGTCCCGGCCCTCAGCCCGCTGGGCCACCGCGACCGCGGCGGCCGTCCTCGGCTGTACGGTGCTCGTCCTCGGCCCGGAACTCGCCGGTGACGGCGCCCCCGTGGACGCCCTCGGGGTCCTGCTGGCCGGGCTCGCCGGCCTGTCGTACGCGGTGTACGCCCTGGTCGGCGGGGAGCTCATCGCCCGCGGGCATCACTCCGGCGCCGTGCTGGGCGTGATGTTCGCGGGAGCGGCGCTGCTCGTGCTGCCGGTGGTGCTGTGGGGCGGGGGCGGCGGACTGCTGACAGAGCGGGGAGTGACGGTCGTCCTGTACCTGGGGGCGATCACCACCTTCCTCTGCTACCGCCTGTTCGGGCACGGCCTCGGCCACACCACCCCCCAGGTCGCGACGGCCATGACGCTGGCCGAGCCCGCCGTGGCCGCCGTCCTGGGAGTCACGGTCCTGGGCGAGCGCCTGCCGGGCGTCTCGTGGTGCGGACTGGCAGTCCTGGCACTCGGCATCGTGCTGCTCGCCGTCCCCGCCGACACCGGCGGGCGGGACACCTGACCCGAGCGAGGTCAAGTAACCGACCGTCAAGTAACCGACCGGATGGTCTCTTTCTGAGTGGCTCGGAGGGCGGGATTCCGCCTGATTCCGTGCCCGATTCGAGGGACCGGCCCGGCTGTGGGCCGGTCCGCCGGTCGCCGAAAGAGCGGCATACGCTGCCACTTCGGCGGCCGGTAGGGGAGAGGTGCAGTCCTGTGGCGGTTCTCCGGCGGTTCGCCGGAAGCGCTTCGGTCAGCAGTCTGTTGACAGACCGGTCATGCTGTTTTCTACTGGCGAAGTGTCAGATGAGAAGGCCAGGGAGACGCGTGTGGACATCGGGCTGCTGGGAGCACTGGACGTGAGGGAGAACGGGGCCTCCATCGCCCCGACCGCACCGAAGCCCCGCCAGCTGCTGGCTCTGCTGGCACTGCGCGCCGACCAGGTGGTGCCCGTCCCGACCCTGATCGAGGAACTCTGGGCGGGCACTCCACCGCGCAGCGCCCGCACCACCCTGCAGACCTACGTGCTCCAGCTCAGGGAACTGATCGCGGCGGCGCTGCGCCGGGGCGCGGATCCCGAGGACGCGGCCGCCCGGTCCGCGAAGGACGTGCTGGTGACCCTGCCCGGCGGCTACCTGCTCGCCACCGGAGGCGGAGGCAGCGACATCCGGGAGTTCGAGCGGCTGTGCGAACAGGGCTGTCGCGCCATGGACGAGGGGAACCTCGCGGGCGCCGCGGGCACCCTGCGCCGGGCCCTGGACCTGTGGACCGGCCCGCCCTTCGCCGACGTAACCACCGGGGCCCACCTGGCCATGGAGGCGCGGCGCCTGGAGGAGAGCCGGCTGTGCGCCCTGGACCAGCGCATCGAGGCCGATCTCCGGCTCGGCCGGCACCGCGAACTCCTGGGCGAACTCACCGTCCTGACCAGCCGCTACCGCTCCCACGAGAACCTGCACGCCCAGTTCATGCTCGCCCTCTACCGCTCCGGCCGGCGCGGCGAGGCCCTCCTCGTCTACCGGCAGTTGCGCACCCTCCTCGTCAGAGACCTCGGACTGGAGCCGTCGGCACGCCTGCGCCGCCTCCAGCAGTCCATCCTCGCGGCCACCGCCGACAACCCCGGCACCCCGCCGCACCACGACGACCTGACCGCACCGGCACCGGGCGGTGGGCTGGCGCGCGCGTTCTGAACCTTCGCGCCTTCCCGTCAGGAAGGCAATTCCCATCAGGAAGGCAAGGGGACACACAGCACGGCGGCGGGCCCCTGCGCACTGCCCACCCGGGTGGTGAAGGCGACGCCGGCGATCAACTCGCCGGCGGCACACTGGCCCTTGTAGGCGCCGGACGCGAAGTCGTCGCCCGCCCCGTCGGCGGGGCGGTTGTCGGACCGGTCGAACCACACCGTCCGGCCGCTCGCGCTCGACGCGGCGCGCGCGGGTGCGCACAGCACCGCCGACACCCGCTCCCCGCGACGGCTGTAGCCGATGACGAACTGGCCTGCCGGACACTGCAGTTTGGTGTACCCGGACGCCCAGTCGCCGCCCGCCGGCACGTACCGCTCGTCCGTGACCACCGTCTGGGCATTGCCCGTGGCGCGCAGGTCGCCGGCGGTCGCGTCGGTGCACAGACCGCGCCCGCCGGAGTGCGCGAGCCCGATCAGCCGCAGCCCGTCCGGGCAGACCGCCTTGTAGGCGCCCGAGTCCCAGTCGCCGCCCGCCCGCACGCGCAGCGACTCGACCTGGTCGCCGTGGTCCGTGGACAGCATGCGCCAGGTCGTCCCCGGTTCGACGTGCCCGGTACGGCTCTCGGAGTTCATGAGGTGGTTCCAGGCGGTGGCCCGCCAGTCGCCTCCGTCGAGGATGCCGGACCGGTGCCCGGAGGTGTCGTAGTCGAGCAGCGACCAGTCGTCGTGTCCCGCCCAGCCGACCAGCGGCCAGTAGGCGAAGTCGGCGTCGTGGTCGGCGAAGTAGTCGGTGATGTTCCCGAACCAGGTACGGGCGGCCGCGCCCGACTCGTTCGCGCCGATGCCGAACTCGCTGATCCAGACCGGTGCGGTGTAGTGCTTGCCCTCGGTGGTGACGAAGAAGGCCTCGTCGGCGAGGGCCTGGTACAGCTCGTCGCGGGTGAGGTCCTGGTAGCGGGGGTCGCTGGTCTCGCCGATGCCGGTGGCGCCACTGTGGTGGGGGCCGGTGTAGCCGTAGAAGTGGGCCGAGTAGACCAGTTTGTGGGCGTCGACGAGGGTGTTGGAGAGGGTGCGGACGGGGGTGAGCATGGGGCGGCCGTGCGGGAGCCCGTCGACCGGCAGGCCCGTCCAGTTGATGCCCTCGACGACGATGAGGAGGTTCGGGTTCGCCTCGGTGAGGATGCGGTCGCCGGCCAGCTGGGCCGCCGCGTACCAGTCGTGGCCGTCGCCCAGGCCCCAGTTGGGGTCGTCGAGCACGTCCCGGCGTACCTCGTTGTAGAGATCGGCGCCCACGACACGGGAGTTCGCGGCGTAGCGGCGGGCCATGAAGACCCAGTCGTCGGCCCACTGCTGGGTCGACTGGCTGCTGTTCCAGCGCTCGTTGCCGTCGACGCCGCAGCACCAACGGGAGGTGTTGGTGTGGTTGTTGAGGATGACGGCGAAGCCCGCGCCGGTGAGGGCGGTCACGACGGCGTCGTAGACCTCCAGCGGGGTCTTGCCGCGCAGTTGCGGGTTGGCGGTGACCGCGGCGTCCGGCACCGGGGTCGTCGTGTGGATCATCTCGTTCGAGAACGGCAGCCGGATGCTGTTGATGCCGAGTGCCTGGAAGTCCGAGAGGAGCTGGGACAGGGGTGCCCGGTCCAGGCCGAGGGGGATGCCGTACGAGTCCTGGCCGGCGTGGTGGTTCGCGGGATCGGCGCTGCTGCCGCTGCCCGTCCAGGAGCCCTGCGCGCCGTCCCAGTTGGCGGCCCGGAGGCGGAAGCGATTGCCGTCGGCGTCGACGATGTAGCGGCCCCGGGTGGACAGCGGGGGCTGCCAGGTGCCGGTGGCCGACGCGGCCGGTGCCTGCCCGGCGGACTGCGCGGACTGCGGACCGGCGGTGGCCGGGGCGGTGCCGAACAGGGTGAGAACCAGGAACATGGCTGTCAGGTACGTGACAATCCGGAACGATCGTGCGATCGGCATCGGCAGTCCTCTGGGTGGATGTCCCGTGCGGGTGGATGGCCCATGGGGGCGAGGCACCCTACCAGGGCGGGGATCAGCGCAGAAGCGGTTCGTCCGACGCGCAGGCCTCGGCCGTCCAGCCTTCGAGGTCGCGTTCGGGGCGCAGCAACCGCCTGATGGCGGCCGCGGAGGCCCGGTGCCAGTCACGGCTGCGGCGGAGCATCGCGTGATCGCCGCCTCTGAGCAGCACCATCCCGGCCTGAGCACCGGCGCCACGGGCGTGCCGTACGTACGTGGCCGAGTCGCCGGGAGCGGTGGTCCGGTCACGGTCCCCGTGCAGGACGACGATCC
This sequence comes from Streptomyces sp. NPDC001980, assembly GCF_040296885.1. Taxonomy (NCBI): domain Bacteria; kingdom Bacillati; phylum Actinomycetota; class Actinomycetes; order Kitasatosporales; family Streptomycetaceae; genus Streptomyces; species Streptomyces sp. NPDC001980. The sequence goes on along the minus strand of NZ_JBEOYD010000037.1, from coordinate 1,406 downwards.
TCGTCCCGGCGAGATCGTCCACGGGGTCGCCGGGCGGGCACCAGGGGGCCAGTGCGAGCACCCCGCGCACCGAGGGGTCGGCCGCCGCGCGCAGCGCCGCCCGGCCGCCCATCGAGTGGCCGACCAGCACCACGGACGCGTCGCCGGCCAGGCCGCGCAGCTCGTCGAGGGCGCGCAGGGTGTCCTGGAGCGGGTCGGCGGCGTCGTTCCAGCCCTGGTGGCGGTAGCGCACCTGGCCGATCAGCACGTCACGGGGCGAGGAGACCGAGGCGGCGGCGCTGAGGAAGGGGCGCATGCGCAGCGCGGCCGGCTGCCAGGAGCGCGCCGGGCGGAGTCCGTTCTCCTGCCCGCCGTGCAGGACGAGCACCGCCGCGCGCGTCCGCTCCCGCGGCCTGCGGCGCACCACCAGCGCGCTCCCGCCCGCCTCGACGACCCGTCCGTCGGTCACCGCGTCCCCCCTGCTTCCTCCGGCTTGCAGCATGCTCCCGCCATCAAACACTCCCGAAGGAATCCCCTGCCACCGAGAGGTATGTGCGGCGTGTGCCTTCCCCGTGAACATCAGTTAGGCTCCTGCGCGCACAGGGGACGCACAGCGGGGGTGGGGGACATGAACGAGGGCTTCGCCGAGCCCGAAAAGGACGGCAGACCGGGGCTTCAGGCGCTCGCGGCGGTGGCGTTGTTCGCGGTGGTGGTGGGCGCCCTGTGGGCGCAGAAGGAGTTCGTCCACCAAAAGGACACGGCGAGTGAACCGGCGGCCTGCTCGAAGCCGGACGACCACCTGCCGGCCCGCTATGTCTCCGGCGCCCGGTTGTGCAAGGCGCTCAACCGCCCGGACCTGCCGGCCCTGCTGGGGACCTCGCACGAGCGGGCCGAGACCGCCGACGGCAGCGGGGAGTGGCTCACGCTCGCCGGGGGCACGAAGATCGCCGAACCCGAGGCGACGGTGACCCTGGAGACGTACTCCGTGAAGCTGACGGCGTCGTACGACGACATGACCGTCGCCACGGTGGGCGGCCTGATGGGCGACGCCCGCAGGACGACCGTCCTCGGGCACCCCGCCGTCCTCTACTCCAGCCCGACCATATCCATCGGATTCAGCCTCGGTGGTGGCAAGGCGAGCACGGGCCCCGGCGGCACCGCGCGCTGCCTCCTGGTCTCCAAGCACGGCAAGGACGACGGCAAGGGCACGTTCGAGGTCGCGCTGTGGCGGCAGGACGACGTACCGCCGGACGACACGGCCCTGGTGCGGGTCGCGGAGCAGGTACTGCCGACCGTCCCCGGCTGGAACGGGAACTGACGGTCCCCGGAGGGGCCCTCGAATCGGGCCGCACCTCTTGGTGCCAGCTCCTGGACGCCGTCCGTCTCGGACCCGAGGACGACGTCGCCGAGGTCACCGCTGCCCAACT